>JAOTVA010000049.1 GCA_029863645.1 Gemmatimonadota bacterium
CTGTCGCCGGCCACCACGGGCTCACTGTACACCTTGGCCGCGCTCGCCACGGATACCAGCTCCGCGAGGACCTCCGCCGCCCTCTCGTGTGCTTTGTCCATGGTCTCTACGGCATGATCGTGTCCCTCAGTCATTTGAGTTCCTCCTCCTTCGGTCTTTTACGATCCACGCCGCGATGAGGGTGACTGCGCCCACCCTCATCGCCCAGAGGATCCGGCCGTTGAGGTTCGCGATGGGTATCCGTTCGGTCCTTCCTTCTCGCTCGACGATGACCGCTGCGGGTCCGCTCCATACAGAACCACCGCCCGGCCAACGGGCGACAAGGGACCTCGCTACGGGAGTGATGGTGCTGTTGCCGACGGTCATCGGACTCCCCCAGGCATCTCGCCATTCGATCAGAGGTCCACCACGCATCGCGTCGCCTCCCAAAGCGTCCATTCGTCGAACGAGTCGGGCACCGCCCGCTCAGTGCGCTCGCACCGACCGTGAGGCGCCTCCTCCTAATTGTGGAGCCGGCGCGGCGCGGCGTCTGTCGGGCAGCCGCTGATACCGGCGTGGGAAGTGCCGCCTACGAAGCCGGTGAGTGTGCCTTCAGGGCAGCGCCCTACGGTCAGCTCAGGCTGAGCCTGACAGACTGCCGACCCGACCTCGACTAGTCTGGAGTGCGGTTCGGTACAGGAGTGCCGAACTCCGCTGAATACGATGCTTCTGAGCGGATGGGCAGGTTATCATGACAACCCGTAGATCGATTGGTTGCCTCCTGATGGCTGGTGCGTTCCTAGGCAGTGGGGCGCTGAGCGCACAGGAGACCCTCATGGAGGGCGACCTCCGTCACGGGGGTTTCGGAGCACCCGTCGTGAAGTTCACCGAGATCGACAGCAGATTCGGCGTGCTCGTGGGAGGGCGCGGAGGCTGGATCATCAACGGGTCGGTAGTGATCGGAGGTGGGGGCTACGGACTCGCCAACGTGGCGAACTTCGAGCACCTCATGAACGGCGCTGGAGATCCCGGGGGGCTCGAGATGGGGTATGGGGGACTCGAGCTCGGGTACGTCCATCGTCCGGATGAGCTGGTACACGTCTCCCTGGGCCTGCTGATCGGAGCGGGCGGCGTGGCCTGGAATCCGGACGGCCCATCCGGCACCCGGGCCGACGATTCGTTCTTCGTCGCCGAGCCCGAATTGGACGTCGTTCTGAACGCGACGCGGTTCTTCAGGGCTGCGTTGGGGGTGAGCTACCGCCTCACCCGGGGCGTGGAGCTACTCGGCCTTCGCAACGCGGACCTTTCCGGGTTTGCGGCCGTCGTGTCACTCAACTTCGGCAGCTTCTGACGCGAAGGCACAGACATGACCGAAGACCATCCGAACGTCGCGCTGTTGAAGCGCCTCGATCCGCGCAACATGGCGGCGTCGACGGACCTGTTCGCCGAGGACGCCGTCTTTCACTACTTCAACCCCAATCTGCCCGATTTGCAGGGCGACCATGTGGGCCCTGATGGCATCCGTGCCTTCTTCGAATCCCTCGCCGGACTGTCCCGCGGAACATTCAAGATCGAGCCCGTGTCGGTGACGCCCGTTGGCAACGAGCTGGTCGTTGTCCAATCACGAAACACGCTGACCATCCGGGAGCGCGCTGTCACCGTGGATGTGGTGGTCGTCTGGCGCTTCGTGGATGGCCGCATCGTTGAGGTGTGGGACATCGTTCCCGGTCAACCGACGGAGGTGCACGATGCAGGGCGCTGACGGCAAGCATTGGGACGCCATCGTCATCGGCTCAGGCATCGGCGGCATGGCTGCTGCCGCCGCGCTGTCGAAGGTCGGGCACAAGGTGCTTCTCCTGGAGCAGTACCAGACCCTTGGCGGCCTGACCCACAGCTTCTCCCTCGGGGGCTTCACCTGGGATGCGGGAATCCATTACCTGAGCGGTATCGCCCCGGGCGATCCTTTGCGCGACCTCCTGGACTGGCTGTCCGACACGCCGATCGAGTTCACGTCGATGGGGGCCGTCTACGACAACCTGCATATCGGCGACGCGGCCCCGCTGGCATTGTCCCGCCCCTTCGAGGCGCAGGAGCGTGATCTCAAGGACCGGTTCCCGGATGAGGCGAAGGCCATCGAGGCCTGGACCGTAGCGCTCAGGGAAGGCCGGGAGGCGATCAACAAGTTCTTCCCGACGCGTGCGATGCCCGAGCTCCTCGGCAGTGCGCTGCGGTGGTGGAACGGCCGCGCGATCGACCGCTGGTGCGGGCGGACGACACAGGAGGTGATCGACGAGATTACCGACAACCCTGAACTGGCCGCCGTCTTCGCCGCGCAGTGGGGCGACCATGGCGGCAGGCCCAGCAAGGCAAGCTTCGCGATGCATGCCCTGATCTCCGCGTCCTACCTGGAAAGCGGGTCATGGTATCCGGTGAGTGGCGGCGCAGCATTCGCCGAACACATCCTGCCGACGATCACGGCTGGCGAGGGCGAAGCGAGGGCAAGCTCGAGAGTCGAGACGCTTCTGTTCGAGAACGAGCGGGTTGCCGGTGTGCGGACGGCGGATGGAGAGGAATTCCGTGCCGATGTGGTGATCTCGAATATTGGCGCGCGTGAGACCGTCAACCATCTGCTTCCCGCCGATTGCGGACATCAGGACTGGGTCGATGAGATCCGTTCGCTCCCGCCGTCGATCGCACACTTCAGCCTGTTCCTGGGCTTCGAGGGCGATGTCGAGGATGCCGGAGCGACCCGCTCGAACCACTGGATCTACCCGACGGGTGAAGTCGACGTCCTGTGGACGGACGCACCGGACAGCCCGCCGCCCGCCACATTCGTTTCTTTCGCCTCGGTGAAGGACTCCGGCCATGACCCCGGACCTTCGCAGAAGCACGCCGGCGAGATGATCGCATGGTCCGACTGGTCTACCGTGGAGAGATGGGCCGACATGGACCCGGGCGCGCGTGGCGACGAGTACCGGTCGTTCAAGGCTCAGGTCGAGGAGACGATGTTCGCGCAGTTCCAGGCCTACTTCCCGGAGCTGGCCGAGCTCGTCGTGTTCCGAAACCTCTCGACGCCACTTACGACGAGGGCGATCACGGGGCACCACCGGGGCGCGTTCTACGGCCTGGACGTCACGCCCCAGCGGGTCTTGAGCGGAGCGCTACAGGCCAAGACGCCGGTGCCGGGCCTGTTCCTTTCCGGTCAGGACGTTGTGAGCCCCGGTATTCCCGCCGCGCTTTTTGGCGGCTTGCTCGCCGCGGCCAGTGTGGACCCGAAGGCCTTTAAGCACCTCCGCGGGTAGAGGACGAAAAGACACGGCATGCTGAACTACGAGATGGTCGAGGTCGAGGGGTAAGGACCCACGGACCCCAAATGTACGCTCGGACTGGCTTTGCCCATACTGAAGGAGGGCCAAATGAAACGCTCGGATGACTTCCAGCGCGTTAGGGAGCGACTAGAGGCACGGCGTGGCTTCTTCGCCCATCTCGCCGTCTTCGTGGTCGTGAATACCGCTCTTGTCGTCATCAACCTGACCACAGCCTCGGATTACCTGTGGGCCAAGTGACCACTGATGGGGTGGGGTATCGGCGTGGTCTTCCACGGTCTCGCCGTCTTCGTCTTTGGCGACCGCTTCGCGATCACCGACGAAGTCGGTTTGCCCGCCAACGGAGTCCCCGTTCTTGCACGGTTAGGATCGGGACGGACCCACCGGAATCCGTAACCTTCGAGTCTCCCCGGACCAGTGACCCCAGTCGCAGCGACGCCCTTGATCCGAGGCATAGGCCAAGCTGGTCAAAGACTGCGTCGTTACCCACCGACGCCCACCGACGCAACTGACGCACAAACCCAGCATTTCCGACGCTGGCCGACGCCCACCGACGCCAGAAAGTGGCTCCCAAAGCAGGTGCGCTACCGGACTGCGCCACGCCCCGTAAGTACCTACCAAGCAATGCCTTACCGCGACGACCACTCCTCAGAGCATGCCTTCAGCCATTTCCTTGTGCCTAGGCATGCCGATCTCGGCAAACATCGGGATCGCCTCGTTGAGGAGTTCGGTCGCCCGCTCTCGGTCGCCTGGCTCGCCGCGCTCGAGCAGCATCCATGCGTACCAGCGACGTACCTCGGGCTGCTGGGTCCGGTAGGGGATCTCGTGGGCCTCTGCGAGCGCGGCCCGGAAGTGCCCCTCTGCGACATCCCATTCCCGACCGCAAGCAGCCGAGATGCCGAGGTAGCGCTGACCGAGCCCCGAATGCAGCGCCACTAGACCACCCTCCACCGCGTCGAGTCCAGCCGGGTAGAGTGCCGCGGCAGCCTCCCGGTTCCCGATGACGGCGAGCGCCTCTATCGCGTTCAGGGCGAAGAATCTGTCTCCAGCGACGGCGGCACCACTTCCACGGGGTATCCGATCCTCGCGATTCCGATAGAGTCCCAAGGCTGCACCGGTCCCGGCGTAGGCATGCGCCGTGAGCTCCCAGCCACAAAACCACCCAGCCCACTGGTTCTCGTCGGGGAAATCCCGAACCGCTGCCGCAGCTACCTCGACAGAGCGATCCCACTCGCCCTTCAAGAACAGACCGACGGACTCGAACAGAGTGCCGCAGTGGCTCCAGGGCCCTGACGGCTTCCATGCCTCAGCCCCTCGACGGCCTCGAGCGATCAGGCGGTCCAGGTCGCCATGCACCATGAAGTCGGCGAGGAGACCTGCAAAGTCGGCGCAGACGCCGGCTCCGTTGTGCCCCAACTTGTCGGCCAATCTGCGGACTTCTGGGCCCAGACTCATCGCTTCGGTCGGCCTTCCCCTCCAGACGCCATCCTGCTGGAGGAAACCCAGGACTTGGGCCAGGTTCCAGCCGTCGTTTGCAGACCGCAGCTTCTCAGATGCCCGCTCGCCGAACTCGACGGCTGCGTGAAATCGGGCCTGATTGTGCTGGGCTCCCTGGGCGCAGGCGTGAGCGACGGCAACGACGGAAGTGTCTCCCAGCTCTTCCCCGAGCCTTATCGCCTCGTCGATGGTGGCTCCGCTCTTCGGATCGCCACAGTTCGCCTCCATCCACCCTAACACCGCCAGCAGCCGTGCGCGGCCCAGAGTCGGTTGCTCGCCGGCGGCCCGAAGACCCCGATGGGCAATCTCTCGCGCCTCGTCGTTCCGGCCCTCCCATGACAGAATGAGGGCCGCCTCTTCGCACATCTGCGCCACGGCATCGGACTCGCCCAACTCCTCGAACAACGGCAGGGCAGTGTTCCAGGCTTCCAGCACCGCGGGCCAGTCTCCGAGCCCTCGCGCTGCCGAGCCCTTCTTCCTCAGAAGCTCGGCAAGCTGTCCGGGCTCCGGGTCCTCCACGACGGTAAGGCCGAGCTCGAAGTGCTCGAGTGCCTCCTCGAAGGCCGCTGCCTCTAACGCTTGCTCGCCGGCCAGGGTCAGGAAGCGGATCGTGGTGTCGGGATCGGCGGCCGCTCCGGCCTGGTAGAGATGGTAGGAGTAGTCCGCGGCATGCTCCTCGATACGCGATCCGTAGACCTCTTCCATCGCCCCAGAGATGCGCAGATGCAACCGCTGCCGCCTCGGCATCGAGAGACGCCCGACCAGCGTCTGGCGAATCAGCTCGTGACTGAACTTGTAGACCGTGTGGCGGCCGGCGGGCTCCGGCTGTAGGAGATGTGCCTCCTCGGCGGCTTCGAGCGCATCGAACAGCGCGTCACCCGAGACTTGGTCGAGCGCTTCCAGAATCCGGAGATCGAACCGCCTGCCCACCACGGCTCCGGCGGTCAGCACCTTCTGCACGTCCTCGCCGACGCGCTCGAGTCGTCGCCCGATCACGAGCCGCACACCCTCAGGTACCTCCAACTGAGCGACGTCCAGGTCGGACAGCCACGCCCCGTCAGGGTCGAAGAGCTTGCCGTCTTCTTCGAGGTCGCGGAAGACCTCCTCGACGAAGAACGGGTTGCCCTCGGTCTCGTGGAAGATCGAGGCCGCCAGACGTTGTGGAGGGCCGGGGCCGCCTAATGCGGCGAGCAGTTCAGCCACGGACTCCTCGGAGAGGCGCCGGATCATGATGCGCTGCCCCAGCCGCTGTCGCGTGAGGTTGCTCAGCGTCTTCGCGAAAGGCCGTGTGACCTCGAGCTCGACGTCCCGGTACGTCGCGATGATCAGCATCCGCTGCGTGGGGAGGTGCTGCGCGAGGTGTTCGAGGAGCAGCAGCGACGGCTCGTCGGCCCAGTGCACGTCGTCCAGGAGCACGACCAGCGGTGAGATCTGCGTGCCGCGCTCCACGAACTCGCGGTAGCTGTTGAAGAGATACTGACGCTGTTGATCCGCGGGCAGTTCGACGGCGGGCGGAATGTCCGGGAACATCCTGCGCAGCTTCGGCATGATCCGCGCGACCTCGGATGCGGAGTCTCCGAGGGCCTGGCGGAAGACGTCTTCCGGTAGGGCGCGAGCGGCGTACTCGAGCGTCTCGACGAAGGGCGTATAGGGTGCCGAGCCCTCACCTTCGTAGGAGTGGCCGATGAAGCACAGGAGCTCACGGCGTTGCGCCTCGAGCAGGATCTCCTCGGCGAGCCGGGTCTTGCCGACGCCGGGCTCGCCGCCGACCAGGACCAGCGAGCCCTGTCCCTCGGCGGCATCGTCGAGCGCGGTGATCAGCTGGGCCCGTTCCTGCTCGCGAGCGACGAACGGAGTCCGCTTCGACGGAGCGATCGCGAGGGCCTCCTTCACCTGGACAGGCGCCTTCGACTTCCCGCTCAACGCAGCCGCCAACTCTGCCGCGGTCAGGAAGCGCTCGCTCGGTTCCTTCGCGAGCGCCCGGCGGATCGCGGCATCCAGCGCCTCCGGGACTCCGTCCCTGAAGGTGCGTGTCGAGGGCACGGGATCCGTGAGGACCTTCACGAGGACCGAGCGCGCGGTGGGCCCGGAGTACGGCTGCTCACCGGTGACCATCTCGAACATGAGGCATCCCAAGGCGTACACGTCCGAGCGTGCGTCCACCGGATCACCCGAGGCCTGCTCGGGACTCATGTAGCCGGGTGTCCCCAGCGACAGGCCGGTGCCAGTCAGGCGGTCTCCGCCCGCCGCATCCAACGCTCCCGCGATCCCGAAGTCGGCCACGACGGGCAGGCCATCGGAAAGCATGACGTTCTCCGGCTTGATGTCGCGATGGACGACGTTCTGCCGGTGCGCGTAGTGCAGGGCCGCCGCCACGGACTTCCCGATCGAGATGCTCTCTTCGATGGATAGCCGGCCCTCGCGCTCCAGCTTCTGCTTCAGCGTCTCCCCCTTCACGTGGGGCATCACGTAGTACAACACCGAACCCTCACCGCCCGAGTCGAAGAGCGGCAGGATATGCGGATGCTGAAGGTTGGCCGTGATCCTGATTTCCTTTAGAAACCGCTCGCCGCCGAGCGCGGCGGCTAGCTCCGGCCTGAAGACCTTGAGCGCGACTCCCCGGTCGTGCTTGGCATCGTGCGCCAGGTAGACGGTCGCCATGCCGCCTTCGCCGAGCTCGCCCTCGATGCGGTACTTGCCGTCGAGGGCGCCGTTGAGCCGCGCGATCGGGTCGGGTGCGTTCATGCGGAGAAGATGCCGGTCAGGCCCGCGATCCGCGAGCCATCCCAAACTGTGCCAAAGACTGCGTCGACGCCCACCGACGCCAGAGACTGGCTCCCAAAGCAGGTGCGCTACCGGACTGCGCCACGCCCCGTTTGCTTCAAGCTTCCGATCGGCGTCACCGCACCGTCAGACTCCAGCCGAAATACACAGAAAGATCAGGTGACGCCTCGCTGAGACCGGCGGCTACGCCACCCGAGAGGCTCCTTCCCAGCCGGGTGCTATAGCCGAGCCCCAGCGCGATCGAAGCCGGTCGCTCCATGGACTCGATCATGGGCGCGGCACCGAAGAACGAGAGCGAGAGGGACCCCTTCGCGTCCAGGATGGCTCGGGACAGACCCATCCCGTACGTGATGCCGTCTCGGAGCTCGAGGTCAGGGAGGTCTCCGAACCACCAGTACGCCATATCCGCGAAGAGGAAGGTTCCCGCCAAGTTCGCGAAGGCCGACCCACCGACCCCTACGTCCCACTCACCGGTACCAACGCCCGACTCGATCCCGCGCACCGGGGCCTTGCTGGAAACATGCATTCGTACCGACCGTAGCGCGCCGGTTCCACCGAAAAGCTCGGACGAGGCCGAGAAGAAAGGATCACCGACGCTCCACGCGAATGCGTCCCGATAGGTGACCTCCGTCGCTAGCGCGTTTCCCGCGCCACCGGTCCCCTTCCGGCTTCCCACTGTCTCGCCCGGGCCTCGCCGCTGGACGACCGCGCTCTCCTTGCCACCCGTTGGCAGCGGGATGCCTCCGACCTGGCTAACCCACTGCGAGTTCTGCATCAGGAGCGGCAGAGTCCCGCTCACCTCCAGCTTCCCGAGCGTCACAGTGAGCCCGTTGGATAGGGACAGCGTGTGGGTCGTTGCATCGAAGATGTACGACCCTCTCGAGTACGAGGTCGAACCGGTCCATCGAACGCCCTGCGCGACCAAGGAAGAGGCGGTGATGAGGAGAAGGATCCCCAACAGCACCGCGCTCCTCGAGAGGCCGGCGCATGTCCGGCCTGCGGCGTTCACGAAACGTTCAGGCGGTCCCGCAGCTGTTCCATCACGCGGAGCCCGGCCTCCATCTGGTCACACGTCTCCTGCATGTGTTGCCTGAGACGGTCCATCTGCCGCTCCATCTCGCGATCGAGCGCTTGTTCAGAATTCTGAGCCATCTCCCGAAGTCCGAGCATGGCTTGGTTCATCTCACCCGCAGCCCCCGCAAGCGCGTGCGCCATGTTGCGAACGTTCTCCTGCTGGCGCAGCCGCTCCTGGTCCTGGAGCTGCAGGCCCTCCTGCTGGCGGAGCTGCTGCATGTCCCTGAGCATGAGTTGCTCCATCTCACGCGCCTGGTCCTGGATGCGGGTCATGCGCTGCATCGTGTCGTTCAGTCGCTGAACCTGCTCCTGCATTCGTTGGACCTGCTGCTGTTGCTGTTGCGCCTGTTGGGCTGGTAGCGTCTGCGCGTCCAGCTGAACGGCTCCGAGTGGAGCCAGCAACGCGAGTCCGGCCACCATCGCCGCATACTTGGCAAACATGATCTGCCTCGTCGTTGGACGGGCCTGGCGGCCCGTGTTGCGCCACCCCAAGGGCGACGGAGCGCCTGGGCACCGTGCCTGGGCCCTCACTACATAGGTGACATGGACGACGCGGTAGGTTCCCGCCGGAGCAAGGCCGCGCGCCGGAAGGCGCGGATGGCGAGAATCAGGTTGAGCCCTCGAACTCCCTCAGCGTCTCGATGACGCGCGCGCGCAGCTCCGCCGGAAGCGGGTGCGTAGGGATGCCGGAACACACGTCCCGTGTCCTATCGAGAGCGTCCAACGTGGAGCTGCACGCGGAGCAGATCCGTTCGTTCTCGATAGGGAACGGAACCCCGTGGGCCATGGCCTCGAGCTTGCCCGTGAGGAGGTCCGCGCACTGCCGACGGGAGTGTGTGACCTCGTCCTCCGTCGTCGGGCGACCACCCTGGGTGATCTCGCGCCCTAGAGTCAGTCGCGCCCGATGTAGCCGCGTCTTCACCGTGGCCTCACGGAGCCCAAGGATCTCGGCCACTTCTCTTATGCTCAGGCCCTCGATCTCCTTCAGGACTAGGGGCAGCCGAAAAGCGACCGCAAGCGTCGAAATCGCCGCGCGCAGCCGGGCGAGCTCCTCCCGGCGGATCGTGTAGTCCAGGGGGCTCTCATCCTTCTCCGCAACATCCGACCGCCACTCGTGATGAGTCGTGAGCAGCTCGCTCAACGGCTCGATCCGCCTCGGCTCCCCCGCGCGCCTCCGCTGCATTCGGTGACACGCCCGCGAGGCGATCGTGTAGAGCCACGTCATCGGCTCGGACCGGCCCTCGAACTGGTCCCAGTTTCGGTGCGCTCGGAGGAACGTCTCTTGAACAAGATCCTCCGCGAAGCCCGGGTCGTCGCACAGACGGAGGCCGAGGCGATATACGGCGTCCCCATGTGCATCGAAAAGTGCGACGAGGGCGTCTTGGGTCCGTCCAGGATGGCCTTCGGTAGGGATCATGCCAACAAGCTAGTCGGTTCCAAGAGCGTCACCACTCACAACCCGGGAACCTCCGGAGCATGCTGTGTCACCAACCTAGAGAACGGGCGGCACAGATGAGCGAGTGAGATGTCGCCCCGTAAGAAACGGGAGACACACATGACGGCTCGACGCATTGGAACAACAGGTTCGACGTTGTTCGGCACCGGACCGCTGGTGGCATTGGCATTCTTCGGACTGCTCGTCAGCCCGGGAGCGGCTTCGTCGCAGCACGCACACGCGCATCCGATGACGCACGAGGTCGAGGAACACTCGGCTGCGCAGGGTGACGCCGACTTCGCCACCGACATGGGCATCGTACACGAGTTGCTAGTGGCTCACGAGGCGATCGACCGCACCGTCACCAACCTGCCGAACGGCGTCAGTACGCTGACGGAATCCGACGATCCTCAAGTTGCGGCATACATCAAAGCGCACGTCGCGAGCATGGATCAGCGCCTGGTGAACGGCGAGGTATTCAACGTGACCAGCTCGACGATCCCGACGATTTTCGAGAATGCGGAACGGATTCACACCGAAATCGAAGAGACCGCCACCGGGGTGATGTTCACGCAGACGACCGAGGATCCTGAGTTGGTGGCGACCTTGCAGGCCCATGCGGAGGAAGTGAGCGAGCTCGCGCGGGATGGAATGGCCGCGATGATGCGGAGCATGATGGATCAGCGTGGAAACATGATGGAGCATGGTGGCCCGGGGATGCACTGATACTCGGAGGGCCCTAGACCAATGGGGGCACAGATGGACAAGAAGACCTTGATCGATCGCCTGAACGAAGATCTCGCGGGCGAGCTGGGCGCAGTGATTCAATACCTGACATACGCCGCGAAGCTGACCGGCCCGTATCGTCCGCAGCTCTCGGCGTTCTTTCTCGCTGAGGTCGCCGATGAGCAACTTCATGCACAGTTCCTAGCCAACAAGATCGTAGCGCTTGGAGGGGAGCCGACGACCGTGCCCCGCCCCGTGCCTCACGCGAGCACGAACCGCGAGATGCTCGAGGCCGTCCTGAAAGCAGAACTCAAGGCGACCAAGGACTACACCGAGCGGGCCAAGGAGGCTGAGGCTTTTGGCGACAAAGGGCTAGCAGTCCAACTGGAGGACATCGTCCGTGACGAGAGCGGCCACGCGGAGGAGACCGAGAGAATCCTTCGCGACTGGGCAGGATGATGATCGGGCGGCCCCGAAATCTCCCACTGCACCCAGTGGGGATCCCCCGACGGGCCGACCCCAAGAGTTGTCGTAGCGTTGGTCGGATCGACTAGGCACCTAATGGAGAACAGAATGAGGTGGGACGGCTCCTTCTGGGTCCTCGGGCTCGCCATCCTGGCTACTTGTGTCGGCGCGACCGGGCTGGCGGCCCAGCTTCCCGACGACCTCGACGAGCTCTCTGACGCAGCGCTGTACGAAGCTGCCTGCGCGAACTGCCATGGCCAGGATGGGCGGGGTCTCGACCGCGCGCTCGTCGGATTCGAGGAGGCGCTGCCCGACTTCACCGACTGCGACTTCGCAGCCCGCGAGCCCGAGTCCGACTGGATCGCGATAGGGCACGAGGGTGGGCCGGTGCGCGGCTTCAGCATGATGATGCCCGCCTTCGGCGAGGCGCTCTCGGTCGAGCAAGTCGCCCGCGTGGTCCGTCACATCAAGAGCCTATGCACGGATCCGTCGTGGCCACGGGGGAAGCTCAACCTGCCTCGGGCCCTCCTCGCGGAGAAGGCCTTTCCGGAGGATGAGTGGGTCACCGAGGTCGGCGCTTCGCTCGATGGCGACGGCGCGGTAGACGGGGCCTTCGTTTGGGAACAGCGCTTCGGGCCGCGTAGTCAGCTCGAGGTTGTGATTCCTTACGGTTGGGCCGAGTTGCCCGACGCGGGGGGAGGAGCCGGCGCGACCGACTGGGTGAGCGGGTTCGGGGATCTTGTGTTGGGCGTGAAGCACACCTTCTATCACAGCAGCGAGGCTGGAAGGATCTTCGCGCTCGGCGCCGAGGTGGTGCTCCCGACCGGGGACGAGACCAAGGGACTGGGCGCGGACGGGACCAAGGCCGAGGCCTTCGCCTCGTTCGGTCAGATCCTCCCGTCGGACGCGTTCGTGCAGGTCCAACTCGGTGGGGAAAAGCCCTTCTACGACGGCGGTGAGAACGAGGCTTTCGCGCGCGTTGTTCTGGGCCGGACGTTCACATCGGGCAGGTGGGGCAGAAGTTGGACCCCGATGGTCGAGCTCCAAGCCAAGCGGGAGTTGGAGGGCGGAGTCCCGACACCTCTCGACATCGTGCCGCAGATGCAGTTCTCGCTCAACACCCGCCAGCATGTCCTGGGCAACATCGGCGTGCTCATCCCGGCCACCGAGACGTCGGGTCGGTCGGCACGTCTACTCGCTTATGTGCTGCTCGACTGGTTCGACGGCGGCTTCTTCGAGGGATGGTGATGACTTCATACAACGGGGTCGCTGCGACCCTTCTCGCGACCGGAGCCGCGCTGGTGGTGGCCGGAGCGGCGCCCCCCCCCACGGCCGTCCCGCGCGCCGACCATGCAGCTGAGCGCGTGGTCGCGTCCCCGGTTGCCGGGGAGGACCTGTTCCTGACGTCCGATCGCTGCCTCGCGTGCCACAAGGGCGTATCGACCTCGACCGGTGTCGACGTCTCCATCGGGTACGACTGGCGCGCGTCGATGATGGCGAACAGCGCGCGCGACCCCTACTGGCAGGCGGCGGTCCGCCGAGAGCTGATCGAACACCCGCAGGCGGCGGCGGTGATCGAGAACACCTGCAGCCGTTGTCACATGCCGATGGCCAATGTCTTGGCCCGGCAGGGCGGCGGCTTGGGATCGGTGTTCGCCAACCTACCGGTCGGCGGCAGCACGGCGCCCGCGGCCTCTCTCGCGGCGGATGGCGTGTCGTGCTCGGTCTGCCACCAGATCAGCCCCGAAGGGCTCGGCGAGGAGTCCAGCTTCGAAGGCGGCTTCGTCATCTCGACGGACGCTCCGCCGGAGGGACGCCCGGTCTACGGGCCTTTCGAGCCCGACGTCGGTGGTGCGGGCATCATGCACTCCGCGACGACGTTCCGCCCGACCGAGGGGCCGCACGTGCAGTCCTCGGATCTGTGCGCGTCGTGTCACACGCTGTTCACACACGCGGTGCGAGCCGACGGCACTCAGGGGCCCGAGTTTCCGGAGCAGGTTCCCTACCTCGAATGGCAGGCGAGCTCGTCCGCCGCGGAAGGTACCAGCTGTCAGGACTGCCACATGCCGCTCGTCGGAGAGGACGTGCCGGTGACGGCCGTGCTGGGTCGGGCCCGGCCGGAGGTGTCACGACACGTGTTCCGCGGCGGAAACTTCTTCATGCTGCGCGTCCTGAACCGGTATAGGCAGGAGTTAGGCGTCACCGCGCTGCCACAGGAGCTTTCGCTCGCCGCGGACCGTACTGAGGAGCATTTGAGGACCTCGACTGCGTCGGTGACGGTCGTCGAGGCCGCGCTCGACGGGGGCCGCCTCGTCGCCGAGGTCGACGTGCGGAATCTGGCGGGACACAAGTTCCCGACGGCCTATCCCTCGCGGCGAGCGTGGCTGCACGTGACCGTGGAGGACGCGGCGGGGCGTACCGTATTCGAATCGGGAGCCTTCTCGAGCAACGGCAGCGTGGTCGGCAACGACAACGACGAGGATGCCGCGCGCTTCGAGCCGCACTACAGGGAGATCACGCGCAACGACCAGGTTCAGATCTACGAGGCCGTGATAGCCGACCAGAACGGCAACGTCACGACCGGCCTGATGTCGGCCGAGCGATGGCTGAAGGAGAACCGGCTGCTTCCGGAGGGCTACGGCGCCGACCGAGCCGATCCCCGCATCGCCGTGCGGGGGGAGGCGACATCGGACGAGGACTTCGGCGCCGGTGGAGATCGCGTGCGGTATGCGGTCTCGGTCGGCGGGGCCGACGGTCCCTTCACTGTTCGCGCCGAGTTGTGGTTCCAGCCGATCGGGTTCCGTTGGGCCGCTAACCTCGAGGGCTACGACAGCTTCGAGACGGACCGTTTCGTGCGCTACTACCGAGAGACGGCATCAGGCTCGGCCACCGTGGTGGCGTCGGGATCGGCGGTGGTGCGGTGAGGTCCACGAGGTCGCGGTCGCGGTAACGGCTAAGAAGCTGACGCGCTTCGCCCTCACCGACCATCACGACTCCTCCGACTCCGACCAGCGCGCAAACGCCACCTCGATCTCTTCCTCCAGCTCCTTCGCGCGCTGAGCCACGCCAGCAGCAGCGGTCGCGTCCCTGGAATAGAAGTGCGGATCGGCTAGCGCCTCATGCGCCTTCCCGAGCTCTGCCTCCAGCTCTTCAATCCTACCCGGAAGCAGCGCGAGCTCTCGTTGATCTTTGTATGTGAGCCTTCTCTTCTTGCTCGACATCACCGCAGCCGGCTTCGCGAGTTCCGTCGACTTGCCCTTCCGGCCGACAGCAGGACCACCGTCCGCTGCTTTCCGCTCCGCGATCCGTCTCCAGTCCGAATAGCCGCCGACGAACTCCCGGACCCGACCCCCTCCCTCGAAGACCAAAGTGTTCGTACAGAGATTGTCCAGGAAGGCTCGGTCGTGGCTGACCGCGAGCACCGTTCCCGCAAAGTCCACCAGCCTGCTCTCCAGCAATTCGAGCGTCTCGGCGTCCAGATCGTTGGTCGGTTCGTCCAAAACCAGCACGTTGGCGCGACGAGTGAAGAGTCGGGCGAGGAGAAGGCGATTGCGTTCGCCTCCCGATAGGGAGCGCACGGGCTGGCGGGCCCGCTCCGGAGTGAAGAGGAAGTCGCCGAGGTAGCTCATCACGTGGCGGGGTTCGCCGTCGATCTCGACGTGGTCGCCCCCTGAGGTGACGGCCTCGACCACGGTCTCCGCTTCGTCGAGCTGTTCTCGATGCTGGTCGAAGTACTGCACCTCGAGCGAGGTCCCGTGCTCGACCGTGCCATGATCGGGTTCGATGCGCCTGAGCAGGAGCTGGATGAGGGTCGTCTTGCCGACTCCGTTCGGCCCGATGATCCCGATCTTGTCGCCTCGTGTGATCGTTGTCGAGAAGTCCTGGATCAGCGGCACCGACGGGCCCTCGTCGCGCGCGTCGCCGGCTCTGTACTTGAATGAGATCCCCTTCGCCACGATCACCCGGGTGCCGGATCGACCCGCTTTCTGGATGCTGATTTTCACTTCCCCTGGGCGTTCGCGCCGAAGTGCCCGCTCCTTCCGCATGGCCTGCAGCGCCCGCACGCGACCCTCATTCCTCGTCCGACGCGCCTTGATGCCGCGGCGGATCCAGGCCTCCTCTTCCGACAGCTTCCGGTCGAACTCGGCCCACCGCTTCTCTTCGGTGCTGAGCAGTTCCTCCTTGCGTTCGAGGTAGGCTCGGTAGCCACACGCCCAGGAGGTCAGACGACCCCGATCGAGTTCGACGATGCGGGTGGCCAACGCCTGCAGAAAGGTCCGGTCATGGGTGACGAACAGCAGGCTTCCATCGAAGCGCCGCAGGAATCCCTCGAGCCACTCGATCCCGTCGAGATCGAGGTGGTTGGTGGGTTCGTCGAGGAGGAGTCCATCGGGCTCCGCGGCGAGGGCGCGACCGAGCAGGGCCCGCCGCTTCTCGCCGCCGGACAGCGCCTCGAAACGTGCATCCGCCTGAAGCCCCATCAACGACACCTGTCGCTGGACGGTGTGATGGCCCTCAGCATGGTCGGGCGCCCCCGTCGCGATGACCTCTGCCACGGTTTCGGGCAGCCCGACCGGGACCTCCTGAGGAAGCATCGCGATCCGTGCACCTGATTCGAGCACCACGGTGCCTCGATCCGGCGCGATCGCTCCTGCAATGATCCCCAGCAACGTGGACTTACCTTCGCCGTTCCTGCCCACGAGCCCGACGCGCTCCCCCCGCTCGATCTGGAGGGTCGCATGGTCCAGAAGTGGCCGCCCGCCGAACGCGATGGTGAGATTCTGGATGCTGACCAGTGACACGGGGATTCCGGGTGGGGTCGGGAAGCCAGGCGTGGGGCCTAGAGCGGGAGAAGGTAGCGAAGTCGCTCGGAGGCCACGGCGTGAATCCCTACCACATGCTTGAGGGCTGGATCAGCACGCGGTCGAGCCAGACCTGTCGCCGAGGTCACTCACGGTGCTACGGTCTTCCATCCGAGGAGATCTCCGAGTGCCGCGACCTGGTCCGCCCCGCCGCCCGACGCATACGCAATCGTTCCGTCGGCCTCGACCAGGTAGACAACGACAGGATGCACGATATCACCGGTTCGGGTATCGCGCGTGGTCTGGATGTCCCATGAGTCCAAGGCGGCCCGAACCGATTCGACCGCGCCTCCCACGACATGATCACGAGACGGATCTAGCTCGAACTGGATCAGCAGCGAGGCGAGCCGGCCCGGTGTATCCCGCCATGGATCCACGGTGAATACGACGATCGCGATGTCCTTCCCGAGGGCGAGCCGGGCCGCCCGCGCTTCGTGGACCACCGCCGGGCAGACCGTCACGCAGTGGCCGAATGCAAAAGTGACTAGCGCGGGTCTGCCCTCGAGGTCGGACAACATGAACGGGCCTCCGGCCTGGTCGACCAGGTCGGCAAGCGTGGGCCAGGCCCGATCGAGGCGCGGCTGACCGGCGGCCTCCGGGCCGCCGGCCGCCAAGGCCACCTCCGGCAGGCGAGCGTCGGCCACGCGTGCGCCCGCCAGCCCGAGGCCGCCGATCGCCAGCAGCAGGACTCCGCCGATGAGCGCTCGCCCGCCCATGGACGATGCCAGGTGCCTGAGTGTCCCCCGCACCTCCCGTCCCCATCCGACGAGCAGCATGGCGAGCATCGTCGGCGGCTGACCAAGGAGAAGGAGCCAACCCTTCGCATCGGGAAGGCCGCTCTCGGTGATGTTGAAGCATACCGAGCGCGTCCGCTCCAGCCACTCCGGAGCGCCCGGCACCGACCAGAGCGCGAGGGCCCACCAGCTCACGGTGACCGCGAAGATGAACCCGATCGCGCCTAGGGGCCAGGCGTCCCGCCGCCGGATCATCCGATCTGCCACAGCCGGGACAGCAGGTTCCAGTTCGCGAAGTAGTACACGACGAACGCGACGAAGAAGATGGCCACGAGGATCATCGTGCCGGGCATCATGCCGAGGGTGCCGTGCTCCTCGAGCTCGACGTCTTCAGTGGGGAGCTCGGTGAACGGGCGCTTGTAGATACCCGGCGGCACCGTGCCCGCGAGCGCCACATCGGTGCAGTCGGCACCCAGCGGCTTGCCGAAGAACACGGACCAGACGGTCACGAGGATGTACATCCCCCCGCCCACCGCCGCGACGAGGCCGCCGATGGCGCCGATCGCAAGCATGAGGTTGGCCGCTGGTGAGTACTCCACCGTGAACGGCGCGCCCGCGAACGTGATGTCGTAGTGGCGACGGGGCACGCCGAACGTGCCGGCGAACATGAAGCCGAGCACGAAGACGAGCATCCCGATCGAGAACACGTAGGGCTGCCACCGGGCCAAGCCGTAGAACGAGACCTTCTTCTGAAAGATCAGCGGGATCACGTAGTAGGTGATGCCCATGAAGGCCAACGCCGTTCCGGATACCACTGTGGCGTGGAAGTGCGCCGGAATCCTGAGCGTGTTGTGAGCGACGATGTTGATCTGCTCGGTCCCGAACGTCACACCTGTGATGCCACCCACGAAGCCGAAGACGACGACCGAGAGACACAGCGCGCTGAATCCCGGATCACCCCAGGGCGCCCGACGCAGCCACCCGAAGATGCCCTCCGTGAAGCCGCGCAGCCGCATCCCCAACTCGATGCCGGCGGGTACGGTGAAGCCGTGCAGCATGGACGCGAGCACCGCCATGTACATGAAGTACGACGTGTTCACGATTTTCCACGTGGGTCCGAAGCCCGGATCGACGAGTAGGTGGTGAGCCGATGCCATCGAGATGAACGCGATGTAGAGCACGAACGCGGTGCGGCTGATCTTCTCGTTCACGACGACCGCTCCGACGGTCAAAGCGCCGAGCAGATACCAGATCGAGACCATCGCAGCCACGTTGATCTGCTGCGACGAGTGCCCGAGTCCCCACCACACGAGCCGGTACACCTGGGGGTCGACGCTCATTAGGCCGATGGACCACAGGAAGGTGGGGATGTAGATCGCCGCCCCGTGGGTCAGCGTGATCGCGGCGATGATGGCCGCGGTTAGGGCGCCGAACGTGACCAGCGGAACCGACCCGGTGTAGGTCGCCTCTCGCTTCGCGACGACCATCGTGGCGAAGAAGATGGTCGTCACGATGATCGCGCCTACCGCGAAGAGGATCACGCCGAGGTAGAACGCAGGATGTGCGCGAAGCGGGACGTACGACGTGAACAATACGTCGGCCTGGCCGGTGAACATCGTCCATTCGACCATGCCTGCTCCGCCGACCATGAGCCCGAAAGCGACCCAGCCCCACTTCGGTCCCGCGACCCGCGAGTTGAGTAACACCGCCGAGGCGAAATACAGGACCGCCATCTCGAAGAAGAGGATGAAGAAGATGAGCATGTTCATCCCGTGGATGGTCAGCCACCGGTAGAACATCACGTCGCTCAGGAGGTGGACGGCCTGCCAGCGGGTAAGCAGCACCAGGATCGCCGCGAAGCCCCCGATGAGGAGCGCCACGGTGGCTACGACCGCGTTGGCCTTGATCAGTGCTTCGGCGTCCCGGTGCACCTTCAGCCCGGTAGTCGGGCAGACCCGGAACGCAGCGGCGGGGGCGGTCGTCGTGCCTGCCATCGGGGCGCTCATTGGGCACCTCCCGCGGCGTCAGCGACCCCGGTGCCGCCGGCCCCGGCGTCGGCGGTTGCGGTCGCCTCGACGATGACTCGGCCCACCATGAGGTGGTGGCCGATGCCACAGAACTCGTTGCAGACGATTCGGTAGTCGCCCGCCTCGGTAGGCGTCACCCTCAGGCCGTAGTCATAGCCGGGAACGACCTGGAAGTTGACGTTGAACGGATACAGGTTGAACCCGTGATTCACGTCCAGCGAGGAAAGGTGCAGCGTATACTGTGCTCCTTGCTGCAGCTGCAGAATGGGCGTCCACTGGTACTGTGCCGCGAGAAGGTAGACCTCGCTGCCGGGTGGGGGCGCCACGATGGGAATCCCCGCTTCCGATTCACCGGTACCGTAGTCGGCCACGAACTGCCGAACCCGCGCGACATAGTCCTGAGGGTCGACCCTGGCTCTGATTCCCGACGGGTTCTGTCCTCCGCGCAGATGCCAGAGCGGCATCATGGCGAACAGTACCAGGCACCAGACGAAGGCGATGGTGAACCAGATCCTCTCGGACTTGTGTGCCGGCTTCCACCAGACTCCCTGCGGGGAGGTCACTCCGGTCGTGTACATGTCGCCTCCGCCTCAGGGAAGGGTGGCTTCGGGTAGGCTCATGACCTCCCAAAGACCCCACGCGGTGAACACGATCAGCATGATCGACATCCCGATCGCCAGGAGCACGAACGGTCGGTCGTAGAGCCGCTGAAAGAACGGAATGTCGGGGGGAGTACTCGAGCCGGTGCGCTCGTCGTCCATTAGTCCTCCGGTGTGCCAGTGTGTTCGATGGGGGTAAAGAGCGCGGCGCCATCGGGCGACAGGTCGCCGATCGACGTCTCGCGAAAGAACTCCTTTACGGACAGCGACACATCTTTCCAACGATGGTGTGCGGCACATGGGTCGCGGTCGCTGCATACGGCGCGGCCGAGCAGGCACCCGGACTCCTCCGGGAGCTCGTCGAATTGCTCCACCACTTCGGACAGCATGAGCTCGCGGGCGGGGCGTGCGAGCTGGAAGCCGCCGCCGGGACCCCGGCTCGACGTCAGCACCCCTGCACGGGCCAATGCGTGCAGAATCTTGGACAGGTAGTTCCGCGGCACGGAGAGCTGCTCGGCAATGTCATCGACGCGGACGCGGGCGGCCGGGCCATGGCCAGCCAAACAGAGCGTCGCCCTCAGGGCATAGACCGCAGTTTGTGACAAAATCACACCACGTCCACCTGGCTTCGCGCGGGGTTGCGTGTGCAATGTGTCTAATTATCATGACGATATGATGATCTATTCTGGCCCGCAACCGTCCTCTCGATGACCGCTGCGGTGCGCGCCACCCAGCGTCGAGGTCGCGCATTGCTCGCGCGCGGCGATGCGTGGTCCAACGCGCTCTACACCTGGCGATACAACCCGCTCTACCACTCGGGCACCGTGGTCGTCGCCTCGTTCCTGATCCTTATCGTGACGGGCCTGTACCTCATCCTGTTCTACCGGATCGGGGCCCCCTACGAGTCCGTGGCCCGGATCACCGACCAGACCTTCGCGGGACAGTGGATACGGACGCTTCACCGTTACGTGTCGGACGTCGCGATCGTCGCGATCGTGGTCCATGCGTTTCGTATGTTCGTGCAGGACCGGGCCTGGGGACCGCGCGCGCTCGCATGGGTGTCGGGCGTCTTCCTCACGGTGGCGTTTCTCGTGTGTGGCTGGACGGGGTACGTGATGGTGTGGGACGTCCAAGGGCAGCTGCTCGCAACGGAGGGCGCGCGGCTCATGGACCTCTTTCCCATCTTCTCCGAGCCCATCGGGCGCACGTTCGTGGGCGAGCGCGACATTCCGAGCGCGTTCTTCTTCCTGAATCTCTTCGCGCACATCGCGATCCCGGTTGGGATCGCCCTGCTTCTCTGGGTCCATCTCTCCCGGCTGGCCCGCACGCAACTCCTGCCACCCAAGCCTCTATTCTGGGGCGTCACAGGCCTGTTCACTCTGTTGTCCCTGGCGTGGCCTCTCGCCATGGAGCAGGAGGCCGATCCCCTCCGCCTCCCCACGGACGTGGCGCTCGATGTCTTCTACGGCTTCTGGCTTCCGTTCACGCAGCCGCTGCCCGTGGGGTGGGCCTGGGTGCTCGTGTTGTCCGCCTTCGCTGCGGCGCTGTCGGTTCCTCTCCTCACGCGCCCCCGTCCGGAGCAGGCACCGGAGCCTTCATACGTCAATCCGCGTTTCTGCACGGGATGCGAGCAGTGCTATCACGACTGTCCGTACGAGGCCATCGACATGGTCTTGCGTGACGACGGCCGCGACGGGTACGTCGGCCTGGTCGATCCCACAAAGTGTGTCAGCTGTGGGATCTGCTCGGGGTCGTGCGCGCCGATGGGTGTCGGTCCGCTGCACCGTACCGGCCGGGATCAGCTCGAGGACGTACTGTCGTTCATCTCCAGGGTGGGCCCGAACCGGGATCGCGTCGTGTTGGTCGGCTGCGCGAACTCGGCGGCGTGCCGAAGCGGGGGACCCGCCTTGGACGCAGAAGTCTTCCCCATCTCGTGCGTCGGAGCGTTGCACACATCGGTGATCGAGTACCTGGTTCGCGCGGGAGCGGGGGGCGTCATGGTCGTGACCTGCCCGCCCCGTGACTGCTGGAACCGGGAAGGCGTGATGTGGTTCGAGCAGCGAGCGTTTCACCAGCGGGAGGCCGAGCTCAAGGACCGTGTGGACCGGCGACGCCTCAGGGTCGTCTACGCTGCAGAGATGGAGTCGGGTGTTCTGGCCCAAGAGCTGGCGTCGTTTCGGAGCGACCTGGCCACCTTGGGCGCGGCGTCCGCCGAGAAGTCCATCGAGATCGACACGCTATGTGCTGCCCCTGAGG
>JAOTVA010000194.1 GCA_029863645.1 Gemmatimonadota bacterium
CTTACGGAGGGGGTGGGATTCGAACCCACGAGTCCTTGCGGACGCCGGTTTTCAAGACCGGTGCATTGAACCGCTCTGCCACCCCTCCAGGCGGTCTAACGTAAGAGGAAGCGCCTGCCCTTTCACAGGCTTCCCTCCCCGTTGGTCCACCCCTAGGGCGCCGCGACTAACTCCGGACGCCGCTCCAGATGGTCGGTGACCTGCTCGTACGCCATGGCGACTTCGAGAACGCTCTGGTCTTCACCGAACGGCCCCATGAGCTGCATCCCCATGGGCCGGCCTCGCTCGTCGAAGCCGACGGGCACGTTGACGACCGGGAGCCCCGCGAGCGTTCCGCCGATCACGACCTCCATCCAGCGATGGTAGGTGTCCATGGCCACGCCGTTGATGGACTCGGGCCAATGGGTCTCCTTGGAGAACGGGAAGACCTGGGCGGTTGGCAACGCCAAGACGTCGTACTGGTCGAACAGGCCGTGCAGTGTACGGAACCAATCCGCACGCGCGACTCCGGCCTCGTAGATGTCCGCCGCGGACGCGTCTAACGACCCTTCGATTTCCCAGATGGCCTCGGGCTTGAGGAGCCTGCGGGTCTCCGGGTCTTCGTACAGGTCCATCGTCCCGTGACGGGTCCAATGACGCAGCGTCAACCAGATCCGCCAGAGGCGGTCCATGTCGTACGCGGGCCGACAGAGCTCGACGACGGCGCCGGCCGAGGCCAGGGTGCCGAGGCTGGCCTCACATAGCTCTAGAATCCCCGACTCCATCTCGAGATAGCCCCCGTAGCTGCCCATCCAACCGATCTTTAGCCCCTGGAGGTCACGGGCCCGGAACCGATCGAACGGCTGCAGCTCGTCTCTCAGTGTGAGCGGTTGGCGGGGGTCCGGACCGGCCAGTGTGTGCAACAGCCGGATGGTGTCCTCGGTGTTGCGCCCCAGCGGTCCACCCGTGGACATCTGTTGGTAGAACAGATCTCCGTCGCCGCTCCCGGGCACCCGCCCCTGCGTGGGGCGGAAGCCGATGACGTTGTTGAAGGCACCCGGATTGCGAAGCGAACCCATGAGATCGCTCCCGTCGGCCACCGGAAGCATGTGGGTCCCGAGGCCGGACGCCGCGCCGCCGCTGCTGCCCCCCGCGGTGAGCGCGGGGTCGTAGGCGCTCCCTGTGGCACCGAACACGGGGTTGTACGACTGAGACCCCATCCCGAACTCCGGCACATTCGTCTTTCCAATGAAGATCGCGCCGGCCTGACGAATGCGGCCGATCATGAGCCGATCCGTCTCGGGCATGGTGCCCGCGTGAATCGGTGAACCCTGGCTCGTCGGAAAGCCAGCCACGTCGGCGAGGTCTTTGACGGCATGCGGCATCCCATGCATCCAGCCCGCATAGTTGCCTCGAGCGAGCGCCTCGTCGGCCCGCTCGGCGGCGGCGATGAGCGTATCATCCTCGGCCATGCTGACAATCGCGTTGTAGACCGGATTGTGGCGGTGGATGTGGGCCAAGTACGCGCGCATCACCTCCGCACAGCTCACCTGCCTGAGACGGATCGCGGCAGAGAGCTGCGATGCGCTGAGATCAACGACGTCGGTAGGCACTTGACTCGGGGCGAGTCTGCTCGCACCGCTCGCTGGGTAGGCCAGTGCCATGCCGAGGCCCGTCGCACTGCCGAGGAACTCTCGTCGCTTCATTGGTGCCCTCACGCTGGCCTCCTGGTGGTCCAATCAAGGGTCGAACCGCTCGACGAGTCGCTGAAGTTGCCTACGGTGCACGAGATCGTGCCCGGCGTAAAGGCGAATCATGTGCCGCACACTCTCCTCTCCGTGCTCGCTGTGCATGCCGACGCGATCGAGGTCCGTGGGCGAAGCCCGCGACAGCAACGATAGGTTGGCCGCGCGGAGCGCGCCGAACGCCAACAGCGCTCCCGCACGATCGGCGGCGGCGTACCCGAGCCGACTCGCCCAGCGGTCCTGGTCGTATCCGGTCAACCGAGGTCGATCTTCGGCGAGGACCGTTCGCAGCCGGTATCCCCAGACCAATTCCGAGTCGGCCAGGTGCTGCAGAATGCCCGCGATACTCCACTTACCTTCGGCCTCGGGCTCGGCGAGCTGTTCCCTCGTGAGCCCTTGGGTGCGTTCGCGGCACCAGTCGACCGTCGACTCCAAGACCGGGATGGGGTCGGCGTCTCCAAGAAGCTCGAGCACCGCCTCGATGTAGGCCGCCGCGTCCTCGGCGGCTCCGGCCGCCAGATTCGAAAAGACAGACACGCGGGTCACACCTCGCGGAGTTCGTACACCCTTATGCTCGCAATGTACGGGTTGCCGGCAGCGATGCTCGCCGCCGCCTCGAGGTCCTCCGCTTCGATGACGTTGTAGCCCGTAATCGACTCCATGCTCCACGGTAGGTCTCGGGTTCCGGCCTTCGAGATCTCCTTGCCCCCGCTGAACCCGCCCTGCTCCACGGTGATGTCGGCGATCGACTCGAACCAACTGTGCCAGGCATCCATGATCTCAGGTGTGGGCTTCTCGAATCCGAAATGCAGCAACATGAACTTCTTCACGGCTTTGCTCCTCTTGGGCTCAGCCCAGGTAGATCAGCAGAAAACCGCCGATCGCGAATGCGACGAACGCAAGAAAGAAGACGAGGAACACGATCTCTTCCAGGGACGAGACGCCGCGTACCAGGATTGAACGTAGACGCTCGAGGAGTCCGACGGGGCTCCTGCTCCGCAGCCCGATGGGCCTCCGAGCCGGCGGGCCCCTTCCTGACTTCACCGCGGCTGGCATGCCGGCCGCGCCGCTGGAGGACTCCCCTCCTGCCTCCGGTTCCCAGACCGCCAACACCTTTCTGAACCACCCGTGAGCGGCATGAGGACCCCGGTGACCCTTCTCACGCGTGCACAGGTAGCTCGTGCCAGGCCATCGGGACGAGCACGCCGTAGCTTTCCATCCGCGAGACGGGCGCACGTGAGCATATCGCTTGATGCCCTCTGGGTGATCCTTCGCGGTGAGTCTCATCCCTTCGCCATTCCATCGATGCAGACCGACGAGACTCAAGATGAGCCGGCGGCCACGACCGGGCTACCCGCCGATCAGCTGCCTCACCCACCGTGCTTGGGCTTCCGCGGGCGACGGGAACGTCGCCAACCGCGATGCAACGGCCGTTGCGCTCCTAGTGCCTGAATAGCCGACGTCCGGTGAACACCATGGCCATCCCATGCTCGTCCGCCGCCGCGATCACCTCCTCGTCCCGAATCGAACCACCCGGTTGGACGACGGCCTTCACCCCGGCCTCGGCCGCCGCGTCTACCCCATCCCGGAACGGAAAGAAGGCGTCCGACGCGAGGACCGATCCCGCGAGTGCATGGCCAGCCTCACCGGCCTTTCGCACCGCGATCTTCGATGAATCAACTCGGCTCATCTGCCCTGCCCCAATCCCCAGGACGGCGCCGCCTTTGGCGAGGAGAATCGCGTTCGACTTCACGCCGAAGATGGCAGCCCACGCGAAGCGCAGGTCGTCCCATTCGGCCTCGGTCGGCTGACGTGAGGTCGCGACCGTCCAGGTGGGGTTAACCTTTCCGTAGAACGGCGGCTCCGGCGGCGTTTGGGCCAGCATGCCGCCGTATACGGAGCGGAGGAGCCGCGGCTGCGGCACCGTCCCGTACGAGCGCACGAAGTCGACGGCGTCGCCCTCGGGGAAGCTGAGCAAGCGGATGTTCTTCTTCTTGGTCAGCGTGGCCATCGCCCCATCCGTAAAGCCGGGCGCGACGATGCACTCGATGAACAACTTCGACATGGCTTCCGCCGCGTCGTCGTCGACGGGCTGACTCACGGCGATGGCGGAGCCGAACGCGCTCGTCGGGTCGGTGGCGAGCGCCTTGGTGTAGGCCTCCACAACCGAATCACCCACGCCCATGCCACAAGGCGTGGTGTGCTTGATGATGCACACCGCCGCACCGGGCGAAGGAACGAACGGTGACAGCGACAGGAGCGCGCCGTCGAGGTCGAGCAGGTTGTTGTAGGAGAGCTCCTTCCCATGATGCTGCTCGAGCACCGCGAGCCCGGCCGGTTGGTCATACCCGTAAAACGCTGCAGCCTGATCAGGATTCTCGCCGTAGCGAAGCGTCTGGAGGCGCCGTAGCGAGGTCACCAGCGTCTCAGGCATGATCTCCGAGTTCTCATTTTGCCCGGCGAGATACGTCGTGATCGCTGCGTCGTACGCGCTGGTATGCTCGAACGCCTTGGCCGCGAGCCGCCGCCGGACGGATGCGAAGTCGTCGTCGGATCCGTCTAATGCGTCCAGGACAGTGTCGTAATCTCCAGGATCGACGACGACGCAAACGTCCTTATGGCTCTTGGCCGCGGCGCGGATCATGGTCGGTCCCCCGATGTCGACCTTTTCCATGGCCTCGTCCAGTGTCACGCCCTCGCGTGCCACGGTCTCACGGAAGGGATAGAGGTTCACCGCAACCAGGTCGATCGGCGCATACCCGTGTTTCTCGAGTGCGGCCAGATCGGCGGGCTTGCTGCGGCGCGCCAGGAGTCCCGCGTGAATGGCAGGGTGGAGCGTCTTCACGCGTCCGTCCATCATCTCGGGGTGTTCGGTGACGTCCGAGACGCTGGTCACCTCGAGGCCCGCGTCACGCAGGATGCGGGCTGTGCCGCCGGTCGACAGCAACTCCCAGCCTTGCTTCACCAACGCTTCGCCGAACTCCACGATCCCGCTCTTGTCGGACACGCTGAGCAGCGCCCGCTTCATTGCAACTCCTTCCATTGTGAGTCCTACGTCATGGGGCCGGGATCTCGCCCGGCCGAAAGTGCATCACAGAAGTGATCGACCGCCTCAGGGTACAGCACGTGTTCGACCTCCAGGACGCGCGCAGCTAGCGCCTCCGGCGTATCGCCGGCATGAACCGGGACGCGCCTCTGGGCGAGTACTCGCCCTCGGTCATACTCCTCGTCTACCAGGTGCACGGTCGCACCGCTCTCGGGGACCCCAGCATCGATCACCGCGCGGTGCACGTGAATGCCGTACATCCCCTTCCCCCCAAAGGCCGGAAGGAGCGCGGGATGAATGTTTAGGATTCGGCGCGGATACGCTGCAATGACGTCCGGCGGGACGAGCTTCAAGTATCCGGCCAACAGTATGACATCGATGGCATGTCCCTCGAGCAGTCCGCGCATCTCGGCTCCGACGTCCGAGAGCGGACGCCCTTTGGTG
>JAOTVA010000195.1 GCA_029863645.1 Gemmatimonadota bacterium
TCGAGAGCTCCCGCACGGCCGCCAGGTTCGGCGCCCGACCACGGTCCTTGAGGACTACCGCGTAGGTGGAATCGATGGACCACACTTCAACGGGGGCGTCGCCCGGTCCGGCGCCGGTCTCAGCTAGCAGGGTCTCGGCTCTCAGGCGCAGCTCGAACCAGCGGTCGAATGCCACGCGGAGTTCCGGCAGCCAGTCGGCCGGCGTGACCCCCGAGCCCGCCGCGGGCTGACTCAGCTCCGTTCGGAAAAGATAGAAGTTCTCGGGATCACTCCCGACTTTGAGGAAGAACTGGTTGGGGCGTCCGGGACCGAAGTCCCCTTCACGAGCGACGACCCACAGTCGCGCCTCGCCGTACGCCAGGAAGTTTCGGGGCCGCTGGGGGAAGCGGTGATAGACCTCAGCACGCCCGCCGGCGGGGACGTCCTCGAACGCGAGCCCGAGCGACTTCTCATTGAACTCGATCCCCTGCCCCGCGAATGCGGTCGTCGGGTCCTCCAGCTCCTCCAGCACCCCAGGTGGTGAGGAATACGCGCCGCCCTCGGTCACCCGCGACACCGTGGAGACCTCCACCCGTCCGAACCCCGAAAGCGTGTCTCCTGCCATGCCGGTCAGCACACCCTCGCCCGCCCGCTTGATCCAACGTGATCCCACCAAGCGCATGCGAGCGAGTTGGACGCTGCCGGCGGGCCCGGCCATCGTCACCCGGAGGTGTCGAACCGCGCGCAGATCCGCTTCGCTGAAGACGCCGCCGACGGGAATGCCCCCCGCGCTGCGGATGGGGATCCGGTAGAGCTGAAAGGGGGTGCCGGTCTCGGTGGTCCGGCGCTCGAGATAGGGGGACGAGCCGTCGAGCGTGACCACGTACCGCAAGTGACGCTCGATGACGTCGAGGTTGCCGTCCGAGTCGAGATCCTCCGAGTCCGGGCGACCGTTGCCGCGCGTGCAGTTGGCTCTGGGGTCGCCGACGCGGTAGACGCGACCCCGTTCCGCGAGGCAGTCTTCGCCCCACACGCCCCGTGCGTCGGCCGCGTCATTCCAGATCTCGCCCCGACGGGGGTCGGCCTCCTGGTCCAGAAAGCCCAGACCCCACTGGCCCCCTCCCTGCCGCGGGCCGTTCGTGCCGCCGAGGGAGTCCACGAAGAATGCGTCTTCGCTCGAGGTGCCGAGATCCACCACGAGAGTGATCGCGGTGCTCCCCGACGCGTAGAACTCGAGGAACTCCGTCTTGGTCAGGTCGAGGCCGTTCGTGGCGAGAGTCGTGGTCACTGATCGCCAGCCTGTCGGAGCGCCCGGCGGGGGCTGACCGAACAGGAGGCGGAGCCCCGGCTCGCGGGCTTCGGCGCCAGCGACGCGGATCTGATTGTCGATGTCGGATCTCGGAAAGAAACCTTCGTGCACGCCGACGCTGTCACCGCCGACGGCCTCGACAACCCAGGTATCCTGCCAGACCAGCGGCGCGGCAGTGGTCTCGTCGAGTGCGCCCGGAAGGACTGTTTCGACGCCGTCCCGAAAACTCGGCGCACTTCCTCTCGTCCACTGGGTCGCCAGCAGCGACACCGGCAGCTGCGATGCGGCGTCGAAGTCGTCGACGAAGGTCCGGCCCCGCGTGTTCGGGTTGGGGACCGACACGGCGAGCTCGCCATTGATCTCAAGGGTGCTCTGGCCGTCGTACTCCAGTCCAGGAACAGCGTCCAGGACGCTGTTCATCCACCCTAGCTCCGTGCGGTACGTGCCGCTGATCCCACCGAGGAGGGCCGCCCCGGGCTCGGTCCCGAGGATGGGACGCGTCACCACCGACCGCTCAGACTGGTACAGGCCTAGAATGTCGATGCCTCCGTTCTGCCCGAGGGCCGTATGCGTGCGTAGCCCGAACACTTGGGTCGGAGAGACTTGGAAGAGGGATCGCTGCTCCCACGTGGTCCGAATCGACGCATTGGGGGAGGAGGCGAACAGCAACTCCGGCTCCAACAGCCGCACCTGTCCGACATCGTAGTCGATCTCGTAGTCGGTGCCGCGAGTCAGAATCCTGTCTCCTAGGAAAATCCGCTCGCTCCCATCCCGAATGCCGAACGCGCCGAGGGAGAACGACGAGATCACCCCCTCACTGCGGAGCCTATACGCTAGAGTAAGACGAAATCGCCCGGCGTTGTCGCGCTCGAAGGGATCCTCTTCGAAATAGATGCTCGTATTCGCGTCGCCCCCCAGGATCTGTCCCGAAGCGGTCTCGGTGATGGAGAGTGAAGGAATCGGCGGCGGCTCCGCGAAGGGGCGGAGCGTCGGGAACACGATGAACGTCCCCTGAACAGGCGAATCATCGGCGAAGAACTCCGCGGCCGGCGAGTAGATGAACGACGGGTCCACCGCATCAGTGGGCGCCTCCTCGTCCAGGCCGAAAAGCTTCAAGAAGGTGATGTCTTCGCCCGAGGGGCGTCGCTTGAACGTGCGTCCGGCGGACAGCTCTCCGAGCGATACCGTCATGTCCAATGAGCCCTGCTCCACGTCGGTCGAGCCGGACACCCGGTAGATCTGGTGCATCTCCAGGTCCCAGGTGGGGCGTCCAGGTTGGTGGTTCGCACCGGACGCCTTCAGGAGCTGGAGCTGGGGCCGTCCCCCGGCGTTGTAGATCCTCTCGGGGCTGTAGTCCCCGATCGTGTCTCCGATTGCCGTGATGTAGGTCACGGCGAGCATCTCTTCCCTCCCCAGCGGCGTGCGCAGGGCGATCCACAGCCCGCTCGGATGCACGAAGTAGTCGAGGCCCTCCTGCAAGTACCGGAACCAGCCCGACTCCACGACCTGAGCGCCGCCGATGTCGGCCTCTGCATCGGCCTGGATGAATCCCTCGACTTGCTGTTGGAAGGCGGGGTCGTCCTCGAGCCGATACAGTTGGATCGGTTGGCCCCCCGGAGCGGCTGATGCCGGCGCTGAGCCGATGTCCAGCTCGAGTGCGTCGACATGCGGATATCCCTCGATCAGCGTGGGATCGAGTAGGAAGAAGAACTGCCCGCGAACGTAGTCGGCATCGTCCAGCGTAAGCGTATCTTCCTGAACGAAGCCCCTCTGGTCCCCTAGGCCGGTGAGCTGAAACGCGCGCGAGTTGAGATCGCCCCTCTGTTGCGCCCACACGCCCTGGAACTCAACCGGCCCGGCTTGTCCTTCTGCCTGGAAACCAAAATTTCCAGCGGGAATCCCTTCGGTCAGGAACCGGGAACGCGGGAGGTTGAACGTCACGTCGCCGACCTCGAGCCGGCGGAGCAGGTCGTCTTCGCGCCCCTCGTAGTAGAGGTTGATACGATTCGCTGCATCGAACTCGCGAGCCTGATCGAAGTCCACGTCGACGTGAATGCGGTCGGCGATCGTTCCGTCGATCTGGACGCCGAACAGCAGATCCGGACTCAGTTGTGGAAAGAGTCTTGGGTTGCAGCTGTCGCGGAATTGATTGTCGCACGGCTCGAACTGGGTCCAGCTCCCCCCGAGCTCCATGCGGCTCGTTACGTTCACCGCGAGATCCGCGAAGTCGGTGACGAAGCGTCCGGACTCCTGCGGACTCTGTGCGAGTCGTGGACCCACGGGCGGTAAGAAGATGGGGGTGCCGCCGTCGATCCTCCCGAAGTCCGTGACGCGCCAGCGTAGGGTCGCTTCGGTGAGAGGTGAGACCGCGATCGCGCCCGGGGGGCCTCCCGGTCCAAGCCCCGGCAACGGTGCCAAGGGGTTCCCGATGACGAGCCCGCTCATGTAGATACGGCGAAGGCCCAGCCTTACGTGTGGCTGCTCTTCAGATGCGGCAAGGCCGGCCCGCACCGCCGCGGCGGGCCGGTCCAGGTCGGTGCGGATGATGGTGTCCACGGCGGTGAACGCCGCCTCGACCGCCCATGTGTTGCTCTCCACCGTGGCGCCGGCCAACGCCGGAAGCGCGATACTGAGGGAGAGAGCGATGAGCCGCATGGGATTCAGTCGACTCAGCAGCCGAACCGACGGACCGGAGCTGGTGTACCTTGGTGCCGACCGGGATGTTCGACCGAGAAACGCCCACAAACGGGTATGGCGATACGGATGAGAGTGCTCACCAAGCATCTAATCAAGGCCCACCTCGGGCCCTTCTTGTTCTCACTCTCCACGATCACAGCGCTCATCTTTTTGAACTCGCTCAGCCAGAGGATCGGCGATCTGGTGGGCAAGGGGCTGCACTGGACGGTGATCGGCGAGTTCATGGTCCTGTCCCTACCTCACGTCGTCGCCCTCGCCCTCCCCATGTCCGTGTTGGTCGCCGTACTGTACGCGTTCAACGATCTCGCGTCCTCCAACGAGATTACCGCGCTCGCCGCCGGCGGCATTCGGCCCCGTCAGATGCTCATTCCGGTCGTGAGCCTAGGCGTTTTGGCCGCCGCCGTAATGTTCTATTTCAACGACAGCGTGCTGCCCGAATCGAACCACGCGCTAAAAAACCTCATCCTCGACATCGGTCGCAAGAGCCCAACCCTCGAGTTCCGCGAACAGGTCGTCAACGAGGTTCGCCCGGGCTCTGGCAGTGAGCTCTACTACCTGACAGCCGACCGGATCGACCACGAAGCCAACACTTTAGCTAACGTGACAATCTTCGACGCCAACGATCCACTTCGCCAGCGGACCACCTTCGCGGCCCACGGTGAGATGGCGTTCAACGAAGGGCGGACCGACCTGTACTTGACCCTCTACGACGGGGTGGTGCACGAGGTGCAGTCCGGCCGGGAGGGAGGCTTCCAGCGACTCTACTTCGAGAGTCAGATCCTTCCGCTGCGGGGGATCGGCAACGAGATGGAGCGCAGGCTCGGCGGCAGCGAGCGGGGGGATCGAGAGATGGGCTTCGCGATGCTCGCCGAAAACGCCCGCGACCGGAAGCAACAGCTCGACAGCCTCCGCGAAGAGAGTCGGCGCGCGGCCTTGCTCGCGGTGAACATCTCGCTCAACAACCCGGTCGACTCGGCAGAGGCGGAAGCCCTCACGGGGCCCGCGGCTCAAATCGCGCGCCTGCGTCAGGCGGAAAGACCGTCGGATCGGGATCGCATGACACAGCAGACCGTTACGGCTTCGCGCGGGCGTGCCGCGCGTGGGGTGGCGCTCGAGCAGACTGTGAGCCGCTTCGAGGTGGAAATCCACAAGAAGTTGGCCTTGGCGTTCGCATGCATCGTGTTCACACTGATCGGACCTCCACTGGCCCTCCGCTTTCCACGGAGT
>JAOTVA010000050.1 GCA_029863645.1 Gemmatimonadota bacterium
GCGCGCCCTCTTCCTGTCGTCCCTCGTGTACCACCCCGTGCTGCTGGGCCTCATGCTCTTCAACACGGTCGGTCCCTGACCGACTCAGGGCGCGTAAACGCTCCCGCTGGCAACCAACGCCCCGAGCTCCTGCTCTGACCAGCCCGCCTCGAGCAGCACGGCACGCGTGTGCTCACCGAGGAGCGGGGCACCCGTGCGTACCCGGTCGCTACGGTTCCCGGAGAGCTTCACGGGACTGCCGAGGGAGCGCACCGGCCCGAGCCGGGTGTGCTCGACCTCAACAACCATCTCACGAGCGATCGTCTGCGGGTGGTTCAGCATTTCGCCGATCGAAGCCACCGGTCCGACCGGCACACCCGCCTCCCCGAGGGCCGCGATCCACTCGTCCGTCGACCGCATCGCGAACGAGGGCGTGAGCGCGCCCACCAGCTCCTCGAGATGACCCATACGGCTGGCGTTGTCGGCGAACCGAGGGTCGCTCCTGAGCTCGGACCTACCTAGCGCATCGGTGAGACGGGTCCAGGTGGCCTCGTTGGAGGCGCCGACGTTGACCCAGCCGTCCGAGGTCCGAAACGACTGGTACGGTGCCGTAAGAGGGTGCGCGGAGCCCATGGCGCCGGGGGAGGTCCCCGTGGCCAGAGCGATCGCGCTCTGCCAGTAGGTCTGGGCGATCCCGGCCTCGAAGAGCGAGGTGTCGACGAGCTGACCTCGCCCGGTGCGCCCCCGCTCGAGGAGGGCGCACACGACACCGTATGCCGCCAAGATCCCAGCCGTGATGTCCGTCACGGGCGCGCCCACCTTCATGGGCGCCGAACCCTCCGCCTCCCCCGTCACGCTCATGAGGCCGGAGTAACCCTGAGCGATCAAGTCGAAGCCACCTTGCTTCGCCAGGGGGCCCGTGCGGCCAAAGCCGGTGATCTGACAATAGATGAGACGTGCGTTGTCTTCGGACAGGGCCTCCCATCCCAGACCAATCTGCTCCATGGTGCCCACCCGGAAGTTCTCGATGAGCACGTCGGCGTGAGACGCCAGACGACGGACGACCGCGACGCCCTCGCCGGACCGGAGGTCCACGGCAATGCCCCGCTTGCCTCGGTTCATCATCATGAACGCGGCCGACTCACCCTCCACGTCGGGAGGGAGAAAGCCTCGTGTGGCGTCTCCTCCGGGGAGGCGCTCGACCTTCACGACTTCGGCACCCATGTCAGACAGCATGAGGCCGCAGACTGGGCCGGCCATCACGTGTGCGAGCTCCAGCACCCGGACACCGTCGAGTGGTCCGGACAATGGTCTGCCCTACTCCCCCCGGAAGCGCGGCTCGCGCTTCTCCAGGAACGCTAGGCGTCCCTCGCGATAGTCCGCGGTGGCGAACGCGGCGTGTGCCTCCTCGCGCTCGGCCTCGGTGACTGGGGTCGGGTCGAGCAGTCGGCGCACGAAACGCTTGTGCCACCGGTTCACCAAGGGGGCTCCGGCGGCGATACGTGCCGCCAGACCGTAGCCGTGCTCCACCACGGCGGAGTCGGGGTGGACGCGGTTCACCAATCCCACGGTGCGCGCCCGTTCCGCGCCGATCAGCTCACCGCTGAGTAGTAGCTCCAACACGGGGCTCGGACCGAGCAGCCTCACCAGTGGCTGGAGCTCGTCGTATGACATCGTCAGGCCGAGGCGATTGATCGGGGCACCGAATCGACTCGACTCGCCGCACACCCTGAGGTCGCAACAGGCCGCGATCTCCAAGCCGCCGCCCACGCAGATCCCTTCAATGATGGCGACGGTTGGTTGCTTGCAGGACTGAATGGACTCCAGAGCCGAGCCGATGGCAGCCGAGTATCCACGCACCTGGTCCAGCGTCTCTCGCTCCTTCGCGAAGCCACCGATATCGGAACCGGCCGAGAACGCCTGGCCACCGGTCCCGCACATGGCCACGCACGCTACATCCTCGCGCTCCGACAGCTCGTCGAAGGCAGCGGCGAGCGCCCGCCAACCCCTAACATCGAGCACATTGTGCCGGTCGGGACCGTCCAGACGGACCGTCGCGATCGGCGTTGTGACCTCGATGTGGACCTCGGAGCTCATCGGTAGAACATCTCCACGAGTGCCATGGGTACTATTGGAATGTATGTCACGATGACGAGCATGGTGACTAAAACCGCAACGAACCAAACGTTGACCTTGCTCACCTCCCAGATGTCAGCCTTCGCCACGGAGCAAGCCGTGACGAGCACTGAGGCCACCGGCGGGGTCTGCTGACCGATGCCGAGATTGAGCGTGACGATGAGCCCGAAGTGCACGGGATCGATGCCGGCGGCTTGAACCAGCGGCATGACGATCGGCACGACCAGGATGATCGCCGCGGCGGAGTGAAGGAAGAGGCCAATGACCAGGAAGAAGCCGTTGAGGAGCAGGAGAATCGCCCAGCGGTCCTGCGTCAGGCCCATGATCCCTGACGCGACGCCCTGGGGGACGCGCACCTCCGTGAGGTAGTCGCCGAGGAGCGCCGACGCTGCGACGAGCAGCATGACCACCGCAGTCTGCGAACCTCCTTCCAGCATCGCCTTCCGGAGCTGTTTGGCGTCGAGCTCCTTGTAGACCAGGCCGCCGATCAGGATGGCCGCCACGACGGCCAGGCCTGCGCCCTCCGTCGCGGTGACCCAGCCGGTGAAGATGCCGCCCAGGATGATGACCGGGAGCAGCAGCGCCCACGCCGCATCCCTCGCGGTTTCCCAGACACGGCTAAGCTGAAACGCCTGCTCCGTCGGGAAGTTGTGGCGGCGCGCGAGCACGTAGGCGACTACCATCATGAGCAGGCCGCCCATCACGCCCGGAACGATCCCTGCGACGAACAGCTCGACGATGGAGCTACCGGACATCACGCCGTAGATGATCATGGGGATCGACGGCGGGATGATGACGGCCAGCGTAGCGGATGATGACGTCACCGCGGCGGCGAACGCCCGCGAGTAGCCGCGCTTCTTCATCGCCGGGATCAGGATGGAGCCTAGGGCAGCCACGTCAGCGACGGCGGAGCCGCTGATCTCTGCGAAGAAAAGCGACGCGCTGATGGTCACCATCGAGAGCCCGCCGCGAATGAACCCGACCAAGGCGGACGCCAGAGCGATGAGGCGACGGCTGATCCCCGTCGCGTTCATGATCGCGCCCGCCAGAATGAAGAGCGGGATGGCGATCAGCGGGAACGAGGTGGCGCCGCTGAACATCACGAGGCCGACGTTGGGCAGGGAGCCCGTGCCTCCCGGTCCGGTGACCATCGCTACGACCGCCACCAGCCCGAGCGAAATCGCTATCGGCACGCCGATCACGACGAGCGCGAGAAGGACGAGCCCGATGGCGAGGAGACTCAAGCCGCGACCTCCCGCACCGCGGCCCCGGCTGGGGGCGGCCCCCCGTCATCGTCGTCATCGGGCTCGTGGGTGGTCCCACGAAGCACGTCGGGCAACGAGACGAGCTGCGCGATGATGAACAGCACCGCCCCGATGGGGATGACCGACTGCGCGACCGACATCGGCATCCATGGCAGTGACGTGAGGCTCGTCCCGCCCAGCACGGAGAGCACGCGCACGCCGGCCCACGCGAGCACGACGAAGAAGGTGAGAGTGCATGCCTCGGCGGCGAGAATCACAGCGACCCGAGGGACGCCCTCGAGGCGCGCGACGAAGGTCGGCATGCCGATGTGCGCGCGGTGTAGCGCCGCCAACGCGGCGCCGTAATACGTCAGCCACGCAAGCAGAATAGACGCTATTTCATCGTACCAGACGAGCGAGGCGCCCGCCTTACGAAACCCGACGCCGACCACGACCACGACCGCGAGCGCGGTCATGAGCGTGAGCACGATCGCCTCGAGGAGGCGGCGAAAGGCGACCTTCGCCTGCGGGGCCGTCACCCGAGGTTGGCTGCTGCGATCAGCGGGACCTCGCCGCCGTCGCGCGCTCGACCAGCGCGCCGCCTCCGGGCACCGTCGCGCCGTACTCGTCGTAGACGCCTCGGCTCGCGGCCAGGAACGCCTCCGGGGCCGGCGCGTTGATCGCCACACCGGCGCTCCGCATCTCCTCGAGCAACTCGCTGTCTAGCCGGGCAGCCGTCTCGTACACGTAGGCCTGTGCGGCGCGCGCCTCCTCCTCGAGGATCGCCCGTACGTCCTCGGGCAGCGCGTCCCAGCGGGATGGGGAGACGACGACATATGCCGGCGTGTACACGTGGCCGGTCAGCGACAGGTAGTCTTGGACCTCATAGAGCTTCGAGCCCCAGATCTGCGCCAGAGGATTCTCCTGGCCATCGATGACCCCAGTCTGGAGTCCGACGAAGACCTCCGATAGCGCCATGGGCGTCGGATTCGCGCCGAGCTCCTGGAACAACTTCACCCGCCACACCCCCCTCGGGGTGCGCAGCTTCACGCCCCGCAGATCACGCGGCGCGGTGATCGGCCGGATGTTGTTCGTCACGTGCCGAAAGCCGTTCTCCCAAACCGCGAGCACCCGGTACCCCTCCGCCTCGGCGAGCGGCGCCAGCTCCGGCCACACCACGTCCTCTTCGATCGCCCGCATGTGGTCGCGGTCTCGCACGAGGTACGGCATCTCGAAGAGGCCGAACTCGTCGATCTGGGACGACATCACGGTGGAGGGGAGCGCGAAGTCCACGGTGCGCAGCTTGATCTTCTGGAGAAGGAGCTCGTCCCCTCCCAGCTGGCTCGATCCGTACGTGACGACGGACCAGCCCTCTGGCAGGCGAGCGTTGGCGCGGGTCGCGAACTCATCGGCGGAGAGCGCGAAGAGCGAACCCGGCTCACCCACGTGGCCGAACGTCAGCTCGCGGGGCGCTCCGGCGTCGCTCGCGCAGCCCGTAAGCATGGCTGCGGAGACCGCCGCCACCACCGCTGCGCGTCCGGCCCGACGCCTCCGGATGACATCAGTCGCTTCGGTCACTCCTCGCGCTCCTGCCTCGTGTGGGGGCCGAGCTGCCACTACAATGGCGCCGGCCGAAGGGGCCAACTTACTCCGTCCGCCGCCGCCCGGCAGCCCGAGATGACCCACACGTCCCTGAACCCTGGAGATCCCGGGCTCGCGGCCGAGCTCACCCGCGCCCTCCAGGGCGAGGTCCGCTTCGACCGCTTCACGCGCGGGCTCTACTCGACTGATGCGTCGCACTACCAGATCGAGCCCCTCGGCGTGGTGTTCCCGCGCACCGTCGCGGACGTGGAAGCGACCATGGAGGTCGCGCGGAACCGCGGGGTGCCGGTGTTGCCGCGCGGGGGCGGGACGTCGCAGTGCGGTCAGACCGTCGGGCGGGCCGTGGTCATGGACACGAGCCGATACCTGACCGGAATCGGAACGGCTCCCGATGCACCCGCTGACGGCATGGACCCCTACATCGAGGTCGAACCCGGCGTCGTGCTGGACCACCTCAATGCACGACTCCGCCCCCAAGGCCTCTGGTTCCCGGTAGACCCGTCGACGAGCAGCCGGGCGACCCTGGGCGGGATGGCGGGCAACAACAGCGCCGGCTCGCGGTCGCTCAAGTACGGGATGATGGTCGACAACGTCGCCGCGGTGGAGGTCGTGCTGCCCGACGGGCGAAGGCTCTGGCTCGGCGACCACGCCTCCGGGGGCGAGGCGATTCCGGATGAGCTGGCCGCGTTACGCGCACTCTTCGCCCGTGAAGCTGACGAGATCGGGCGCCGCACCCCGCGTACACTGCGAAACGTCGCGGGGTACAATCTCGACCGCCTGCACCCGGACAAGGAGCATCTCGCGCAGCTGCTCGTCGGCTCCGAGGGGACGCTCGCGTTCTTCTCACGGCTGCGGCTCAAGTTGGCCCGGATTCCGAAGAGCCGCGTCCTGGCCGCGTGCCACTTTTCGTCGTTGACCGCGGCGCTCGACACCGTCCAGCACATGGTCCGACTCGGACCCAGCGCCATCGAGCTGGTCGACCGTACGGTATTGCAGCTGGCCGCCGAGCGACCGGACTTCCGCGGCATCATCGAAGGATTCGTGCGGGGCGACCCCGCGGCTACACTGCTCGTCGAGTTCTCGAGCGAGGATGCGACGGCCACCCTCGGTCGATCCCTCGACGACCTGGAGTCGCTGCTGGGCGATTTGGGCTATCCCGACTGTGTCGTCCGCGTCGAGGACGCCTCGGAGCAGGCCCGCGTATGGAACGTGCGGAAGGCCGGGCTCAGCATCGTCATGTCGATGGCCGGGCCGCGCAGGCCGATCTCGTTCATCGAGGACTGCGCGGTGCCACTCGAGCATCTCGCCGAGTACGCCAGGCGCGTGGATGAGATCTTCGCGAGCAACGGGGCGGAGGGCACCTGGTACGCGCACGCGTCGGTGGGATGCCTGCATGTACGCCCGGCACTCAACCTGAAGGACCCCGAGGACGTATCTCGCGTCCGCGCCATCGCCGAGGCGACGCACGAGGCGGTCCGGGAGCTCGAAGGCACGCACTCCGGCGAGCACGGCGACGGCCTGCTGCGCTCCGAGTTCCTGCGCTCGATGCTCGGCGACCGCATGGCCGACGCGTACGCGGAAGTGAAGCGCACGTTCGATCCCCAGGGGATGATGAACCCCGGTAAGATCGTGGCGCCTCCCCGTATGGACGACCGAGCGCTCTTCCGGTTCCGGCCGGAGTACGAGGGGCGCGACCTCCCGGTCGTGCTCGACTGGTCTAAGCACGGGAGCTTCTTGGGCGCAGTCGAGCGTTGCGACAACAACGGCGCCTGCCGGAAGTACCAGCCCGACGTCATGTGCCCCTCGTTCCGTGTGACATCAGACGAGCGACACTCGACGCGGGGACGAGCCAACGCACTCCGACTGGCGCTCACAGGGCAGCTCGACGCCGACAGGACGGACGGTCTCGACTCGCCTGATATGGCCGAGGCGATGTCGCTCTGCATCTCCTGCAAGGCCTGCCGGCGCGAGTGCCCGACCGGCGTCGACATGGCCAAGATGAAGCTCGAGTGGCAGCATCGGCAGAATGCGCTTCGCGGGGTGGGGCTGGGCGAGCGTGTCCTGGCCGCCCTGCCACGGGTGGCGCCGCGGATGCGGCGGCTCGCGCCCCTGCTGAACCTCGGCGGCCGCTCGCCGCTCACGCGGCTGCTCGGGATCGCGCCACAGCGAGCGCTGCCGCGGTGGAGCTCGAAGCCCTGGCGGGACGACGAACTGCCACGGGTCGACTCCCCCGACGTGGTGCTGTTCGTCGACACGTTTACGAGGTGGTTCGAGCCGGAGAATGCGCGTGCGGCGGTTCGGGTCCTACAGGCGGGTGGGTGGTCAGTAATGAGCGCATCGGCTCACGGGGAACGCCCACTCTGTTGCGGACGGACCTATCTAAGCGCGGGGATGCTCGACGAGGCGCACGAAGAGGGCGGTCGCATGATCGCCGCGCTTGCTTCTTACGCGCAGTCGGATGCTTGGATCGTGGGGCTTGAGCCGTCCTGCCTATACACGCTGCGGGACGAGATCCCCGCGCTGCTTCCGGGCGGTGACGCTGAGTTGATCGCGTCGCGGGCGGTCCTGCTCGAGGAGTTTCTGGACCAGGAGTGGGAGACCGGGCGAGAGGTGCCGTTCACGCAGCTAGGAAACGGAGCGGCGTCCAGCCGCCCCGTCCTCGTCCACGGCCATTGCCACCAGAAGGCGTTCGGGGCGACCGATGCCACGCTCCGCATGCTTCAGCGCCTACCCGGCCAGGACGTCAGCCTCATCGAGTCGAGTTGCTGCGGGATGGCCGGCGCGTTCGGCTACCACGCCGAGCACTACGATGTGTCGATGGCGATGGGTGAACTGACCCTGCTGCCGGCGGTCCGCGAGGCTGATGCAGACGCGGTCATCGTGGCCGACGGCACGAGCTGTCGCGCGCAGATCGAGGACGGGACCGGTCGGCAGGCAGTGCACGCGGCGGTCGTCTTGGCGGGGGCGCTCTAGGGCGTCCAGGACGTCGCCCCTACAGTTCGAAGCTATCCCCCCGCTTCGGAGCCACCGGCTTCACATACCCCGCAGCCGTCAGCGCCAACCCCAGCGGCTCCTGCCGAACCGGGTCCCCGTGCACCAGGAAGATCTTCTTCAGCCTGTCGGCATCGAGGTGCCCCACGAACTCCACGAGCTCGGGCTCGTCGGCGTGCGCGGAGTAGGAGTTCATGACCTCGACCTGAGCGCGCAGTCGGTGCGGCTCGCCGAAGATCTTCACCTCCGGGCGCTTCTCCACGATGCGCCGTCCGAGCGTGTGCTCGGCGCAGTAGCCCACCATCATGACCGTATTGCGTTCGTCTTCGATGTTGTTGCGCAGATGGTGCAGGATGCGACCCGCCTCGCACATGCCTGAGGCGGAAATAATCACCATCGGCAGCCGCGACGTGTTGAGCCGCTTCGACTCCGCGACGTCGCGGATGTAGGTGAGGCGCGCGAATCCGAACGGGTCCGGGTCCTTGGCCATCTGCTCGCGGAGCTCCTCGTCGTAGCACTCGGGGTGCGCCCGGAAGATGTCGGTCACGTTGACGGCCAGCGGGCTATCCACGTAGACGGGCACGGGCGGGAGCTTCCCCTCGTTCGATAGCTCCTCGAGGCGGTACACGATCTCTTGCGTACGCCCGACTGCGAACGCGGGGATGATCACCTTGCCCCCACGACTCGCGGTCGCCGCGACGATCTCGCCGAGGCGCTCCTTCGCTCGGTCCCTCGGCTCGTGTGTCTTCCCTCCGTACGTCGACTCGCAGATGAGGTAGTCGCAATCGGCCATTGGTTGGGGATCGCGAAGGATCGGTCGGTCCGCACGTCCGACGTCGCCGGTGAATCCGAGCTTCACTATGCGTCCGGCCTCCTCGACGGTCAGCACCATAGTCGCTGAGCCGAGGATGTGTCCCGCGTCACGATACTCGACCTCGAGGCCCGGCAGGGGAGAGAACGCCTCGCCGTACTCGACGCCGTGGAAGGTCTCCATCACCCGCTCGGCATCCTCCATCCCATACAGCGGCTGGATCTCGTTCTTGCCCTTACGCCGCTCCCGCCGGTTGACCCACGCCGTGTCCTTCTCTTGGATGTGCGCGCTGTCCGCGAGCATTCTCTCGCACAGGTCCTGAGTGGCCCGGGTGGCATACACGGACCCGCGGAATCCCTCGCGGTATAGCTTGGGAAGCAGGCCGGAGTGGTCGATGTGCGCGTGCGAGAGAAGCACGACGTCGATGCTCCCGGGCGGCACCGGGAACTTCTGGTTGAACTCGGCCGCCTCGGACCGCCTCCCCTGATAGAGCCCGCAGTCCATGAGGATGCGGTGCCCTCCGAACTCGAGCAGGTGGAGCGAGCCCGTGACGGTCTGCGCAGCCCCCCAGAACGTGAGCTTCAAGAGGAGCGGCCCGTCACGATCGGCTTACGCGAGCCGCGCGACTATCGCGGCCGTAATCTCCGGAAGCTCGAGTAACGCACCTCGTACGGCCTGGTCGACATCGCCATCGACGGAAATCGCCGCGAGGGCTTGGCCACCCTTCGAGAGGCGCGCCTGGTGGTAGCCGGCAATGTTGATGTCGTGGTTGCCGAGGATGGTGCCGACGCGTCCGATGACGCCGGGCACGTCGTTGTTCTTCAGCACGATGAGCGTTCCCGCCGGAACGATGTCGACGTGATAGTCTTCGATGCGCACAATGCGCGGATGCGCGTCTCCGAGCAGGGCTCCGGCGACTCTCAACTCGCCGCGCTCCGCTTGGATCGCAAGCTCGAGGTATTCGGTGTAGTCGGAGTGCTCGGACAGCTGCGTACGGGCGACTTTGATGCCCCGCTGCTCGGCCAAATGGCCTGCGCTGACGAAGTTCACCTGGTCGTTGCCGAGCACCGGCTTCAGCAGCCCCATCAGCACATACGCGGTCAGTGGCTTGAGCGCGTCGTCGGCGCTACCCGCGTAGCGGACGTCGATCGACTGGACCCCGCCCGGGGCGAGCGCACAGGCCAAGTTGCCCAGCCCAGACCCGAGCTCGAGCAAGGGTGCCAACCTCCGTAGAGCCTCTCCACCGATGGCCGGTGCGTTGAGCGCCGGCGTCAGGTCACCGTCCGCGAGCGCAGCCCGCACGGCCCCAGCGATCTCGGACGCAACGAGCTCCTGCGCTTCCTGCGTCGACGCCCCCAGGTGGGGCGTCAGGATCAAGTTCGGAGCATCTCTCAACGGAGAGTCCGCCTCGAGCGGCTCGTTCTCGTACACATCGAGCGCCGCCCCGGCGAGCTGGCCGGACACCAAGGCCTCAGCGAGGGCCGGCTCGTCCACGACGCCGCCGCGGGAAACGTTCACGACGAACGCACCCTTCTTCATGCGCGCGATCGACGCCTTCGAGATCATCCCTTTGGTCTCGTCGGTCAGCGGAACGTGCAACGAAATCACGTCGGCTCGTTCGATGACCCCGTCCAAGTCAGCCCTCTCGATGCCCAATGCGGAAGCCTTCTCATCGGTCAGGAAGGGATCGTAGGCTATGACGTCCATGCCGAAGGCGCGGCAACGCCTCGCAACCGAGCCACCGATGCGCCCCGCCCCGATGAGGCCGAGCGTTCGACCGCGCAGCTCGGCACCCTTGAAGCGCGACCGGGCCCACTCGCCCCTTCGGACAGAGGCATCGGCTTCGGCGACGCCCCGGACCATCGCGAGGATCAGTGCCATCGTGAGCTCGGCGGTCGACACCGTGTTGCCCGCAGGGGCGTTGAGCACCGCCACGCCGCGGGCAGTCGCGGCGTCGAGATCGATGTTGTCGACGCCGACCCCGGCCCGGCCCACGACCGACAACTCGGGCGCGGCATCGAGCATGTCGGCCCTCACCTTCGTCGCGCTACGGACGATCAAACCGTTCGCCGTCTTGAGCGCCTCCATGAAGGCCGGGTCCTTCGAGTCGTCGATGAGTACGACCTCGAAGCGGTCATCCTCCAGAAGCGCGTTCAGCGAGCCCCCGGAAACCTTGTCCGTCACGAGAACGGTGAATTGCTTCCCGCTCACGAGACCACCTCGGTGAGCACGTCCAGAAGCTCGTTCAACTCGTCCAGCGTATGGTCTCCCATGTGGCCGATGCGGAAGCTGCTCGGCTTGAGCTTGCCGTAGCCTCCGCCAATCACCCAACCCTTCTCCGCCATCCCCTTCACGATCTTCGGTCCGGACTCGCCGTCCGCGACCGTGATGGCGGTCACGCACGGAGAGCGATAGCCCTCGGGTGCCAGGAGGCTCAGCCCCGCGGCCTCGTTTGCTTCGACCCACGCCCACGTGCGCTCGGCCATCGCGGTGTGACGAGCCCACCGCTTCTCCATCGTCTCCGCCTGCATCCGCTTGAGCTGGACTTGGAGCGAGAACATGACCGACAGCGCAGGCGTGGACGGCGACTGCGCCTTCTCGTGGCCTGCAGCATACTGCATCAAGTCGAAGTAGTAGCCTCGCTGGGGAGCGACGGCGGCGCGCTCCATCATCTTCTCGGAGGCCACGCCGAACGCCAGGCCTGGCGGGAGCGCGAAAGACTTCTGCGAGCCGGTCAGAAGCCAGTCGAGACCCCAGGCATCGGGCCGCAGCTCTGCGCCACCGAAGCCAGATACGGAGTCCACGAGTACCAAGGTGTCTTCGAACGGCGCCGCAGCCGCAGCAAGAGCACGGACGTCGTTCAGGACGCTTGTCGAGGTTTCGGAGTGCGCCATGGTGACCGCGTCGTACGACCCCTTGCCCAGCTTGTCTGCGACCTGGTCGGGATCGTGCGCCTCGCCCCAGGGCACTTCGATGACATCGACCTCGAAACCGCAGGAGAGCGCGATGTCGGCGAAGCGCTTGCTGAAGGCTCCGTTGACGAGCGAGAGGATGCGCGTGCGGCCCGCGTTGCGGACGCCGGCTTCCATGAACCCGGTTGCCGAGTTCGTCCCAATGAAGACGGGGCGCTTCGTGCAAAAAGCGACCTCGAGGCCCTCCTGGAGCTCCTTCATGAGCGCGTTGATCCCCGCGCCCCTGTGGCTGATCATGGGGCGCGTCTGCGCCTGGAGCACGTCGGGGTGGACCTCGGTCGGTCCGGGCAGAAAGAAACGCCCGCGCGGCAGGCCGGCGGGGGCGGAAGTCGATTGGCTCAAGAGTCAATCTCCGCCCGCGGGAAGCGAGACGGAGCCTGGAGTTGAAGTTTCGGTTGGCCCCGCGCACGCGAGGCGCAACAAGCTAACGCGACCGCAGCTGTTTTCCAGCCGAGGGGCGCTACCCGTCCCTCCAGAGGTCCTTCCAGAGCGTGTAGTGGACCGCGACGATTCCCGCCTTGTCCAGGACCTCGAGACCCGATGTATCGCGGTAGGCCGTCCGGTAGAAGACGTGTGACACATTGGTCTGAACCATCAGCTTCGCGCACATCACGCACGGACTGGCCGTGACGAAGGCCACCTTGTCCCGTAACTGACCGGGCGACTTCACCAACGCGTTCATCTCGGAGTGGATACAGCCGCACCGGCCCTTTTGGTCGGAGTCACAGCGGTTCGCGAATCCGCGGGCATTCCCGTTGTACCCGATCGACACGACGTGCTCGAGCCTGGCATCGGTGAGGACCGTTCCGACTTGGAGCCTCGCGCAGGTGGAGCGCTTAGCCAGCTCCTCGGCCATACGCATGTAGACCTCATAGAGCGGAGGACGGGTGACCTCATCGACCGAGGCCGTGGAATCGCCCAAGACCTCAATGACGTTCAACGGATGCGTGTTGCCCAGCACCCGGTCCTTGTGAATCACGGGCATCGCTTCACCGCCTGGGGCTCAGCGCCAACCGAGCCCCCTTAAGAAGACTTTGGCCTGCAGGTATTCGACCGGAGCCCAGGAGTCGGTGAGGACTCGCCCGGCGGCCGTGACTTCGGCCTCATTGGCCCAATCGGCCGTGGGCGCGCCTCCGGCTTTCGGGCTCGCCACCACAATCAGATTCTGCGTGACGACAGGGTCGGCCTCGGTGTCGGTCAGATAGATGTGTACGTCTGCGAACGTTCGTTCGAGCGTCGCACGAAAGTACTCCAGGAAGCCCACGCCCGGACCGGCGAGCGGGGAGAGGACATTGGCGACGAAGAGTCCGTTCGGACCAAGGCGCGCCGCCATGTCGGAGAGGGCCTCAGACGTCACGAGGGTCCAGGGCACCGTCAGTAGGTGATCGAAGACGTCAAGGTATACGAAGTCGAACCGCTCCTGCGACGACCGGAGGTACACCCGGGCGTCCTCGTGGACGATCTCGATGTCCGGGTAGGACCGATCCCCGTAGGCGAAGTAGCGCCTCGCGAGGTCGGTGACGACTGGATCGATCTCCACCACAGTGATCTGTAGCTCCGGCCGCCTGTGCTGAAACGCGACCGGGAGCGTCAGCGCGGCGCCACCGAGCACCAGCATGCTCCCGGCGGCGTCGATGACCGGCTCGAGCAGGCGCTGGCTCGCGACGACGTACTCGTGGGCCGGTTCTCCGGTATCCACGTACTCAGCAGAGGAGGACCCGCCGTTCTGGAACATCTCGCGCACCAAGCGGCCGTCGGCCCATTCGCGCTCGGTCACCTGGACCGCCGAGTAAAGCGTCTGCTGCGCGTGAAGCGTCCCGCTCCCCGGCTGAGCTGCCGTATACCCCAGCGCCCCGAGCGCCAGGGCCCCGACCAACAACCTCCCTTCCCCGGGACCCCGTCCCAGGATCCGACCCGAGAAGACGGCCATGAGGAGTAGGCCAGCTGACGTGAGGCCGAGCAACACGGGGAGTGAGAATGCCGGGAGAAGCACGAAGCCGGTCGCGAACGTCCCGGCGATCGACCCACCGGTCGCCGCCGCGCTAACGTCGCCGGCCCGCCGCCCGACGGTGCCGAGGCTTTCCGTATCGGCCTGAACCAGGTACGGCACGACGGCACCGAGACAGAGGACCGGCGGTGCGAAGAGCACCATCGCGCTCACGATCGCTCCCGGGATAAAGCCCAGAACGTCGCGGGCCATCCAAGGGAAACCGCCGCCCAGGACAGGCAGGGCACCCGTTAGGCCGGCGATGGCGAGCACGGTCGAGAGCGGGACCGCGCCCGAGTCCGCGAGGCGACCGCCCAGGTGGCTGCCCACGGCCAGCGCCATGAGGATCACGCCGATCACGGCGGTCCACGGAACCGCTGACAGCCCGAACACCGGCGCGATGAGCCGGGCGCCCGCGATCTCAATCGTCAGAACTGCGAAGCCGGACGCGAACGCCAACGCAAAGAGTCCAGCCCGGCCGCCTCCCGAGCGAGGGGCGGCCTGGGAGACCTCTCGGGGTTCTGGGCTAGGCGCGGAGTCGGACACGGCCCAGAAGATCGAGTGGCCCGCGTAGGCGGGCAAATGCAGGCATGACCCTCACGCCGCGCGGCGGAAGATGCCGAGGATCTCGCCCAATGTCGTCCGAGCGCGGTCCTTCGCATACCACCGGCGCACAACCTTGTACCGCTCGGGCGAGGGCATCGCGAGGCCTTCACCCAAGACCCACGACTGCAGTGTGGACGGCCTGGGTCCCCACCAGCCGATCTCACGGAAGTCTTCGTCGTAGACGATGACGACGGGGATCGACCGACTGCGGTCGTTGGTCAGGTGGGCATCCATCAGGTCGGGATTCTCGTCCCGGGACATCACGCGCAGATCCCACCCCGCCGCAGCGGCCAGCCGCGCGATGGAGGGCAGCGTGTTGACGGCGTCACCGCACCAGTCCTCCGAAAGAGCGACGAGATGCCAAGCACCAGGAATGGAGCGCGCCTCCGCCACCAGCTCCTCTGGCAACCGGACGCGCTCGTAGACCCCGTGCCACAGATCTCGGTTCTTGTCTACTTCTTCGAGGTACGCTTCGAAGGTGGGCGCGGCGGCGAAGCGCTGGCTATCCAGGTCGGGCCGCCGTGAAGGCATTTACGCCGTCTGCGTGGCCTGCTTCGCGGCCTTCTTCCTCTGCGTCGGGTCGAGAACCCGTTTGCGCAACCGAATCGCGGCGGGCGTCACTTCGATCAGCTCGTCCTCTTCGATGAACTCGAGGCCGAGCTCGAGCGTGATCTTGCGTGGCGGCTCGAGCTTGATGTTCTCGTCAGACGACGTGGTGCGCATGTTCGTGAGCTTCTTCTCCTTGCTCACGTTCACGTCCATGTCGTCGGAACGCACGTTCTCCCCGACGATCATTCCGCAGTAGGCGTCGTCACCGGGTTTGACGAATAACGTGGAGCGGTCCTGCAGGCCGAAGAGCGCGAAGCCCACCGCCTTGCCGGGTCGGTCGGCGACGAGCACGCCGCGTGAACGGCCCTTGATGGGGCCCGCCCAGTTGCCCCACGAGTGGAAGTTGTGGTGCAGGATCCCTTCGCCGCGCGTGTCCGTCAGGAACTCGGAGCGGTAGCCGAAGAGGCCCCGCGCCGGCACTCTGAAGCGCAGTCGTGTCGCGCCGGAGTCGCCCATGGGTCGCATCTCGGTCATTTCCCCTCTGCGCGAACCGATCTTCTCGATGACGGTGCCGACGAACTCTGAGGGGACCTCGACGACGGCTTCTTCGTACGGCTCCTCGAGGTTGCCCTCGTGCTTCCGTGTGATGACCCGGGGACGGGACACCTGGAACTCGTATCCTTCCCGGCGCATCGTCTCCATGAGGATGCCGAGATGCAGCTCGCCCCGGCCGCTCACCGTGAACGTGTCCGGGTGCTCCGTCAGGTCGACCCGAAGGGCGACGTTGCGCTCCAGCTCTTTGAAGAGGCGCTCGCGGAGCTGACGGGTGGTGATGTAGCTCCCGGACTGCCCGGCGAAGGGGGAGTTGTTGACCGTGAAGTCGACTGAAAGCGTCGGCTCCTCGACCGCGATGCCCTCGAGGCGCTCCAAATGTTCGAGGTCGGCCAGCGTCTTCCCGATTTCCACGCCCTCGATGCCGGCCAGCGCGACGATGTCACCCGCCTTGGCTTCCTCGACCTCGATCCGGTCTAATCCGCTGAAGACGTAGAGCTTCGAAACCTTCGCCTCTTCCGCATCGGCTGTGTCGGCGACCATGCCTTCATCGCCGAGCGCGAGGAGCGCCACGCGCTCACCCACGCGCACCGTGCCACGTTCGATGCGCCCGATCGCGATGCGCCCCACATAGGGCGAATGGTCCAGCGTCGAGATGAGCATCTGGAACGGCCCATCCGAGTCGACCTTCGGAGACGGGAAGTACGACACGATGGTGTCGAAGAGAGGCGCCAAGTCGCCGCCCGTCCCGTCCGCCTCTTTCGATGCCCAACCGTCCCGACCGACCGCGTAGAGGAACGGGGCGTCGAGCTGGGAATCCGACGCATCCAGGTCCATGAACAGCTCGAGCACCTCGTCGTGCACTTCGAGCGGACGAGCGTCTCCCCGGTCGACCTTGTTGATCACGACCAACGGAAGGAGCCCGAGCTCGAGCGCCTTGCGCGTGACGAAGCGCGTCTGCGGCATTGGTCCTTCGGCGGAGTCCACCAAGAGGACCACGCCGTCGACCATTCTGAGGATCCGCTCCACTTCCCCGCCGAAGTCGGCGTGCCCGGGCGTGTCGACGATGTTGATCTTCACGCCATGCCAGTTCACGGCGGTGTTCTTCGCGAGAATCGTGATGCCGCGTTCCCGCTCCAGCGGGTTCGAGTCCATCACGCGCTCCTGGATGGCCTGATTCTCCCTGAAGACGCCCGCCTGGCGGAACATCTGGTCTACAAGGGTCGTCTTGCCGTGATCGACGTGCGCGATAATGGCGATGTTGCGGATCTGCATATAGAGAGCGGGGCGAGCCCCGAAGTTCCTGTTTGAAGGCAGCCCTTAAGCTAATGGATCACGGCGCTGTGACTAACCGGTGGGACGACAATCCCAAGATCCTTGCGCCAGGACCCTGCCAAAAGCGATTCGTGTAGGAGCAGGTGTCATCGACAGCGGAGTGCGGACGATGATCCTTCCCACGATTCGGGCGTCCTTCTCGAGACGCGATGTGCTGCACCTCGTCCAGCTATTGGGGCGAGGCGACGACGAGCTTCGTCGAGGGGCCGAGCTGCGCCTGGACGAGGAAGGCGCCGACGCCATTCTGGACGATCCGCGGGTCCTGAACACGCTGCTTACCGACCCCGACGCATCGGCGCCGACCGACCTCGTGTTCTACGTCTTGGTAAGGCACGCGCTGCTCGAGGTTGGAATCGACGACCGCGCGACCGCGGACTACGTCGCCTCGCTCGTCGTGGCTTTCGGGAGCCAAGGGCGGGCGTACCGCCCTTCGGATGCGACACCGGAGGAGTATCACTACCTAGTCGATATGGTCGCCCGCCTCGCGAGCGCCGATCAGCGCGAAGCGTTCCTCCTGCGCTCCCACCTGGGCAACTACTCTCTTTGGTTGTCGGGCCTGTTCCCCGATTACCTGGCGGCTCGCGTTCACCGACGCGGAGCGCCCGACCTGCGCTACTACGAGCGCATGGGCGTGACCGGTTACCACCTCGCTTCCCGCAGTCCCGAAGCGAAAAGCCTCGGCGTGGACCGTATCCTACACGACGTAGGGGAACACTTCAGTGGCGTGCGAACCGCGCTCAACCTCGTGTCCGACCGCTACCTGTGGCCGCATGCCGGTGACCCTGTGGGCCGACTGCTGCGGGAGGTCACGATCCGCCCCGGGGACGACGCTAGCTAGCTCGACCCACTAGGGGGATCGACCGGACCAGGGCATCCCACGCCCTCTGGAAGTCCTCCCGCGCGGGGTCTCCAGGCGCCGGCCGGCGGACCGCCTCGACCAAGAACGCGAGCACGACGCCCGCCATCCCTCCCAGGACCAGGCCGAGCGCGATACCGAGGAGCAGGCTGCGGTCGTCGGGTCCTGGCGGAAGGTACGGGCTCTGTAGAACCGTGATGACCGGTGTGTCGCGGACCTCCGCGATTCGGGCCTCTTCGAAAGACTGGACGAGCCCCGTGTAGACCTGCTGCTGGCGTGCGATCTCACGCTGCAGTCGCTCCGCCTGGAACGTCAATTCGGGGGAATCCTCGTAGCGGCGGTTCGCTTGCAGGAAGACCTGCATCGCGTCCTCCGCCGTGATCAACGCCACCCGGGCACTGTCCACACGAGCCTCGATGAAGACGCGCTCCGCGGCCGCCTGGGAGCGCCGGGTCTCGAGGTTGAAAACCTGAATCTCGTCCAGAAGCCGTTCCGCGATTGCCGTCGAAAGCTCAGGCCATTCGGTCGTGACTTCGATCGTGAGAATCCCAGTCTCTCGGCCGGTCGCAATCGAGACGATGTCGTCGCGGAGCCGCCCGATGGCTTCCTCGACCCTTAGCGGTTCCGTGTCCTCCTCGATCTCCAGCAAGTCGATCAGCGGGACCGTACCTCTGCTCTCGACCAGGTAACTCCGGGCGGCGACGCGGTGCAGGATCTCTCGCGATGCCAAGAGCTCCGCGTAGAAGGCCGGACTGAGTTCATCCCCGCCCCCCGGGACGTTCACGCCGAACTGCCCCGCCAGGGCCAGCAACTGGGATGCCGAAGCCTCCGACCCCTGTGGCTGAAAGGAGGCCTGGGTGGTGAAGGTGTCGGGCCTAAGAAGCGTGTAGGCGACGGCCAGGCCGACACAGACGAAGATCGCCAGAGCGATGGTGCCACGACGGCGCAGGAGGACCGCGAGTACCTCCCAGAGCGAGATCTCGTCGTCCGGCAGCCGACTCGTGGCCGCCGCTGGACCGCCCCCGCCGTGCTGTGGATCGCTCGTCATGTCTTCAGTCCCAGGTCCCCGCCAAACTGCTGGAAATCCGCGTGGAGAGTATCGCCGCCGTCCATTCGACCAGCAACCCGCGCTGCGAACCACTGGTCGCGCTCTTGACGGCCCTCGGCGACCCGTCGCACCGTGACTCACCAGACGCCGCGTTGCCCCAGGAGAACACGAGTCATGACGCCCAAATCCCGCGCCCAAGGGCCAGCGCTCCTGGCTTTCTTCGTCCTGCCGCTCCTCGCGGCCTGTTCGACAGCCGAGGCCGAAGACGCCCGGGGCATGCTGCAAGCAGACGAACTGCGGCTCGAGGCCGTGTCGACCCAGGCTCACTTGGTGACCGGGGGCGACGTGCTGGTACGGGTCCACATAGGCAGCGACCTCGACGCATCACGCGTGGAGGTGCGTGCCAATGGGCTGGACGTCCAAGCAAGCAGTGCGGACGACGGCTCATTCATCGCGCTCGCCCGGGGACTCCACGACGGCGACAACCAGATCGAGGCCCGCATCACCGGTGGACCCAGCACGACCCTCACCGTCACGAATTACCCCGTGACAGGGCCCATCATTTCGGGGCCACACGAGTCGCCCTACCTCTGCCAGACCGAGGACTTCACCCTCGTCGGGGAACCCCTTGGCCCAGCGCTGGACGAGAGCTGCTCGATCGATACGCGAGTGGACTACGTGTACCTCTCGACCTTGGATGGGGAATTCAAGCAGTATCCAGCGGGCGGGCGGGCGGTGGCGGGGCCCGATGACGTCGCCCAGACCACCACTCTGGCCGGTGCGACGGTTCCCTTTGTCGTCCGAGTCCAGACCGGCACCGTGAATCGTGCGATCTACCAGAGCGCCATGTTGCACGACCCGGCGACGGCAGCGCCGGATGCCTGGACGCGGAGCTCTGGGTGGAACGGGTCGCTCGTCTACACCCACGGTGGCGGTTGCCGAAGCGGATGGTTCCGTCAGGGGGCAAGCAGCGGACGGGTCCTGGACGAAGGCCTCTTGGGCATGGGCTTCGCCGTCACGTCCTCGTCGCTGAACGTCTTCGGCAACAACTGCAACGATCTGCTGGCCTCCGAGACGCACATCATGGTGAAAGAGCGCTTCGTCGAGAGTTATGGGGTGCCGGTGTATACGATCGGGACCGGAGGCTCCGGGGGTTCGTATCAGAGTCATCAGACGGCCGACAACTATCCCGGCGTTTTCGACGGATTAATCGTATCGTCGAGTTTTGCGGACGTGACCTCGGCCACAATCTTCACGCTCGCGGACGCGCGGCTGCTCTGGCACTACTTCAATGAGGTCGCGCCAGGAGCTTTCACCGACGAGGAGCAACGCCTCGTGTCGGGATTCGGGTCGCTCGGGAGCATCGCCAACCTCAGCAGTGGCGCCGCGCGCATCGACCCCACGTACGACCCGACCGCGCCGCCCGAGGAGCAGGGTTCCGAGGTCGGCAGGGTCGCAGAGCTGGAGGCCCTCCGCTACAGCCCATCCAATCCGGGCGGGATTCGTGCGACGGTCTACGACCACACGGTCAACGTGTACGGATACGACGAGTCGACGGGCTTCGCCTCGCGACCCCTGGACAACCGAGGGGTCCAGTACGGTCTCGACGTTCTAAACCAAGGTGAGATCACCACGCAGCAATTCATTGCGCTGAATCGCGACATCGGCGGCTTTGACGCGGACCTGAATCACATAGCGCAGAGGCACCGCGCCGACCCGACCGCGGCGCGGCGCGCGATCGACACCGGCCGCATCCTCAATGGCGGTGCGGGCCTCGCCTCAACGCCGATCATCGACTTCCGGAGCTACACGGACCACAGGCCGGGGGGCGATATCCACATGATCGTCCATCAGTTCACGACACGAGCGCGGCTCGCCAAGGCGAACGGGCACGCCGACAACCACGTGATGAGCGTCGGGGGCCAGTGGGGCTACACCGAGGATCGCCCGGACCTGGGTGGGCTCTTCCGGTCCATGGACGAGTGGCTGACCGACCTCGTCGCCGGGGACGCAGCAGGCTCGCCCCGAGCCGATCGGGTCGTGGCGGCGAAGCCGACTGGCCTCGTTGACAACTGTTGGGACACCAGTAGCGCCGAGCGTCGGAACGTACGCGAGCCCCTGTCCTTCGAGAGCACGGGCACGTGCGGCTCGATCTATCCTGCGTATGCCACGCCCCGGCATGTGGCCGGCGCACCCCTGGCGAACGATGTCGTGAGCTGCCAGCTGAAGCCACTGGATCGGGCCGACTACGAAGTCGAAATCACCGCAGAGGAATGGGGTCAGCTACAGTCCATCTTCCCGGACGGCGTCTGCGACTGGAGCAAGCCGGACGCATCAGCGGAGGGGTACCAGGGCACCTGGCTCTCCTTCGGCCCATCGCCGGTGAACAGGGCCCGGTAGGGCCGCCTAGTCCCCCAGCACGTAGGAGAAGATCAGCGGGGCGACGATCGCGGCGTCGGAATTGATGTCGAAGCGGGGCGTCGTCGCGGACAGCTTGCCCCACGTGATCTTTTCGTTGGCGGGCGCGCCCGAATAGCCGCCGTACGACGGTCTCGCGTCTGTGATCTGGCAAAAGTAGCCCCAATACGGCACCTCCCGGCGCAGGTCCTGCGTGATGCACGGGACCGCGCAAATGGCGAAGTCGCCGGCTATGCCCCCACCGATTTGAAAGAACCCGACGGACGGATGAGTGCCGGCGCCGTGATTGAGCTCATACCACTCGATGAGCGCCTGAAACTGTTCGGTCCCGGTCTTCACGCAGAGGTGATCCGGCACCTTCCCAGCGATCACATTGGCCGAGAAGATGTTCCCGGTGGTCGAGTCCTCCCATCCGGGAGCAAACACCGGGATTCCGGCTTCCTTTGCGGCCAACATCCATGAGTTGGCTGGGTCGATCTGGTAGTGCTCC
>JAOTVA010000007.1 GCA_029863645.1 Gemmatimonadota bacterium
CGATCTTCTTGACCGACGTGAGGCACTTCGAGAATCGGCTCGAGCGAGTTTGGAACGGCGAGTGGTGGCGCCCCGAGAAGGGCACCGAGTTCCGGTTCCCTACGGGCGGCTGAAGACCACGCCCTTATCGCGTGCCGCTTCGTATGCAACGCGCGGGTCGTAGTCCGAACCTCCCTCTGCTTCCCAACGCTGAAGCTCTGCGCGCCCGACCACGAACCAGTGCACCTCGTCCGGCCCGTCGGCGAGTCGAAGCGTCCGCTGCTTGGTGTACATGGAAGCGAGCGGCGTCCACTGCGAAACGCCCGTGGCGCCGTGCATTTGGATGGCGTCGTCGATGATCTGGCACACGCGCTGGGGCACCAATGCCTTCACGGCGCTCACCCACACACGCGCCTCGCGGTTCCCGAGAACATCCATGGCCTTCGCGGCCTTGAGGACCATGAGCCGCATGGCTTCCACCTCGATGCGTGCCTTTGCAATCAACTCGGTGTTCTTGCCGAGCTTGGCGAGCTGGCGGCCGAACGCTTCTCGCGAAAGACCCCGCTTCGCCATCAGCTCGATCGCCTTTTCGGCCGCCCCCAGCGAGCGCATGCAGTGATGGATGCGCCCCGGGCCCAGGCGGACCTGGGAGATCTCGAAGCCGCGTCCTTCGCCCAGCAAGATGTTCTCCTTCGGGACGCGACAGTCGGTGAAGCGCAGGTGCATGTGTCCGTGCGGCGCGTCGTCTTCTCCGAAGACGTGCATCGGGCCGAGGTTCTCGAAGCCGACTGCGTCGGTGGGCACGAGGATCTGCGACTGACGGAGGTGGGGCGGTGCGTCGGGGCTCGTCTGTACCATGACGATCATGATCTTGCAGCGCGGATCTCCGGCTCCGGAGATGTAGAACTTCTCACCGTTGATGACCCACTCGTCCCCTACGAGCTCGGCCTGGCACGCGATGTTCTTGGCGTCGGATGAAGCGAGGTCCGGCTCGGACATCGCGTATGCGGACCGGATCTCCCCTTCGAGTAGCGGCTTGAGCCAGCGTTCCTTCTGCTCGGGCGTACCGACGCGCTCGAGCACCTCCATGTTGCCCGTGTCCGGCGCGGAGCAATTCAAGCACTCGGACGCGATGGGGTTCTTACCGAGCTCGGCGGCGATGTAGGCGTAGTCGAGATTCTTCAGCCCCTCCCCGGACTCGGCGTCGGGGAGGAAGAAGTTCCACAGCCCGTTCGCCTTGGCCTTGGCCTTCAGGCCGTCGAGAAGCTCGAGCTGCGCGGGCGGGAAGGACCAGCGGTCGTCGCGATCCGCCCCACGCAGAAAGAACTCTGCGGTGACCGGCTCGACTTCATTCTGGATGAACGCCCGCACCTGCTCGAAGAGCGGCCGCGCCGCCTCCGACATTCGCAAATCATTCATCTCAGGCGTGCTTTCGAGGCCCGGCATTCGGCTGCTCCTGTCCGCGTCTGAGACGAACGACTAGCGCGGATCTCTCTCAGAGATGTAGAGCGTCGCGTCCGATACGTCATCCCCGTAGGTCCCCACCCAGATGTCGTAGAGGCCTTCTTCGGCCTTCTGCAACACCACCAGCGGATTGGTTCCGGTGTGACCGTCATCGTCACAAGTCCAGGAGCCGTCGGGCCTGTTGATGAGCAATGTCGTGTCCTCTCCGCCCTCCACGTAGATGTAGAGATCGCGGCCGCCCGAAGGCGTATAGAAGAGGTCCACGTCGGGCGCGTTGGCTACGAAGCCGTAGGAGCACGAGCCCACATCCACCTCGATGCTACCGCCCGCCCTCACCGAAACGGTGTGGGGGTCCGGAAGGAAGCCGCCGTCGAGTCGCACGTTTCCATAGAGCGGGTCCAACGAGAGATCCGGCGCGCCCGACTGTGAGCTGGCCCCACTGGGGTTGATCTCCGACACATAGAGCGTCGCGGCGTGGTTGTCGTTGCTGAACGAGCCCACCCAAATGTTGTAGAGGCCGTCGGCGGCTCCGGCGAAGTGGACCACCGGGTCCAGGTCCCCGTGGGAGTCGTCATCGCACACCCAGTCGCCGCTGGGCGTATTGATCAGAAGCATCGTGTCGCCCTCACCCTCGGCGTAGATGTAGAGCCCGGACCCCCCGGTCGTCGTGTAGTAGAGGTCCACATCGGGTGCATTGGAGACGTAGCCGTAGGAACAGCTCCCGCGGTCCACGTCGATGCTCCCGCCCGAGGTGACAGAAACGCTCTGCGGATCGGGTAGGAACGCCTCCTTGAGCTGGAGGTCGCCGAAGTTCGGCTGGGCGCCGACGTCTTGCGCTTCGACTGCGGGGACAGCGGCGATCAGAAGGCCTGTCAGAAGGAAAAGGGGCCGCGGGCGCATGGTCGGGTTTCCTCCGGGAAAGGGGGCTGTACCACTTCCAACGTACACTCCTGGGGGCGCGGAGGCACAGGTTGTTTCGAGCGACGTAGTGGGCAGCCTCAGTAGAGGAGGAACGGTCTCCGTAAGGCGTCGAACTCGGCGGCCTGTCTCGCCCAGTCCCGTGTCAGATCCTCCGCGCTGGACCCGGCCTCGATGCCCAGCCGGAGCGCGTCGGTTCCCGCGAGCCGATCGAAGTGGGTGGTCTGCCACGACCAGTTCGCACCTGAGGCGCGATAGGCCTCCACGAGCATGGCCACTGCGGCTCGGGGCGCATCGAACGAGGTCGATTCTGCGATCAGGCGGACGCCGCTCACGGACTGGCCGGCGAACTTACCGTCCCCAGGAGCGACGGGGGTGAAGGTCGCGGCCTCGAAGCGCACCCCGTCGAGATCGTAGCGGTTGAGCGCAGTGGCCAGCTCAGCGCCGTCGAGCCAAGGCGCCCCGATCCACTGGAAGGCTCGGTCCGTGCCACGTCCCACGGACAGGCCAGTCCCTTCGAACAAGCAGGTGCCGGGGTAGGCGAGCGCACTTTCGAGTGAGGGCATGTTCGGGGAGGGGGCGACCCAGGGAAGTCCGGTGTCCGAAAACGGGAGCGCGCGGGACCACCCCTCCAGCGGGACGACGCGCAGATCGACGTCGATTCCGAATTCACCGACGTAAAGACGCGCGAGCTCCCCGGCGGTCATCCCGTGTCGCATTGGCACCGGATACCTGCCGATGAACGTCGCGAATTCCGGGTCCAACACGTTGCCCTGCACGACGTCGCCGCGGACCGGGTTGGGCCTGTCGAGCACGACGAACGGCACGTCTGCGCGGCCTGCGGCCTCCATCGACAACGCCATGGTGGACACATAGGTGTAGTATCTGGCGCCGATATCCTGCAGGTCGAAGAGCAAGACATCGATCTCGTCGAGCATGTCACGGGTGGGGCTCAAGGTCTGCCCATACAGCGAGTAGATCGGCAGGCCGGTCGGGCCATCGACTTCGCTCGCGATGCTTGCCCCGGCGTCCGCAGTGCCGCGGATGCCGTGCTCCGGCGCAAACAGGGCGACCAGGTTCACGTCCGTGTGCTGGACGAGCAAGTCGATGCTTGAGCGACCCTCGGCGTCGATGCCCGTCTGGTTGGTGATGAGGCCCACGCGGACCCCGGAGACGAGATGTAGGGAGTCCGTGAGCAGGACCTCGATGCCCGGGCGCACGGCCTGCTGGGACGGTGCCGCCCCGGTTGCTGCGGCGAGATCTCGAGCGGGCGCCTCACCGCCGCCAGAGCCGCAGGCTGGTGCCGCCAGGGCGGCGATCCAAACCAAAAACAGCGCTCCAGGCGAGCGCGGACGTATATTGGAGTATCCGACGCTCGGTCGGAACGCGCGCCGCTGCTTTCCGTGCGCGTACATGGGGCGTGACATGCGGCAAGCTTCGTCCCCACATTGGACGCCGTCAACGCACCCGACTCGGACTGGACCGCCCCCCAACTATGAAGCAGCACACAGCCCCCTCCTCCCGCGGTGTCAGACGCGGCGCCGCTGTGTGCGTGATTTGGCTGGTCTCCGCAGCGTGTGGACCGTCGATTCCGTTCATCGGAGGGCCCGAGGACCCGCCAGCTCCTGCGGCTGAGGCCGTGCCAGAGCAGGTGGTCGGGCTTCCCGAACCAGTGGTGGTGGTTGCCGACGAACTGCCTATCGTGGAACTGCCCAGGGTGGTCCCGGAAGCCCCCCTGTCATGGGAAGAGCGCACGCTCCGTGAGTTGACGCTTCGCGAGAAGGTCGGGCAGCTCATCATGCCGTTTGTACTGGGCGACTTCGCTCCCGAAGGAAGCCCTAGCCACGAACGAGTCGTCGGATACATCGAGGAGCAGGGCATTGGCGGCGTCATCATGTCGGTCGGTACGCCGATCGAGGTGGCTGCGAAGCTCAACGACTTGCAGCGGCACGCGAGCATTCCGCTCCTCGTAGCTGCCGATCTGGAGACCGGTGCTGGCTTCCGCATGAGGGGCGCCGTCTACATGCCTGGCAACATCGAGTTGGGTGGTGCCACGGATTTCCCTTCGCTGATGGCGGTTGGGGCGGCAGGCGACGAGCGTCTGGCATATGAGATGGGGCGGATCACCGCGATCGAGGCACGGGCGGTCGGCATCCACGTGCCCTTCGCTCCGGTGCTCGACGTGAACAACAACCCGGACAACCCCATCATCAACGTGAGGTCGTTCGGGGAGGATCCGGCCGAGGTCGCTCGCATGGGGACCGCGTTCGTCATGGGGATCCAGGACCACGGAGCCATCGCAACCGGCAAGCATTTCCCCGGTCACGGTGATACCGACACCGACTCGCACCTGGCGTTGCCGGTCATTCGGCACGACCGGGCCCGCATGGACTCCGTCGAGTTGCGGCCTTTCAAAGAAGCGATCGATGCTGGGATCGGCGCGATCATGACAGCACACATCTCCGTGCCTTCTCTGAACGGTGGCATTCTCGAGCCGTCGACGCTGTCGCCAATCGTGCTGACCACGGTTCTGCGGGACGAGCTGGGCTTCGACGGCATCATCTTCACCGACGCCATGGACATGAGCGCCATCGCGCGCCGGCACAGCACCGGGGACGCCGCGGTACGCGCGCTGGAAGCGGGGGCCGACGTCATCCTGATGCCCCCTGATGTGAGTCAGGCCATCGACGGAATCGTGGACGCGGTTGAGTCGGGTAGGTTGAGCGAGGAGCGCATCGATGTGTCCGTGCGCCGCGTCCTGGCGGCCAAGGCAAAGCTCGGGCTCGACAGCGAGCGCCTTGTCTCGATCCAGAATATCGGTGAGGTCGTGGGCACTCCCGATCATACCGCAGTAGCGACCGAGATCGCCGAGAAGTCCATCACCATCCTCAAGAACGACCGCAACCTCCTGCCGCTGAGAGGGACACGCTCGGCGTCGGTGTTGTCGGTAACGTTCCGGCGGGGCTCGGACGTGCTTGCCGGGCGGTACTTCAACCAGGCGATGCGAGTCACCTACCCACGCCTGAGGACCGCCGATCTCGAGGCCGGCGACGACGAATCCGACTACGACGCCGTCCTGCGCCGTGCACGAGGACAGGCGCTGGTCATCGTGGGCACTTACTCCTCCTACGCCGGATCCGTGGACGACCGCGACCAACTGACAGTTCTCATCGAGGGTCTCGCGCGGCTCGGCGTGCCTCACGTGGTCGTTTCGTTCGGCAATCCGTATCTGATTTCCGAGTTCCCAGGGACTCAGGCCTACATGCTCGCGTGGAATGGGTCCGAGGCGAGCCAGCGCGCCGCCGCGGGTGCACTGCTCGGCGCGTTCGATGTACTCGGGCGGGTGCCGACACGGATTCCTCCGGTCTTCGCGCTGGGTGACGGGCTGACCATCCCCATGAAGATTACGGCTGACGGTGGTCGGTGACTCACGATGGCTGTGGGCCGGAGTACTCTCTCTCTGCCTGACATCGTGCGGCGGCACCGCTGAGCCACCATCCCTTTCGGTAGTACCCGCGGCTCGGCTCGATTCCGAGTCGAGGGAATGGGTGGAACGAACCCTCTCGGAACTGTCTGATCGCGAGCTGGTGGGTCAGCTGGTGATTCAGTGGATTCCCGGCGGCTACGTCTCGCCGTCGAGCCCTGACTTCGCGTCGATGCAGCGCTGGGTCGTGGAAGACGGCATCGGGGGTGTGCTTCCGTCCATCGGGACGCCGCACGCATACGCCGCGAAGCTCAACGCGCTGCAGGCCCTTGCGAAGGTGCCATTGCTGGTCGCCTCGGACTTCGAGAACGGCGGGCCGGGGATGCGGATCAATGGGTCTTACGCGTTGCCGTCGATGTTGCCGCAGGGTGGCGGCACCGACTTTCCGCCGACGATGGCCTTCGGCGCAATCGGGGACGAGCGATTTGCCTTCGAGTACGGCAGGATCACGGCGGCGGAGGCCCGTGCGAGCGGGGTGCACCTGCTCTTCGCCCCCGTCCTGGACGTGAACTCCAACCCCGACAATCCGGTCATTGCAACGCGCTCTTTCGGAGCCGATCCGGAGCGCGTGGGCGCACTGGGCGCGGCTTTTGTGCGCGGCGCGAGGGCCGGCGGTGCCTTCTCGACTGGGAAGCACTTTCCGGGACATGGCGATACCGGCACCGATTCCCATCTCGGGCTGCCCGTGGTCGAGGCGGACAGGGAACGGTTGGACCGCGTCGAGCTCGTTCCGTTCGTGCGTGCGATCGACGCGGGCGTTGATGGAATGATGACCGCACACGTCCAAGTTCCCGAGGTACTCGGCATCGGGGCTCCGCCCGCGACGATGTCACCGGAGCTCTTGACCGGTCTCCTGCGCGACGAGTTGGGCTTCGACGGCGTGCTGTTCACAGACGCGCTCACCATGCGCTCCATCACCGACATGTACGGGGCCGGCGAGGCCGTCGTGAAAGCGGTGGAGGCCGGCGCCGACGTGATCCTCTATCCCGCCGACGTCGACCAGTCGATCGGCGCCATGGTGCGAGCACTCGAGAGCGGACGCATCTCGAGGGGCCGCCTCGAGCGATCCGTTCGGCGTCTCCTGGAGTGGAAGGCTCGCCTCGGTCTCCATCGGGAGCGTCTCGTATCGCTCGACCGTGTCGGTGAGGTGGTTGGGGCGGGGGCCCATCTGGCGTTCGCCGATTCCGCGGCCACGCGCTCAATCACCTTGGTCCGCGATGCGGACCGTCTGGTCCCGCTGACGCCAGACCTGGCGGGCACGACGCTGCACCTGGCTTACGCACCCTCACGCATGCTCTGGGCGGGCCAGGCCTTTTCGCCTGGATTCATGGACCGTCTGGTGGACGTGAGAGAAATCCGTCTCGACGAGCGGAGTGACTCTGCAGCGTACGCGACGGCCGACTCGGCGCTCGCAGGGGCGGCGCGGGTCGTGATTAGCGCCTATGTGTCGCCGTCCGCTGGCGGAGGGCCCGACGCCCTGGCGGAGCCGCTTAGGGAGTTGATCCGCCGTAGCGCGACGGAGCGACCCACCGTCCTCGTTTCGTTCGGTAACCCGTATCTGCTTTCGGCGGTCCCGGATGTGGGCAGCTACGTCCTGGCATGGGGGGATCGGGAGGTCTCCCAGAGGGCCGCGCTTTCGGCGTTGTTCGGTGAAGAGGCGATCAGCGGGCGTTTGCCGATCCCGCTGCCACCCTTCCACGCCCTGGGTGGCGGGTTGGACCGCGCGAAGGTGACGGACCGATTCATGGCAGCGGCCGTGGACCCGCTGGCGGAGGTGGGCATCGCCTCCGCGGTGCGAGGCAGCGGCTACGGCGCGGACCAGTCGGTGGCCGACCCTGTCGACGTCGGGATGTCGCTTGACGGACTGGCGCGCGTGGATTCGATCATCCGGGCGGCGATTGCGGACTCCGCAGCATCCGCGGTGTCGGTCGCCATCGGGCGACATGGCCGCCTCGTGACGCTTGGCGGATACGGTGAGCTGGCCTACGGAAGCGGTCGTCCCACGACGCCAACGTCCCTCTTCGACCTGGCGTCCGTGTCGAAGGTGGTAGGGACCACGACTGCTGTCATGGTCCTGGTCGGGGAGGGCGCGTTGGATCTCGACGCTGCCGTCGTCTCGTACCTGCCGTGGTGGTCGAGGGGAGATAGTCGTAAGGCAGGGGTGACGGTCCGCCAGCTGCTTCTCCACCGGGCCGGCTTGCCGGCGTTCCGGAGGTGGTTCCTCGACATCGAAGGGGAGCAGGCGTACAAGGATGCGGTAGCGGATGAGCCGCTCGTCGCGGACCCGGGCACGACGACAACCTACTCGGACATCGGTGCCATCACGTTGGGTTGGATCGTCGAGGAGGTCTCGGGACAACTTCTCGACGCGTTCCTGCGGGAGCGCGTGTGGAGTCCGTTGGGCATGAGGGAGAGCCGGTACCGCCCGGAATCCATTCTGCTCTCACGCATCGCGGCGACCGAGCTGGACACGAGCTGGCGCCGTGAGCTCGTGTGGGGCCGGGTGCACGACGAGAACGCCGACGCCATGGGAGGCGTTGCCGGACACGCGGGGCTCTTCAGCACGACCGTGGACCTATCCGTGTTCGCACGCATGATGCTCAACGACGGAATGGCGCCGGCGTGCGGTCCATCCGGTCCGGCGGGCGAGCCCTGTCCGGTGGCTCGGCCCCAAGGCGTACGCCTTTTCGACCAGGACGTCGTAACTGCGTTCACCAGTCGCTATGACGATACTTCGACTCGCGCACTCGGTTGGGATACGCCCTCCGGTCGATCGTCTGCGGGCGACTACATGACCGAGGCCGCGTTCGGGCACACGGGCTTCACGGGCACGTCGGTCTGGATCGATCCGGAGCTCGACCTCTGGGTCGTCCTCCTGACCAACCGGGTCCACCCTACACGCGACAACCAGAAGCACGTTGCGCTGCGCCGCGCGGTACATGACGCCGCCGCGCTCGCCATCACGGACCAGCCGGTAGAGCCGCGACTGCCGTGAGCTTCACGACGCTCGACCTCGTCGTGCTCGTTGTCTATCTGCTCGGGATCACGGCGTGGGGAGCGTGGCTCGGGAGGGGGCAGACCGGCGGCACCGACTACTTCCTCGGCAGCCGCTCCCTACCCTGGGTGGCCGTCATGCTTTCGGTGGTCGCCACGGAAACGAGCACGCTCACCTTCCTGAGCATACCGGGCGTGGCGTATACGGGGAGCCTCGTCTTCTTGCAGCTCACGCTGGGATACCTGATCGGCCGGGTGCTCGTGTCCATGCTCCTTCTGCCCGCGTACTACGCGGGGTCGTTGACCACGGCGTACGCGCTCCTGGAAGTGAGATTCGGCTTGGGCGCTCGGCGCTTCACGTCGGCGATCTTCATGGTGACCCGACTCTTGGCCGATTCCGTCCGTCTGTTCGCCACCGCGATTCCGCTCGCGCTCATCACGGGACTGCCCTACTGGGCCTCCATCGTGGTCATCGGCGTTCTCACGGTCGTCTACACGTACTTCGGTGGGATCAAGGCGGTCGTGTGGGTCGACGCGGTCCAGATGGGCCTCTACCTGCTGGGCGCACTCGTGGCGATCGGTGCGGTTCAGGCGTTGGTCCCCGGAGGCTGGGGTGAGGTTTTCGCCAGCGGTCGCGCGGCTGGAAAGTTGGATGTCATCGACCTGTCCTTCGATATGAGCGTCGCGTACACCCTGTGGGCCGGCGTCTTGGGAGGAGCCATCTTCACCATGGCCTCGCACGGCACGGACCAACTCATCGTGCAGCGGCTCCTCACGTGCCAAGATCTGCGCGCCGCGCAGAAGGCACTCATCGGCAGCGGCTTTGCCGTCATCCTCCAGTTCGCGCTCTTCCTCTTCGTCGGGCTCGGCCTGTGGGCCTTCTACGGGGGCCGCGAGTTCGCGGTTTCGGATGAGATTTTCGCGCTGTTCATCGTCGAGGAGCTTCCGGCCGGCATTACCGGACTGCTGATCGCTGGAGTCTTTGCCGCGGCGATGTCGTCCCTCTCCTCTTCCATCAACGCCTTGGCTTCGGCGACGGCGTACGACTATTGGGCGCCGATGGCGGGTGCGCGGGACGACGAATCGCGGATTCTGCGGGCAGGGAAGGCCTTCACCTTGCTCTGGGCAACACTGCTGATCGTCGGGGCGATCCTCTTCATCCCGCTGTCCCAGGGGACGTCGGCCGTTGAGGTCGCGCTCGGCATCGCCTCGCTTGTGTATGGCGGTCTCCTCGGGGCCTTCGCCTTAGGTGTGCTCACGAAACGCCCGGGCCAACGCGCCGTCATGATCGGCATGGTGGTAGGTATCGGCTCGGTGACGCTCATCAGAGACCTGGTCGCCTGGCCGTGGTACGTCCTGCTGGGTTCGGTCATCACCTTCGCTGTCGGCTCCCTTATTGGGCTCGTGCTCGACGAGAGCACGGCGTGACGCTCGTCGCTGGGGTCGATGGAGGCGGGACGCATGCCCGCGCCGTCATCGTCGACGAGCGTGGCCAGGAAGTCGCCCGCGCCGAAGTGCCTGGCGCTGTCGCGAGCGCCGAATTTCCAGAACGAGCAGCGCTGTATGTGTCCCGGGCCGTGCACGCCGCGGCAGAGCGCGCCGGAGTCGAACTTCCGCTGGCGTTCTTGTGGGCTGGTCTCGCCGGCGCGGGCGCGCAGGCTGCCAGGTCAGCGGTTGCCGGCGAGCTCGGGTCGGCCGCCCTGGCGGACCGAGTCGTGGTGGGGACCGATGTCGAAGCTGCGTTCCACGACGCGTTCGGCGAGGAGGCTGGGATCCTCCTGATTGCCGGGACGGGATCCATCGCGTGGGCCCGCGACCTGGCCGGAGTGGTGGTCAGGGTCGGTGGCTGGGGCGAGCGGCTGGGCGATGAGGGGAGCGGCTTCGCGATCGGTTCGGGGGCGTTGCGAGCCGTGGCTCGCGCGCACGACCGTCGGGGGCCGGAGACGGCGCTCCGCGACTCGCTCCTGGCGCATCTGGCCCTCGGCGGACCCCAGGATCTGGACTCGTGGTGGGAGGACGCGACCAAGCGAGACGTGGCGGCCCTGGCGCCCCTCGTGGCCCGGGCCAGCGCAGAGGGCGATGCGGTGGCCAGAGACCTCCTTGCCACGGCCGTGTCCGATCTCATAGCTCATATCAGCGCCGTGCTGGATGGCTCGGATCAGTGGCCGGAGGCAGCGCCGCTCGTTCTCTGGGGTGGCCTCATCAGCGACGGAGGGCCCCTTCGGGACGCGCTAGTCGGAGCGGTTTCTAGCCTGCCGGTTCGGCTGGAGTCGCGCGAGGTGGATCCGCCGATGGGCGCCGCGAACATGGCGCTCGCCGCGCTGGCGGAGTCGCCCAGCACAGGCTGACGCCCGGTGCGTTGCCGAAACGGCAGCCACCTAGAGGTCACGATGTCAATCTGACAGACCATCGGTCTCATAACTCGTTGTACACGTTCACTTTGACAGGTCTTGTGGCCCTGTGGATGGCACGCGGGTTGCTTCGTTAGAGGGCACAGGTTCACCGATCTCTGTTTGACTAACCAACCCGGAGGCTGAAATGGCCATCGTCAAGTATCCCTTCCGCAATGCCGTGTACTCCCCGTGGCGCGATCTGGACGACGTGTCCAACCGGCTGGCCCGGTTGTTCGACGACTCATCGCTCCGCCGCAGCGAAGGGACACTCTGGTCGCCGCCGGTTGCTGTCTCTGAGACTGCAGACGAGCTGATCTTCTCGGCAGAGCTCCCTGGGCTCACCGAGGAGGACGTGACGATCGAGCTCGAGAACGACGTCCTTACCATCAGCGGCCAGAAGACAGAGCAGCGTACCGAGGGAGACGAGGAGCGGAACTACCATCTCTGGGAGCGCTCCTACGGCGCGTTCCGGCGGTCGTTCTCACTACCGCGCGCCGTCGACGGCGCGGATGCGAGGGCCCACTTCGACAAGGGCATCCTCGAGATCAGGCTGCCCAAGGCTGCCGAGGCCAAGGGCCGCAAGATCGAGATCTCCAAGAGCTAGGAGGTCCTGGGGGTACGGACCGCGTTTGCGGACCGGTCGCGACGGGTCCGGGCGAGAGCCCGGGCCCGTTCTGGTCCCCCGAGTTGCGTATCCGCTGCGGCCTCTCCAGGTTTCGGAGCGTCGATCCTGGAGGAAGCCATGCGCCAGCAGAGCGGCGCCTCCGCACGTTTCCTTGCGGGGCCGTGTCGTACGTGCTGCGGCCGGGAAGCGGCACGGTCACCGGTGATGTCGTGGCCACCGTGCTGGAAGGGAGGCGGGTCGAGCAATGTCTCCGGCGGGGAGTGAACGGAACCTGCCTGCAGAGCCACATGACGGTGGTCACCCGTTCGGCACGGAAGGAAGCCAGGCTACGAGTGCGTGAGCTGGACTGACCGCTCAGCCCCGGAGCACCGCCATGAGTTGCTCCAACATCTCCTGGCTGTTCGCCCCTCGCACCGGCCCCTCTGCCAGCGCGAGCGCGCCACCTTCGGGGCCGACGATCACCCCGCCCGCCTCTTTGACGAGGACGACTCCCGCCGCAAAGTCCCACGGCATGAGGACTTCCTCCCAGAAAGCGTCGAGGGACCCCTGGGCGAGATAGCAGAGGTCGAGCGCCGCGGAGCCGCCCCTACGCGCGCCCGAGGCGGCACGAAGTACGCGGTCGAGTTGTCCGAGATACTCATGGAGCACCTCGACCTTCTTGAAAGGGAAGCCGGTTCCGACCAATGCGTCGCGGAGCCGACTGTACGTGGAGACCCGGATAGGCCGACCGTCCTTGTAGGCTCCCTCGCCTTCGGCGGCCCACCAGCGCTCGCCCGACGAGCCGGACACGACCGCTCCGGCGATCAGTTGGCCGTCTGAGGCGACAGCCACCGACGCGCAGTAGAGTGGGTGGCCGTGGAGAAAGTTCGCAGTGCCGTCGAGCGGGTCGACGATCCACAGTGGGCGCCCGTCCCACGACTCGAGCTGTTCAGACACGGTTCCCGCCCCCTCCTCGGCGAGGATCGCATGCTTCGGGTGCCGCTCGGCGATGACCCGGAGGGCGGCTGCCTGCGCGTCCAGGTCCGTTTGGGACACGTAGTCGGCGCGGGACTTTTCGGTGGCACGAAGGAGCGAAACGCTTTGCGCGTCCCTTCGGTGAATCCGCACTGCGGCCTCGGCGGCCGCGAGGGCCGTACTGACGAGTGGATTCAAGGAGGGACGCTCGAGATCGAGGTGCCACGCCGGTCGGGGGGCCGCTAAGTTAGCGGGCCTCTCGTTCCGGCCCCAACCCACCTGACCGCATGAGCAAGACCGACCGCGCCGGCCGCAAGAAGCGCGTCTTCAGCGGCATGCAGCCGTCCGGTGAGGCGCATCTCGGAAACTACCTCGGGGCGCTCAGGCCCTGGGTGGAGTTGCAGTCCGAGTACGACTGTGTCTTCTGCATCGTCGACGACCACGCCATCACGGCCGGCGGCGATCCGGCCGAGATGCCAGCCAACGTCATGGACCTCGCGGTGTCCTTTCTCGCGGTCGGGCTCGATCCGGAGAAGGCGATCATCTTCGTCCAGTCGGACGTGCATGAACACACCGAGCTGGCCTGGCTCTTCAACGCAGTCACGCCGGTCGGCGATCTGGAGCGCATGACGCAGTACAAGGACAAGTCTCAGCACTTCGAGTCGATCCCCGCAGGCATTCTGAACTATCCGATCCTCCAGGCCGCCGACATCCTCCTCTACAAGGGGGAGGCCGTCCCGGTCGGAGAGGACCAGCGCCAACACCTCGAGCTGACGCGTGACATCGCTCGAAAATTCAATGCCACATATGGGGACACGTTTCCCGAGACCGAAGCGCTGATCGACAAAGGCGTCGGGCGAATCCTCGGGCTCGACGGCAACGCGAAGATGAGCAAGTCGCTCGGCAATACGGTCGGGATCCTCGCCGAGCCGGACGCGGTGTGGGATCGCGTGCGCACCGCGGTCACCGACCCGCAACGCATCAGGCGCGACGACCCCGGTCGCCCTGAGATCTGCAACGTCTTCACGTTACACGGACACTTCACGGATGACGCTACGCGCGCCGACATCGAGGCGAAGTGCCGGGCCGCCGAGATCGGTTGCGTGGACTGCAAGCGCATCCTCTCGGACAATATCGCTGACGCGTTCGCGCCGTTCCGGGATCGGGCCGCGCACTTCCGCGCCCATCCCGAGGACGTTCGGAAGGTGCTCGACGACGGGGCTGAACGGGCCAGGGGCATCGCTCGCGAAACGATGACCGAGGTGCGCCGGAAGATGGGCCTCGACTGGCGCAGCGCGATTATTTGAATCGCGTTCGCTGCTCGTCGCACCTATTTTCGGGTATCGCTTAAGGATTCCGGAGGAGCACCATGCAGGAACTGTTCAAGGCAGCCGTCGAGCGCGGCGCCAGCGACATCCACATCAAGGCCGGTGACTTCATGCGGGCCCGGATCCACGGCGTCCTGCAGCCCCTCACCCAGCAGAGGCTTACCGTCGAGCAGGTGAAAGGGATCGCGCTGCAGCTGATTCCTCACGAAGAGGACAAGAAGGACTTCGAGAGGCTGCTCGACTATGACTGCTCTTGGGGCATCCCCGGTGTGGGTCGCTTCCGCGTCAACATCATGAAGCAACGTGGCTCGCCCATGATCGTGATGCGGGCGATTCCTATCGAGATCCCGTCTGTTGAAGACCTGGGTCTTCCTCCGATCATCAACAAGATCGCGGCGGCGGAGCGTGGCTTGATTCTCGTGACGGGGGTGACGGGCTCTGGGAAGAGCTCGACCATGGCCGCCATGATCAACTGGATCAACCGAAACAAGCAACTTCACGTGGTCACGCTCGAGAACCCGATCGAGTTCTTGCATCGTGACAACGAGTCGTCCATTACACAGCGCGACATCGGCACCGACACCGACTCGTTCGCAACGGGGCTCCGGTCCGTACTCCGGCAGGACCCGGACGTGATCCTAATCGGTGAGATGCGAGACAAGATCACCATCGAGACCGCGCTCAAGGCCGCCGAGACCGGGCACCTGGTCATCTCGACGCTGCATACCAAGAACGCCGTCCAGACCATCTCGCGCATCATCGCGGTCTTCGAGCCCAGCGAGCAGGAAATGATCCGCGTGCGTCTTTCGGAGTCGCTTCAGGCGGTGGTGTCCCAGCGTCTCGTGCAGCGCACCGAGGGTGGCCGCGTCGCCACCGTGGAGGTGATGATCATGACTGCGACGATCCGCGATTGCGTCCGCGACCAGGACCGCATGGAGGAGATCGGCGACCTCATCGAGGAAGGCCGAGAGCACTACGGCTCGCAGAGCTTCGACCAGCACCTCCAGGAGCTGGTACAGAGCAAGGAGGTCGCGTTCGAGGTCGCCAAGGCCGCCGCGAACAACCCGGCCGATTTCGACCTCAAGATGAACATGTTCGGCGACCCGCGGTCTCAGCAGGGCGGATCGCGCACGGGCGGGACACAGGATCTGGCCGACGAAATGACTAAGATGATGGGCCGCTGAGTTGGGCCTGAACCTCGGCGGGACCTTCCTTCCCGTCACCACGCCGTTCGATCCCGTCACGGGCGACATCGACGTCGTCGCCTTCCGGTCCAATCTGAGGCACTGGTTCGAGAGCCCCATAAGGGGTGTCCTCATTGCCGGCACGACCGGCGAGTCGGTGCTCCTGGACGAGGCGGAACGTCAGGTCCTCCTCGAGGCTGCCGCCGACGTGGTCCCTGAAGATGCGCTCATCATCGTGGGCACCGGAGTCGAGTCGACCCGGGGCACCGTCGAGCTCTCTCGCCGAGCTGGGGCGGCGGGTGCCGATGCCGTACTGGTTCAGCCGCCCGTGTTCTTCAAGGGGGCGATGACGCCGGAGGTGTTGGCTAGGCACTACAAAGAGATCGCCGATGCTTCCCCCGTGCCGGTCCTGGTCTATCAGGTGCCGCTACGCATGAGCACGCTGGACCTGCCGACTGGGCTCGTCGAAGAGCTGTCCCGTCACCCGAACATCGTGGGCATCAAGGACTCTCGCGGTAAGCTGGACCTGGTAGGCGAACTGGTTCAGCACTCCGCGGACGACTTCCAGGTGCTCGTGGGGAGTGGTGCACTGCTCTACGCCGCGCTCGAGACGGGGGCGGTGGGTGGGATCGTGGCGGTCGGACTTCTCGCGACCGCGGGTGCGGCGGAGATCACTATGGCGTACCGCGAAGGCAGGGTCGCCGACGCAGGTCGCATCCAGGAGCGCATCGCTCCGGTCCACCAATCCATCGTCGCTCAGATGGGCGTGCCCGGGGTCAAAGCCGCCCTCGATCTACTGGGACTCCGCGGTGGAGACCCACGCGCTCCTCTGTCCAAGGCGTCCGAATCCAAGGTCGAGGAGATACGTGAGATCCTCGCGACGGCGGGCCTCCTCACGCTCGCTCGCGTTTGATGGGCGAGATGACCCGGGATTTCGTTGACACTCCCTTGAGGCGCGCCTAGCTTTTCCCGAAGGATACGGCAGCCAACGGGCCCGTCCCCCACCGGGGACCGGCCCGTTTTCTATTTTGGGGAACTCATGCCTGAGCAAGGTGCGTGCACTGTCGTCGTCGGCTGCCAGTGGGGCGACGAGGGGAAGGGGAAGATCGTCGACGTTTTAGCGGAGAACGTCGATATCGTGGCCCGCTATCAGGGCGGTGCCAATGCCGGCCACACGGTTCACGTAGGCGACGGGCAATTCGTCCTGCATCAGATCCCGTCGGGCATTCTGCATTCAGGTCGGCGCTGCCTGCTGGGCAACGGGGTTGTGCTCGATGTCCTGCAGTTCTTCGAGGAATACGACGCTCTCCTCGACAGGGGCATCGACATCAAAGGCAGGGTCGGCGTGAGCTACCGGGCGCAGCTCTTGATGCCGTACCACAGGTATCTCGACAAGGCGGTCGAAGACTCGGCGGTCACCAAGATCGGTACTACGGGACGCGGCATAGGGCCGGCGTACGAGGACAAGGCCGGTCGGCGCGGTGTGCGGGTGGCGGACCTGCTGGCCCCGGAGCGGTTCGCCAAGCGGGTCGACGCGGCCAAAGCGCGAGTTTGCGGCAGGCTCGAGGAGTTGGGCGCGGGCACGGAGGAGCTGGACCGCGCCATGGATGCCACGTTTGCGCTCGGGGACCGGCTGCTCGCGCTCGCGGCGGACGTCGGCAAAGAGATCAGCGCCGCGTTGGCAGGGGGCCGGAGCGTCCTGCTCGAGGGAGCGCAGGGCACCGCGCTCGACCTCGACCACGGCACTTATCCGTTCGTCACGTCGTCGAACACCACGGCGGGAGCCGCGGCGATCGGCACCGGAATCGGGCCCACCTCGATCACCGATGTGATCGGGGTCGTCAAGGCGTATACGACTCGGGTGGGGGAGGGCCCACTGCCCAGCGCATTCGAGCCCGAGATGGACGAGCACGTGCGTAAGCTCGGCGGTGAGTTCGGAGCCACCACTGGCCGCCCGCGGCGGTGTGGTTGGTTCGACGCGGTACTCACGCGGTATGCGTCCCAGGTGAACGGGCTGACCGGAATCGCGGTTACGAAGCTCGATGTGCTCGACACGCTTCCGGAGTTGAAGATCGCCACGGGGTACCGCATGCCGTCGGGCAAGGTGCGAGAGTTCTTCCCGGCGGACACCTGGTCCCTGTCGGAGATCGAGCCCGTCTACGAGACGCTTCCGGGCTGGCAGGCCCCGACGACTGAGGCCCGCAAGCTGGACGACCTACCGCGAAACGCGCGCTCCTACCTCGACCGGATCGAGGAGCTGACGAACGCCCCCGTGCGCTGGGTTTCGGTCGGCACTCAGAGAAGTCAGATCATCCCAGTTTGAGGTACCGTTTGAACCGGTGACCGAAGGCTTCCCTACAGAAGTCCGACCACCGTTCCGACCACCAAGGCGATCCCCGCCAAGAGCGTCGGGAGCAGCGCGAGCCCGACGGAAAACGTGAGCCCCATGCGGTAGAGCATGGGACCGGTCGGTAGGACCTGGCGGCCCCACAACGTTTGGATGAGCAGCTCCGTGAGCGGCCCTAGCAGGTAGCAGATGTTCGCCGCCGTGCCGAAGACAATCGGCACGATCCAGAATTCGCCCCTCGGCACACCGGCCCCGAGCATAAGGGATACCAGGCTGACGGCACCGATCGAGACAAGGCCTGCCGCGCCCACGAACGCGTTGTAGGCCAGGCGGCGCCGCTCCCACCAGGTGACGATGGCCCCGGTGGTCCGCCGCGCGGGCGCCGGGAAGAGGAACTCCGTAAGCGTATTCATGCGCTAGGTCCGTATGGGGGTCTCCGACGCCATCCTGGCGCCCCTCAGCTGATATATAAAGTACTCTGCTATGCAAAGTCGATGCCACGAATACATCTCCCCGTCGGGTTGAGGGGCTCATGACCCGTCTCTAGCTTTCGGCCCGCCCACGACCAGGGAACGCATGTTCGACGAACTCGGCACCAAGCTCGACGCCGCGCTGAAGAAGCTCAGGCAGCGCGGTGTGCTCACGGAGCCCATGATCAAGGAGGGGCTCCGCGAGGTGCGGCGCGTCCTGCTCGAGGCCGACGTCAACTTCCAAGTCACGCGTGACTTTCTCGGTCGGGTGCAGGAGCGCGCGCTCGGCGAGGCCGTCCTCAAGGCGGTCTCACCAGGACAACAGATCGTAAAGATCGTCCACGACGAGCTCGCTACTCTGTTCGGCGAGGGGAGCCCGACGCTGGCGACCGGAGCTCAGCGTCCAGACGTGATCTTGATGGTCGGCCTGCAGGGTTCCGGGAAGACCACCTCTTCGGCGAAGCTCGCCCGCAGGCTGGGGCGGGAAGGAGCGACGCCCATGCTCGCCGCGTGCGACCTCCAGCGCCCGGCCGCGATCGAGCAGCTGCAGACGCTGGGCGCCCAGATCGGCGTGCCCGTGGCAGCGGGCGAGTTCGGAGGAGACCCCGTCGCGGCAGCCCAGCAGGCCCTCGAGCGGGCGCGCGCCGAGGGGCACTCGGTCCTGATCATCGACACCGCCGGTCGACTCCAGATCGACGAAGACCTCATGGACGAGCTGCGCCGCGTCCGGGACGTCACAGCTCCGTCCGAGATCCTCTTGGTCGCCGACGCCATGACCGGCCAGGAGGCGGTGAACGTGGCCCAGGGCTTCGACGAAGCCCTCGGTCTCACCGGTGTCGTCATGACGAAGATGGATGGCGACGCCCGCGGGGGCGCTGCGCTCTCGATCCGCGGCGTCATCGGCAAGCCCATCAAGTTCGTCGGTGTCGGCGAGGGGGTCGACGACCTCGACACCGCCGATCCTCAGCGGCTTGCTGGCCGGATCCTGCAGATGGGAGACGTGGTCGGGCTGGTCGAGCGCGCCCAAGTGGCGATCACCGACGAGGACCAGGCCCAGCTCCAGAAGAAGGTGATGGGGCAGGGCCGCTTCACGTTGGAGGACTTCCTGGTGGCGATGCGGCAGATCCAGCGCATGGGTCCGCTCGACCAAATTCTCAAGCTGATCCCCGGCGCCGGCCGTATGAAGATTCCGGCGGCCAACATGGACCCGAAGCGCCTCAAGCATGTCGAGGCCATCATCCTCTCGATGACGCCGGAGGAACGCCGTAAGCCGGAGGTACTCAATGCCTCCCGCCGGGCGCGAATCGCCAAAGGAAGCGGGCGTCCAGTCTCCGAGGTGAACCGCTTGATGAAGCAGTTCAAGGAGATGCAGGGCTTCCTCAAGCAGATGAAGGGTATGATGGGGGGCATGCCTGGGCTGCCGTTCGGATCCTAGCCGCCGCTGTACAGCCTCCTGCACCCCTTGTATCCTTTGCGTCTGCCTTTTTCGCGGCCCACCGCCGTGGATTGTACTCTGAGATGAATCGCTGACGATGCCCGTACGAATCAGACTCCGGCGCATGGGCCGGAAGAAGCAGCCCCACTACCGCGTGGTGGTAACCGACAGCAAGTCCCCGAGGGACGGACGCTTCGTGGAAACGCTCGGCTACTATAAGCCGCTGTCCGACCCCGCGCGCCTGGTCTTGGACATGCAACGGGTCGACCACTGGCTCGGTGAGGGCGCCAGCCCGTCGGGGACCGTCAAATCACTCATCTCCAAAGCTCGCGTTGGCGGGGATGCCGTCGTCGCCGTCGGCGAGGTGGACGCAGAAGAGCGCCAGGCGAAGCGGGCCGAGGAGCTCGCGGCTCGTCGCGCTGCGGAGCAGAAGGCGGCAGGGGACGCGAAGGCGAAGGCTGCCGAGGCCGCCGCGGCTGAGGCCGCCGCGGCCGCGGAAGCGACTGCGGAAGCAGAGGCCCCTACCGAGGAGCCTGCTGACGCCGAGGCAGAGTCGAGCGCCGAGGAAGAGGAAAAGTCCGAGTAACACTCGGACAGCCCTGACCGATGGGTCGACAAGACCCGAGATTTCTCGTCGTCGGGCATCTCAACAAGCCGCACGGGACCAAGGGCGAGCTGTTCGCCTGGCCACTCACGGACCGCCCTGAGAGCGTTTATGCGCCCGGGGCACTGCTGCTCCCCGGCGATGTGGACGGCACCCAACCCGACCCCGACCTCGCGCCGTTGCGGCTCGACTCGGTTCGCCCCTTCAAGCGGGGCTACCTCGTGTCCTTCGGCGGTGTCCGGGACCGCGAGGGCGCGGAGCGGCTCCAGGGGCGCTACCTCTTCCTGGAAACCGAGGCCCTCGAGCCTCTGGCGGAAGGAGAACTCTTCTACCACCAGCTTCTGGGGATGGAGGTGGTGACCAAAGGTGGGGAGGCGGTGGGCCAAATCGAAGAGGTCTATGAGCTCCGGCCGGCCGATTTGCTCGAGGTGCGCGGCCCCAACGGCACGGTCATGATCCCGTTCCTGAGCCATATCGTGATCGATGTCGACGCCGAAGCCGGCCGCATGGTCATCGACCCGCCCGAAGGACTGCTCGACCTGTAGCGTATGCGCGTCAACATCGTCACCATCTTTCCGAACTTCTTCGATGGCCCTCTCGGGCTATCGATTCCTGGCCGGGCGGCCGCGGCTGGGATCGTCGAATATCGCGTCGTCGATCTTCGGCACTACACCAAAGACAAGCATCGGACCGTGGACGACGTCCCTTATGGGGGCGGCGCGGGGATGGTCATGAAGCCCGAGCCCTTCTTCGAGGCCGTCGACGACCTCGCCCCTTCGGGCCCCATCGTCTTGCTCTCCGCCAGGGGTCGTCCGTTTCGGCACGAGCAGGCTGTCCGCTTCAGCGTCGGACAAGAGCTGACGCTCCTATGCGGCCACTACAAGGACGTCGATCAACGCGTCGCGGATCACTTGGCGACGCATGAGATTTCGTTGGGGGACTTCGTCCTGTCAGGGGGTGAAGTCGCGGCGTTGGCGGTCACGGACGCCGTGGTGCGGCTACTTCCGGGCGCGCTGGGCGACCACGACTCCGCGGCCTCGGACTCCTTCTACGACGGCTGTTCTCTGTCGCCGCCCTCCTATACGCGCCCGCCCGAGTACCGGGGCCATGTGGTGCCGGACGTGCTGCGGTCGGGCGATCACGCCCGCATCGAGGCCTGGCGGGCGGAACAGGCCGAGCGACTCACGCGGGAGCGCCGGCCCGAGCTCCTCGACGGCGAGCCGGATTGAGGGCCAACTACCACGGGCTCCTAGAGGGCTTCACCGCCCCGAGAGACCTGATTAGTTTACTCGTCTCTGTCCGAATGCCTCGGGCGCACGCCGCGGGAGTCCACCATGGCCGATCTCATCAAAGAACTCGAGAAGGAACAGCTCCGCGAGGATTCTCCTGACTTCGCGCCAGGAGATACCGTCAAGGTGCTGTACCTCGTGCGCGAGGGCGCCAAGGAGCGCATCCAGGCCTTCGAGGGCGTCTGCATCGCCCGGAAGGGCGGCGGCGTCGACGAGACGTTCATGGTCCGCAAGATCTCGAGCGGCATCGGTGTGGAGAGGATCTTTCCGCTACACGCGCCCACGGTGACGGGTGTGGAGGTCGTTCGGCGAGGGCGCGTGCGCCGGGCCAAGCTCTACTACCTGCGTGGCCGTCGCGGAAAGTCCGCCCGGATCGCGGAGAAGCGCCAAGTCCGCTGACGACGCCGGCGATGAAGCCGGAAGACACCAGGCCAGAGCGGCCCCGGGACCTGCTCGAATACGAGCGGAGGTTCTGGGGCCGCGGTCGTTTGGTGGCGGGAGTCGACGAGGCCGGTCGGGGACCTTTGGCGGGTCCGGTGCTCGCGGCGGCGGTGGTGCTGCCGGAAGGAGTATTCGTCGACGGAGCGGACGACTCGAAGGTGCTCTCTGCCCGGGTCCGGGAGGAGCTCTTCACTCAGATCCTTGCTGCGGCCCTCGCAGTCGGCATCGGGGCGGCCTCCGTGCGCGAGATCGACCGACGCAACATACTTCGTGCGACGACGGTGGCCATGCAGCGAGCCCTCGCTCGTTTGCGGGTGCGGCCGGACCACGTGGTCGTCGATGGCCTACCAGTGAAGTACCTCGGCCGTGAACACGATGCGGTCGTCGACGGAGACTCACTCGTCCACTCCGTTGCGTGCGCGTCGATCGTGGCGAAGGTCGTTCGCGACCGACTGATGCACCGCCTGGCGTTGCGGTACCCGGGCTACGCATGGGACGCCAACGTCGGATACGGCACGGCGCAGCACCGTGCCGCCATCGACGAGCTGGGCGTGACGCCACACCATCGACTTACGTTTACCGGGCTCCAGTTCGAGTTCGACATCTAGGAGACGCGAGACCTCATGCAATCCGAGCATCTTTCCAACCTCCACGCAGGTTGGGTCATAGGGGGCTGGCTCATCGCCGCATCCGTGACGGCAGGGCTCTACCTGGGCGGTGTCGGCCTCGGGCTGGTTCAGCCCGGTCAAGGCGCAGCCGTTTGGATCGGCGTGTCCATGGGCGGGGGCTTCTTCGTGGGCGGCATGCTGGTCGGAATGCGCTGGAGCGACGCCCCCCTGCTGCACGGGGCGGCGATCACCTTCTTCAGCGTGCTGGTGTGGTTCGTGGTGACGCTGACCGTTGAGTCCGGCGGAGTCGAGTCGGTGCGGCTCGTGCTCGGCCTCGTGCTGCTGCAGTTCGTCGCGTCGTGTAGTGGGGCGTGGATGGGGCGGCGCGTGACGTTGGGAGGAACCTCAAGGGAGACGGGAAGATGATTCGAGAAGCGAATGCACGTTGGGGGGGAGATCTCCGGAAGGGCAGCGGAACGATGGCGTTGGGAAGCGGTGCCTTCGAGGGGCGGTACAGCTTTCGCTCGCGTTTCGAGGACGGCCCGGGCACGAACCCCGAGGAACTCATCGGTGCGGCACACGCGGGCTGCTTCTCGATGGCGTTCAGCAACATGCTGGCGCAGGCAGGCCACGAGCCGACGCTTGTCCAAACGACCGCCCGAGTTCACATAGGGCCCGTCGACGGCAAGCCGACGATCAGCCTCATCGAACTGGTTTGTGAGGGCGACGTGCCGGGAATCGACCCCGAGACGTTTCAGAAGATCGCGGGCGAGGCCAAGGAGGGTTGCCCGGTGTCGCGGGCTTTGGCGTCGGTCGAGATCACGCTCGAGGCGAGTCTGGTGGGCGCGGAGAAGTAAGCGAGCTGCGTCGGCTTAGCTCCCCAACCGTCAGCCGTCGTCTCGGCCGCGCCGCCTCGCGGCTCTGAAGTCGTCGCGCATCTTGTCGACGCCCTCGTTGACCTCGCCGCGCACGCGTTCAAGAAGGCGCCGTGCCCACACGAACTGAGTGGCGAGAACCGCGAGCCCAGCCGGGATCACCACCACAGCTGGGCCCGGTAGCACGATCATCGCCATGCCGATCACCAGGATCGTGCCGCCGACGATGAGGACCACGCCTTTCCAGGCCGCAGAGACGGTCGTGCGGGCCAGCTGACGGCCCGAAACTGGAGGAGCTAGCGCGGCCGTGTCTCGGCTGGAACCGATGAGCGATGCTAGAATGCCCACCGCCAAGATCCCCCCGATCATGGCCAGCGAGACCATTGCCGGGATCGGGTAGTGGTGCGCGAGCAGCATCTTCACGCCGACGTAGGCCAGCAAGAAGACGAGGCTGGCCTTCAGGTAGCGGAACCGCTGAAGCAGGGGCGCCAGCGCGAAATAAAGAGCGCGCAGCCCGAGTAGGGCGAAGATGTTAGACGTGTAGACAATGAAGGGCTGGTCGGTCACCGCGAAAATCGCTGGGATGGAGTCGACCGCGAAGAAGACGTCCGTCGTCTCGACCATGATGAGAACAAGCAAGAGTGGGGTCGCCATCCGGACCCCGTTCTCGACGACGAAGAACTTCGCCCCGTGAAACTTCTCTGTGACCGGGATCCAGCGCCTCGTCGAGCGGACGACGAAGTTGTCTTCGGCCGTGAGATTGTCGTGACGAGCCACCAGCATTCTCGCGGCGCTGAAGAGGAGCAGGCCGCCGAACACATAAGTCATCCAGGCGAAGTTCTGGAGCAACAGAGCCCCGGCGCCGATCATGATCCCACGCAGGACGAGTGCCCCGACGACACCCCAGAACAGTACGCGATGCTGGTAGGCGAGCGGGACCTTGAAGTAGGAGAAGATCAGCGCGATGACGAAGATGTTGTCGAGGCTGAGCGACTTCTCCAGCAGGTATCCGGTGAGGAACTCCACAGCGGCCGTGCGGCCGTCGATGTCGGGCGAGAACTGGAGTCCGGCCCCCATCCAATTGTTCTCGTAGAACCAGTACACGAGCACATTGAAGGCGAGTGCCGTGAGGATCCAAAAGCCGGTCCAACAGAGCGCCTCCGTCACCGAGATCTCGTGGGGACGCCTGTTGAATACACCCAGATCGAGGGCCAAGAAGGCCAAGATCAGGACGATGAATCCGGCCCAGATCAGGGCGGTCATTTCGTCGAGTTATCGAGGAATGGCGGGGGCGTCTGTCGCATCGTTCCCGGCCCGCCTAGGCGGGCCGACCTCCTTTGGGTCGTCCAGCCCACAAGACAAGCACAGCCGAGCCGACAAGCAAGGCGATCACGAAGAGTGAGGCCGGGTCCGTCGGAAGAGCCTGCACGATCCGGTGGAGTGCTTGAGCGACTCCGGTGGTGGGCGGGACCTGGGCAACGAGCATGATCGACGTAGACATGGTGAACGCATTCCTGGCCGCGAACGGCCTGTAGGTCGTGGACCCCGCGCGGGATCGCGCGGAGGATCGCTGTGGGCGCTGACGTGAGCGCCGTCTACGACCTCGGAGGTGCGTTCGCCGGTGTGCCGGTCAGCCCGAGCAGACGAGCGCCGAGCAGTGTGGGGTCTGCCCGATCACTGCTGTGTCTGGAGACTGAAGCAGTGCGCGTCGCCAGTGGACGGTAAGCCGGGCTCTGCTGCCCCGGGGTGCTGGACCGCGGGGACTCGGCCCGTCGGTCGACAAGCTGGGGCTCCGCTTCCTCGGGCAAGCCGAGGCGCTGACTCCAAGCGGTCCCACCCACCGACGGATCGATGGTGTGAGTCGAGGAGGCCGTGACCGCACATGTGCCATCGGCCAGCGGCGCTCCGCCCAACGAGAACGCCCCGGCGGCTCCGAGAAGGAGCGCCAGGGCGAGAGGTGCCGTTTGGGAGCGAGGCCCCCACGACCGGCTGGCGTAGCGGAACATGAGAGAATTTAACGAGCCTCAGCGACCCGTAGAAGGAGCGACTTGGGCGACTTGCCCGGGCGCAGCCTCAGGCCGCCGGACGGCTCGACGGAGGCCGGTAGACCGCGAGGTCCAGCTCGCGCGTCCGGCGCCGCGCCCAGCGCTTCGGCACCACCGCTTGATGGGCCGCAAGTCCGAGCAGGTACCCCACCCCCGTACCCAGGTGGATCCATCCTAGCGCGGACAGCCATCCCGGGGCCGTCACCGCTTGGATGAGGTACCCGCTTACGACCATCGGCCCGAAGACCCACATGGCCGACAGGCCGGACCGCCGCCCGGCCTTGATGCCGAGCCGGTACTGCTTCCAGATGTGGTCCACGGCGATGAGCCCGATGGCGAACACGAGGAGAGGCGCCGTCACGATATGAGCCTTGAGCACCCAAGGCTGCAGCGGATGATTGATGACAGCAAACTCTCCGACCGGCTCCATCATGTGGTCCATCCACCAGTAGACCAGCCCCGAAAGGCCCGAGACCACGGAGCCGATCCAGATACACCAACGCGGGAACGGCTTCAACGGGCAGTCTCCGAGAGCGGGTCGATCACTTGGTGGAGGGCCAGCGCGCGCCGCGCGGCGCGAGTCGCCGCCCCCGCAGTGAGCGTCGCGCCTGTGATCGTCGCGATATCACCCCGCAGGGAGAGCGCCCGGTCGAGCCTGCGCCCATTGAATTGGCGTAGCCACCCGTCCGGTGCGCGATACTCCGGCGGTTCGCGAAAGCTCACGGTTTCGATGCGCACGACGCGTCCGTCGGTGCCGACCACGATCATGAGCACCTGCGGGAGGGTGCGGACCCGGTGCGCGTCGAAGTACGCGACTCCGACTGGCTCGCCGCCGCGTGAGGCCACGTAGTAGCTGACCACGCTCGACCGGACCTCCACATCGGGGCCGGCGAGGCGCTCGGCGGCGGCGAGGTCCTCGTCGCCCAGGAAAGCCGTCCGTCGTTCGAGCTGTGCATCCGGAAACGCGAGCGCGAGGGCCTCGTCCTGCGTGAGCGTCTGGGCCCCGGCGATGGCCGGGAAGACCGCCGCCCCGAGGCAAGCGAGTGCAGTCAAGGCGCGTCTTCTCAGAATAGCCACCCCAACTGGACGTTGAATTGATTCACGCCCGTATCGGCCTCGTTCGAGTGGATCTGGTACCCGAGTTTGGTGACGACCTGGGGGGCAGGCTTCCACGCGAACCCGAGCGACGTCACCGTGAGGTCGTTCGCGGGGTCGGGCGAATACCCTGCCGCCACGCTCCGCTGCGTGTCGACGCGCTCGTACCGCACGTACGGAATGAGCTGATGCGCTGTGTCCGTGCGCCGCAGCACGTTGTAGCCCGCCTCGAGGTACCAACCCAGCATGGCCGACCCGATGCCATCCGGGCCGGTGAGGCCATTGAGCTGGTTCAGCTCGTCGGCTTGGTCCACCTGGGCACCCGCCATGAGCGCGCGTAGGTCCCACCCGCGCAGGTCGAGGTCTCCGTGGACATCCCAGACGAACACGCGGCCACCTACGTCCTCCCCGGCCAACTGCTGGCCCTGAGTGGTCTGGCCGTGGTACGCGGAGGCTCCGAGGATGAGCCCAGGGGTGCCGACGAAGTCGAAACGAGCCGCGACGCCCAGGTCCTCAGCCAGTGCGGTCGCCCCCTTCTGACGTCCTCCCCGCAGTCCGGCCGCCGTGAAGCCGGAACCGTCGAAGGAGTTCATGAGGTACGCGCGCCAGGCGAACGCATCGGTCCCGCCGAAGAGACCGATGCCGTTCTCGCGCCACGTCGTCGGGATGATGCGACTCTCGGTGACCGACCGTTCCGTGCCGAGAAAGACGGGCGGCTCGTGCAGCTCGTTGACGAGGCCGAGAGGAGCGAGCACCAAACCCGCTCTGACGCCGACGTTGTCGGTCAACTTGTAGTCGAGGTAGGCGAACTCGAGGAAGATCTCGCTGGCGTGCTCGACCTCGATCTCGGAGTTGAACAGCAGACGGTCGTTGAACTTGTAGCCGACGTAGAGGATCGCACGCAGCGCGTCGAAGCGGTCCAGGGCTCCGGAGGGCCCCCCTCCTTGTGTTTCATTGGCGAATCGCTCGTACAGGATCTCACCATATCCGCCAATCGAGACGCCTTCACTCACCCGGTATACGCGTGACGCGGCGGGTCCCAGGCCTTGGACGGAGGAGTCGGCTTGGACGATGTCGCCCCCCAAGCTGACCCGCTCCAATTCTCGAGTGATCGCCTCCACCTGACGCTCGAGCAAAGCGATGCGAGCGGAGTCCGTGGCCTGCGCCATGAGCTCAGTGTCCGGCGCGCTGAACGCGGTCACGGCGAGAACCACGAGGATCGGTGCGATCTTCACGAGTCTATCGTTCCTTGTCTGGCTGGGGTGATGCGGGGGGCTCTAGGAGCCACGGCTCCATGGCCGAGGTCCAGGCGGGGCGTACCGTTTCGCCGTCGAGTTCGAGGAAGAGCGCGGCCACACCGGCTTGCTCCGCCCACGCGATACCCGTTCGAGGGCCCATCACGTAGAGCGCGGTCGACAGAGCGTCGGCGGTATAGGCGTCCGCATCGACGACGGTGACGCTTCCCCAAGGGTCGACCGGGAGTCCGCTGCGCGGATCGAGGATATGGCGTCCCCGCTCGGAGCTGCCGCTCGTAGACGCCGATCCGTCGTGGACCGAGAGGGTGGCCGCGGATTCAAAGCGGCGAAGTGGGTGCGCGACGTCTACGATCCAGGGTGACGCGAACGGGGCGAACGCCAAGACCTGCCCCCCGAGGTCCAGTAGGACCCGGGCCTCGCTGGGTACAGGCGACTCGTCCATCAATCGGCGGGCCGCCCGAAGCGCCGCGCCCTTCCCGAAGCCGCCCGAGTCCATCCAGGCGGCCCCGGACGACCGCATCAGACCCCGCTCGCCAAGCTCGACCGCATTTGGGCCGCTCGCTGCGAGGGCCGCTGCGAGCTCACCCGCTTGAGGCGAACGCCCGCTCCCTCGCAGGTCCCAGGCGTCGATGAGCGCACCGATTCGGGTGTCGAAGGCGCCGGAGGTCGCATCAGCCCAGCCCGAGCTCTCCCGCAGGAGCGCAGCGAGCTCGCCGTCCACATCAGTCCAGCTGCTCGGCGGCGCCTGGTTCAGGCGGCCCAACGGGGTCGAGGGGTCCCAGGTGTTGAGCAGGGCATCGATGCGCTCGACTTCACGGAGCATCGATTCCCCGAGTCGGTCCGCCGTGGCCCTGTCGACACCCTCGATCACCACGTGGAAGCGCGTGCCCATCAGCCACGCCTCGCGCTCGACGCGTGGCATGAGGGAGGGGGACAGCAGGCCGGCCGCGAGGTGCTGCAGGGCCAGAACGACCCAGAGGGTGAGGCTCAATCCGTGACCCTATTTGCGAATGAGATCCGTTCTCAACTATCAGGGCCGAGAAGCTAGCCCTCCCCTGCGGGGCGGACAAGCGCTTGGGGAACGGCTTTCCAACCGGCCTCGGGCCACCCACTTTGGCGATCCGGATTCGGTGCTCAGCGAAGAAAGGAGAACACGACATGCGCGGTTCAGCCCGTCCGCCCCACCCACGCCTCTTGGTCCTGTGCTCCTTGGCCCTGTTCGGGACGCTCCTGCCGCGGACCTCTACGGCGCAGCAGCCAGCAGCCCCCGTCGGCGCGTACGACGCTGCGCCCTACCTGGGCGAGATCCGAGATGCCGTTCTGTACGGTGACATCTGGGAACGTCCACAGCTCTCCCCCAGGGATCGCAGCCTGATCACCGTTGCCGTGACCCAGGCGCTCTATGCGACCAACGAGCTGCGGATCCACATGGGTAGGGCGCTCGACAACGGGGTCACTCAGGCCGAGATCTCCGAGCTCATCGCCCATGTGCTGTGGTACTCGGGATTTCCGACTGGCGTGAACGCGGCCCGAGTCGCCGCGGAGGTGTTCGCGGAGCGTGGCCTCCCGACCACACCCCCGGGGGCCTCCTCGCGCCAACCGCCGGTGAATCCGGAACTCGAATTCCCCGGGGCCTTCCCCCAGACGCCCTATCTGCGCGACCTGCTCAACGAAGTCGTCTACGCCGAGACGTGGGAGCGCCCCGAACTTTCACCCCGCGACCGGAGCCTCATCACGGTCGCTGTCGGTGCGTCCCTTTATGCCTCGAGTGAGGTCAGGTATCACGCGGGGCGAGCCCTCGACAACGGGGTCACCCAGGAAGAGCTCTCGGAGGCCGTCACCCACGTGACCTTCTACTCCGGCTTCCCGACCGGCGTCAACGCAGCCCGGGTCCTGGCGGAGGTCTTCGAGGCGAGGGGCCTTCCCCTGCCTGACTCCCGTTTTCCGGGAGCGCCCTACCTCGACACGCTCATCGACGGGCTCGTGTATGGTGATACGTGGACTCGGCCGGAGCTGTCGCCCCGAGACCGAAGCCTCGTGACCATCGCGATGACCCAGGCGGCCTACCAGACGGACCAGCTGCGGGTTCACCTCCGCAGGGGACTCGACAACGGCATCACCCCCGAGGAACTGTCCGAGCTCATGGCACAGGTCACGCTCTACTCGGGCTTTCCTTCGGGGGTCAACGGGTCGAGGGTGCTCGCCGAGGTGCTCACCGAGCGTGCGATCCCTTTGCCGAATTAGTCGGCCACATGCCACGAAACCCGGAGGGGTGGTGGAACGTACGACTAGAAATGCGTAGCTTAACCTACTCTATAGTCTAGAAGTCCGGACGTATGCGTCACTCTCAGGTAGGAGTTCTTTCCATGAGGCTTTCCCCCACCCTTCGCAGCTGGGGCATGCTCGCGCCGCTCGCGCTTCTCCTCGTGCTGCCCGCCGTTGTCGAGGCTCAGTCTGCCGTGGCCATGGCATCGCGAGAGCTGCACCTCTACGACGTGAGGGATTTCGGGATCGATCCTACTCAGGTGACGTTCTCGAGGGACATCGCCCCGATTCTCCAGCGGAGCTGTGAGAACTGCCACCGCCCGGACGGCGGCGGCCCCATGTCGCTCGTGGAGTACAACGAGGTGCGGCGTTATGCGTCGAGGATTCGGCAGCGCACCGCCATCCGCGACCGGATGGGTGCCATGCCGCCTTGGTACGTCGAGAAGGAAATCGGCATTCAGCACTACCAGAACGACAACTCGCTGTCCGATCTCGAGCTGGGGCTGATCCAGGCCTGGGTCGACAACGGCACGCCCGAGGGCAACCCGGCAGACCTGCCTGAGCCGCTCGAGTGGACCGACGGTTCGCAGTGGACGATTCGTCCGGATCTGGTCGTCATCGGCGAGGACATCGTGGTCGATGGCGATGCTCCGGACTGGTGGGGCGAGATCACGAGCATCCCCACCGGCCTCGAAGAGGACAGGTACGTCAAGGCAGTCCAGGTCCGCGAGGTCAACGACGTCCCCACTGGCGGATCCGGGACGGCGACCGTTGGAGGCAAGTATGTCTTCCATCACATGATCTGGAACACCCGGGTGCCGGGAACGCCCCGTGCGACCTTCTGGCCCGTTCACGAGGTCGGGCGTAATCCCGACGTCTTTGCCGAAGGCGCGGGTCGCATGCTCCATGCGGGCTCCGAGATTCAGTCCGAGTCCATTCACCTGCACTCGAATGGACGCAACACGACCGCCCACTTGGAGATCGCGTTCGAGTTCTTCCCCGAAGACTACGAGCCCCTCTACCAGGGAAGCATCACCTCCCTGGCGAACGGCACGGACATCGACATCCAGCCCGGACTAGATGGACAGCGGTTGGAGGCCTATACCGTGGTCACGCGGCCGACGAAGATCGTCAGCTTCGAGCCGCACCTGCACGCGCCCGGCGAACGCATGTGCCTCGAGGCCATCTGGGGATTCAAGGCCGAGACGCTGGCTTGCGTGGGCTACGACCACAACTGGGTTCGGACCTACGTCTTCGATGAGAACTACCAGCCGCTCATCCCACCGGGGACCGTGCTGCACATCACCGGCTACATGAACAACTCCGAGACGAACCCCAACGTGGCGGATTCCCGCAATTGGCAGGGCGCTGGTAACCGGTCCGTGGCGAACATGTTCATCGACCTCGGGGAGCGCGTGTCGATGTCGGAGGAGCAGTTCGTCAAGGAGGTTCAAGAGCGGGTCGAGTACCACGGCCTGACGAAGAACGATTACTTCATCGGGTGTCCACTATGTCTGGCGATCGTGGAAACGCCAGGCGCTACGCCGACTCCGACGCCGGCGGGAGGACAGGACCAGCAGTGAGAAAGATGCCGCAAAGGTCCCTCATGACCGCGATCGGAATGGCGGTCGCCCTCGGCTTCGTGCTGGGGGCGCCGTCCGTCGCGGAAGCCCAGGGACTTACGTTCAACAAGGGACAGTCGATCTCGCCCGCGTTCGAGGGGTGGACGGAAAACGCCGACGGGACGTTCAACCTGATGTTCGGCTACATGAACCGGAACTGGGAAGAACAGCCGGACATACCGGTCGGAGCCGACAACTACTTCTCGCCGGGTCCGCAGGATCGCGGGCAGAACACGCATTTCCTTCCCAGACGGAATCGGTTCGTGTTCGAGGTCCGCGTGCCGGCGGACTTCGGAGAGCAGGAGCTGATTTGGACGCTGCGCGTCAATGGGGTAGAGCAGCAAGCGTACGGCCATCTAGGGCGGGACTATTTCGTCGATAACGTCGTCATCATGTCGGAGAACGGCGCTTTGGGGGCCGGGTCGAGCAACCCCGCGCTCCGCGCCCATACCCCACCGGTAGTCGAGATGGAAACGCCGGCGGAGATCGAGGCGGTCGTGGGGCGGCCCGTCCGGCTGGTCGCCATGGTCTCTGACGACGGGCTACCCAGGAGGGCTGGGGGTAGACTACCGATCGACGACGAAGGCAACCTGGACCTGGCGAGAGCCTTGCGGGCTCCACCTTCGCGGATCACGCCCGAGAAGATCATGGGGCTGAACATCAGCTGGCATATCTTTCGGGGTCCGGAAGGGGGTCAGGACGCGGTTTCGTTCAATCCGCCGCAGCCCGCGGTCTGGGAAGACACGCGGCCGTTTTCGAACTCGCCTTGGGCGCCGTTCTGGATTCCGCCTGAGCTGCCGGAGGATGGCCGCTGGGTGACGGAAGTGACGTTCAGCGAGCCGGGGACGTATCTGCTGAGGGGCCGGGCCGACGACGGCGGACTCTACACGGACCGGGAGGTTCGTGTCACCGTGCGGATGCCTACACTCTAACAGGTCACGGTTCGCCTCAGTGGAGGCGATCAACGAGAGGGCAGGGGCGAGGCGCTCCTGCCCTCTTCGCGTTTCAGCGGTGCTGGCCGGCGCTAGATCACCGCATCCCAACTAGGTAGGATTCGGAAGACCCGGTAGCTCAGTTGGCTAGAGCAACTGACTTTTAATCAGTAGGTCCTGGGTTCGAGTCCCAGCCGGGTCACTATAGACGGAGGCTTAGATGAGCGCAGGACACAGCCGTGCGGCCCTCGTCTTGGTGCTGCTCGGCGTGGCCGCCACGGCAACATGTGGTGGATCCGAGCATGAGCCACCGACCGGGGCCAAGAAAGTCCTGCTCATAGGGATTGATGGGGTGCGTCCCGATGTACTGGCTGAGGTGGAGACGCCCAACCTGGATCGACTGGCTGACCGGGGAACGTTCGCTGACGACGCCCGCACTGGCTTTCCGACCATGAGTGGGCCGGGGTGGTCGAGCTTCCTTACCGGAGTGTGGCCGGACAAGCATGGCGTGACCACCAACGAATTCGAGAACAAGCATTACGATGCTTTCCCCGACGTGTTCACTCGTATCGAATCACTGCGACCGGACTTGAACACGTGGGTCGCGGCCGACTGGCTTCCGCTGGTAACGAGCGACCACAACGGGCCCGTCATCTCCGATGCAGTGGACACGAAGCACGTCCTCGACGGGTACGAAGTCGGCTGGTCTGAGGGTGACGAGTTGACCGTGGAGCTGGCTGCTGAGGCGCTGGCAGAGAGCGATCCCGATGCCATGTTCGTCTACTTGGGCAACCCCGATGAAACCAGCCACCAGCACACGTCCATCGGGCTAGAGTATCGCTCAGCCATCGAATTGGCGGACGAACACGTCGGCCGCCTCGTAGGAGCGATCGAAGCTCGGCCGACATACGACCAGGAGGATTGGCTGATCCTGGTGAGCACCGACCACGGTCGACGGGCGAATGGCGGACACGGCGGCGACACCCCCGAGGAGCGGACCATCTTCTACATCGCGTCCGGTCCGTCCGCTACCGTGGGCCGAGCGGGCGTGGAGACCTCGATCGTGGACGTGCCGGTCACGGCTCTTGCCCACCTCGGGATTCCGATCGACCCGGCATGGAACTTGGACGGTAAGGTGGTGGGGCTCGGGCGGTAGAGCCCTCACGATGCGACGACGATCGTCTCCCCGTGTCGCGCTACGCGCAGGTCTGACGCGTCGAGCCCCGCGGCGTGCCACGCCATGCGGGTTCGTTCGGGCGGCTCGAGGGGATCTTCGAAGGTCAGGCGAAATGTGCCCCAGTGCGTGGGGATGAAGGCGCCTGATGCACCCAGGTCCCGATAGACCTGAACGGCCTCCTCCGGGTTCATGTGCGAGGCGCTCATGAACCATGCGGGCTCGTACGCACCGACGGGGATCAGCGAAACGTCGAACGGCCCGAGTCGCATACCGATTTCGGCGAAACAGGCGGCGTAGCCGGAGTCCCCTCCGAAGTAGACGGCCGGTCCAGGGGCCGATTCGGGGGCTGCGAGAGATCGACCCGCAGGAGTGATCGCCCAGGAACACCACAGGCGCGTGTTGGTGCTCCACGGAGTGCGACGGGTCCAGTGACGCGCGGGCGCGGCGGTCAGCTCGAATCCTCCCGTGGGCGCCTCTACCCGGTCCCACCAGTCGCACTCGACGATGTGTGTCACGCCTAACGCGCCGAACCACGCTCGGTATCCGAGCGGCGTGTACCAAGCCAGGTCGTCGCCGAAGCGCCGATGAAGCGCGCGCACAGTCGGACGGTCCAGGTGGTCGTAGTGGTCGTGTGAGAGCAAGACCCCGTGAATCGGCGGGAGCGACTCGAAGGCGAGCCCTGGTGGAGAGAAGCGCTTCGCGCCCGCGAAGGGGACCGGAGAGGCTCGCTCGGACCAGACCGGGTCGGTCAGCAGGTTGAGGCCCGGCAACTGAATGAGGTATGTGGCATGACCGATCCAGGTGACCCGGACCTGCCCATCCAGCGTGGTGGGTCGCGCGATGCGTGACTCGGCCGCCTGCAGGTCTGAGGGAGTCGGATCCGGGGCATGCCTACGGGTGATCCACTCCCAAGCCACCCTACGGATCCGACTACGCAGCGCGTCGTCACCCGCGGCTTCTGGCCAGGGGTTCCGGAATCGACCGTCCCCTCGGTGGTGCGCGGGCCTCGTCAACGGAACTGGCGCGGCCCCGAGCGTTGTCGGGGCCGCGGTCCAGCCAGCTATTTCAGATTGGAGTAGTTCGTGGAGCTCATCCAGTACGCTTGGATGGAGAGCGACACGTCGTACTTCTCTCGCAGGACGGCCCAGTCCGGATCGGCAGCGAAGCCGGCCCACACCTCGTCACGATGCGCGCGGTCACGGTACGCCAACATCCAAACCAGCGTGTTGGGGTCGTCGAGACGCTGCCAAACCGCGATGACCTCGGCGCCGTGCTTCTCGAAGATGGCGACCTCCTGCTCGCGGAAGCGCTGGTGCAGCATGTTGATGTCGCCGCGCTCGTTGGACGCCGTGTACATGCGGAGCTCGAAGCAACGCGCGTCGGCCCCGACGTTGGCGGAAAGGTTCGCCGGCAACTGGCCGGCTGGGCCGCACGCATCAGGTGGGCGCTGCGCTTCGGCGGGGGCACTGAATGCGAGGCCCATGACCAGGGCGAGAATCAATCTCTTCATGCCTATCCCCTCTTGAGTTGGCTGCCGGCGCGCGGGGCGAACCGGGATGGCACGGTGGCGACCACCTTGTCGGCGGTCAAGAGGACGCGGTCTGGCGGGCGGGTACATGATCCAGGCAGGTTGGCGGGGAGTCTACGGGCCTCCGAGGGGGGCCAATCTAGCCGGAGGTGAGGATGAGGTGTCTCGTCGTGATTCTTCTTGCCGCTCTGCCGGGCGCCGCGATGGCGCAGGGCTCAGACTGGACGAACCCGCGTGAGCCGTTCCAGATCGCCGACGATCTCTACTACGTCGGGACGGAAGGACTGGCGGCGTTCCTCTTCACCTCGGACCAAGGGCACCTGCTCATCGATGTGCCGCTCCAGGAGAATGTGCCGCAGGTGCTTGCCAGCATTCGAGCTCTGGGCTTCGACCCGGCGGACATTCGCATCCAGCTCGCCAGCCATGCTCACTTCGACCACGTCGGTGGACTAGCGGACATGCAGCAGGTGACCGGCGCCGACCTGGTCATGAGTGCGGCCGATGCGGCGTTCGTCCGGCAAGGTCGAAACTTCGGCTTGAATGGCGGCTACCCCGCGGCTGATGTGGCGCGCACCGTCGGTCACCTCGAAACCGTCCGCCTGGGGGACATCGAGCTCACCGCTCATCTGACGCCGGGCCACACGCCGGGGTGCACGAGTTGGGGTGGTCGGGTCGAGATCGAAGGTCGCCCGTACGACTTCGTGTCGATCTGTAGCCTTTCCGTTTTGGGCAATTATCAGCTGGGCGGAGATGATCCGACTTATGCGGGCCAGGCGCGGGACTACTGCACGAGCGTCGCGCATCTCGAGAGCCTCGAACCCGACATCTTTCTCGCTGCGCACGGAAGTTGGTTCGGGATCGACGACAAGATGGCCCGCCGCAGCGCGGGGGACGCTCGAGCGTTCGTCGAGCGGGGGATGTACCGCGACTACCTGGAACGTGCCCGGGCGTCCATTGAGGGTCGCCTGGAGCGGGAGGGCTTCGCGGGTGGCTGCGCGGGGTTGATGGGAGGGTAGGGTCCCCGCCGGCCGGCGTGTGGCACGGCTCACTCAGGTGGCCCACATTGGGATAGGCATCCCAGTGACCCACCCGGGAGGCAGCGATGAACGTCGGGGATATTCTGCATTCGAAGGGGAGTGACGTCGTCACGATCGATGGGGCGAAGACCGTTCTCGACGCCGTGCAAGTGCTCGTGGAGCGCAATATCGGCTCCCTCGTCGTCGTCGAAGGTCAACGACTGACAGGCATCATCACGGAACGCGACATCCTGCGGGTGACATCGCGCGCGCCGGGGGAGCTTGGTGCGCTCGCTGTGGGTGAGGTGATGACCCAGGAGGTGATCACGTCGGGGCCGGGGGCCGAACTCTCGGCCGTCATGGACGTCATGTCGGAGAATAAGGTGCGCCACCTTCCGATCACGGAAGGCGATCGCCTCGTGGGCATCATCTCGATCGGCGACGTGGTGAACGCATGCCGAGTGTCGGCCGAAGAGGAGAACTCTCAGCTGCGGCAGTACATCCAGGGATCGGGCTGAGGAGGTCGTTCGACAGTTGGGGGGGTGAACGGTTTGACCTCCCTCCGCGTCTGCTTCATAATCACGACATGCGCGCGAGACCCCTCTTCCGAGTCCAGGCCCTCTTCCTGGTCGCGCTCGTAGGTGTGCTGGCCTCAGCACTGCCGTCCCACCACCACGAGGGGTCCGACGTCGGGCCAGTTCTCGAAGATGCGGGTCATCACGGGCACGGTGTCCAGCTCATCGAGCAGGCCAATCGACTGACGGCGCAGACGTTCGCCGTGGCCCTGCCGACGCCTCACCCGGTCGAGATCGCCGCCGAGACGCCCACGCTCCAGCCGGTTTTCGTCACGGCTGTCGAGCCGGTCGCTCGGGGCCGACCGCCACCCTCCGATCGCCCGAGGGCCCCGCCCGTCTCCGTGTGATCGCCCGGCCGCCTCAGCGGCTGCGGCTCCACTAATCCATTCCTGAAAGCTTGCTTGGCAGCCGCATAGGCGGCAGTTGAGCCGAGCGTGTCCGGAGACGTCGTCGTGTTACGATCACGCATATCATTCATCGGCCTTGTTGCTGCCTTATGTGCCGCACCGTTGGGTGCGCAGGAGGCGCGGGTCATAAGCCTCGATGACGCGCTCCGCATGTTCGCGGAAGACAACCTCGAGCTCCGCCTCACTCGGTCAAGGGCCGATCAGGCCGCTGGGCTCGCTCTTCAGGCCGGAGCGTTTCCGAATCCGTCGCTCGGCGCCACGCACGAACCGCTTTCGGGCGGCGGAAGCTCGTACTCGGAGACGTATCTGACGGCGAGCCAACGATTCGAGCTCTCGGGGTCGCGGGGCGCCAGGACCGAAGAGGGAGCTATGCGTCGCGATGCCGCGATTCAGCGTATACACGCCGATAGCGTTCGCTTGGCCTTCGATGTGAAGAGCGCGTACGTGCTGGCCCTGCACGCCCAGGATCGGCGCTCGGTCACGCAGCGCATCACGGAGGTCTTTCGTGAGGCCACTCGCACCGCCTCGGAGCGCTACGAGGCCGGTGACATCTCCCGGTACGCGCGCAGCAGGATACGCGTGGAGCGCGCGCGCTACGAGACCCTTCTCGCAGACGCGGACATGGAGGTCGGCTCGGCGCAACGGACGCTGGCCCTCCTGGTCGCACCTGGTGGGGAGGACATCCGATTGGCCGCTGCTCCCTTGCCGACGCCCACGCCCCCACCGATTCCCAGCCGCGTGTTCGACCTCGCGGTCGTGGAGGAGCGGGCTGAGCTAGCCTCCGCCCGTGCTGAGGTGGACGCCGAGGTAGCGCGTGCCCGCCTGATGCGAGCCGAGCGGGTCCCGGACCTGACCGCCTCGGGCGGCTTCAAGCGCCAGTCCGACGGCCTTCGCGGGGTGTTCCTCGGGCTCTCGATTCCCGTTCCGTTCTTCGACCGCGGGGCTGGGGCAGTACAGGCCGCCGATGCCGGCCTGCTCGCAGCGGAAGAACGCCTCATGCTGACAAGGCGCCAACTCCAGAACGATGTGCTGCAGGCGGTCGAGTCCTTCGAGACGCTCCAGCGGCGCTCCCAACTTCTCTCTGGGGAGGCGATGGGCGAGGCCGACGATCTCCTAGACATCGCGCTCGTCGCGTACGAGGAGGGCGAGATGGAGTTGCTCGAACTGCTCGATGCCGCGGCCGCTCTTCATGGCGCGCGGACGGCCGAGTCCGGCCTTCAGACTGCTCTTTGGACCGCCTATTACGACCTAGAACGCGCGGTCGGCGGATTCGACGACGCCTCCGCGCAATCAACGACTGATCCGGAGATCCGATGATGAACCGTAATCGACTTCACACACGGCTGACGACCACGTTGAGAACGGTGGCCAGCGTTGCGCTCGCTGCTTCATGGGTCGCATGCGGAGTCGCCGAGGACGCCGCAGAGGCCCCGGAACTCGGCGCCGTCGTGGTCACGCAATGGGTCGACGCAACGGAGCTCTTCCTCGAGTACCCGTTCTTAGTCGCCGGGCAACAGACGGGCAATTGGGCGATTCACCTTACTGAGCGAGACGGCTTCGAGCCGATTCGCGCGGGCACGCTCCAGGTTCGCTTCACGGCGGAGGGAGCTGTTGCCGAGATGTTCACGGTGGATGCTCCGCTACGCGATGGAATCTTCCTGCTCGATCCGGTGATCGCGCGTCCGGGCATCTACGAGGTCGAATTGATGCTCGAGAGCGACCAAGTAAACAGCCGCCACGTGGTGCCGAACGTCTTGGTCCACAGCAGTGGGGAAGAAGCCCTCGCATACGAGCCTGCCGAGGAGCTAGCGGGCGTTTCGTTCCTCAAGGAACAACAGTGGGTCATCCCGTTCGCAGTTCACCCGGTCGAGGAGCATGCGGTCCAACGCACGGTCCGCGCGCCGGGCGAGATCGTGCCGCCGGATGGCGCCCTCGTTCGGGTCAGCGCCCCGGTTCAGGGGATCGCTGAGGCCCGATCCAACCGGAGCGCGCCTTCGGTAGGCGACCGGGTGAGTGAGGGACAAGTGCTAGCAGTACTCTCTCCAACGAGCCAGGAGGGCGGATTCGCGCAGTCACGCGGGCAGGTCGAACGACTGAGGCGGGAAGTCGAAAGGGACCAGACACTCTTTGACGCGGGAGCGATTCCGGCCAGGCGCCTCGAAGAGTCTCGACATGATCTGGAGATCGCTGAAGCCGAGCTGCTTGCGATAGGAGGCGGGACGGAGGGGTCGTACCAGCTCACGCTTCGCTCGCCTATGGCGGGCGTGATCGCCGAGCGCACCTTCGTGCCGGGTGGGCGTGTGGAAGCCGGAGAGTCGCTGTTCACGGTGGTCGACCCCTCGCGGGCCTGGGTGCGGGTGCAGGTATCCGCCGCGATAGCAGGAGAGTTATCCCCAGGGGCCACCTCGCTCTTTACGATCGACAACTCCGAGGAGGTCTTCGACTCTCGGTTGAGATCGATCGGGAGCGTGATTAACCCTGCCACGCGCACCGTTCCCGTGGTCTTCCAGGTGTCCGGAGGACAGGGTCCCTTCGCGTTCGGGACGTTCGTCCAGGCAACCGTCCCGACGGGTGAGTCAGTGACAGGAATCGCGATCCCCAACGCCGCGATTCTGGATGAGAATGGAACGCCGGTCGCGTACGTCCAGGCCGGCGGCGAGACCTTCGAGCGGCGAATCCTCACCACCGGTGTCACGGATGGACGCCGAACCCACATCGTCGCTGGGCTCAGACCTGGCGACATGGTGGTCACCGTCGGTGCCTACCAGGTGCGGCTTGCCTCCCTGTCCGGCGGCGATTTCGCCGGCGGGCACGCCCACTAGAAGGGGTACATGATGCTAGACCGAGTGATTCGCTGGTCCATCGGTAACCAATTGCTAGTGGCAGTAGCTGCTCTGGTTCTTCTCATCGGTGGTACCGTCACGGCCCTTGGTATGCCTGTCGACGTGTTTCCTGACCTGACAGCACCAACCGTGACCGTCCTGACCGAGGCGCATGGCATGGCGCCCGAGGAGGTCGAGGCGCTGGTGACGTTCAGGATCGAGACGGCGGTGAACGGCGCAACAGGCGTACGCCGGGTGCGATCCTCCACCTCGCAGGGCATCAGCATCGTGTGGGTCGAGTTCGATTGGGGCACGGATATCTTCCAGGCCCGCCAGATCGTGAACGAGAAGCTCCAGCTGGTGGCCGCGGGTTTGCCGCTGAGCGTCGGGACGCCGACTCTCGCGCCCATTTCGTCGATCATGGGCGAGATCATTCTGATCGCAGTGACGGGCGACGAGTCCGTGACACCGATGGAAATGCGATCGATGGCCGACTGGACGCTGCGTAGACGCCTTCTCGCGATCCCGGGTGTGGCCCAGGTGATTCCCCTCGGCGGTGAGGTGCGCGAGTACCAGGTCCTCGTGGACCCCGATCGCCTGGTCGCGTTCGACGTCACGCTCGAGGATGTGGTCCGAGCAGCCGAGGGGTCGAATGTGAATGCGTCAGGGGGCGTGTTCATGGAACGCGGGCAAGAGTACCTGATTCGAGCCACGGGACGAGTGCAGTCAATCGACGACGTTCGGCTCACGGTCGTCGCCGCTCGCGACGGGGCACCGATTACGATCGGGGACGTCGCGGATGTACGCATCGGACCCGCTACTCGGCTGGGAGATGGATCCGCGAATGCTTCGAGGGCGGTCATTTTGACCCTCCTCAAGCAGCCGGGCACGAACACCCTCGAGCTGACGGATCGCATCGACGAAGAGCTCACCAGTATCGAGGCGACCCTCCCCGCAGGCATGACGATTAATCGCGGCATTTTCCGGCAGGCGGACTTCATCCGGACTGCGGTACGAAACGTCATGGTAGCGCTCCGCGACGGAGCCATACTCGTAGTCGTGATCCTTTTCTTGTTCCTCTGGAGCGTCCGCACGACGTCCATCTCGGTGCTTGCGATTCCGCTCTCGCTCATCACGGCAGTGCTGGCGCTCAAGCTTCTGGACATCACGATCAACACCATGACGCTGGGAGGCATGGCGATCGCGATCGGTGCGTTGGTGGATGACGCGGTGATCGTCGTGGAGAATGTCTTTCGACGCCTGCGGGAGAATCAGCACCGGCCCGAGAGCCAGCGTAGTTCTGTATCCGAGGTCGTATTCGACGCGTCCAAGGAGATCATGCGGAGTATTGTCGTGGCGACGCTGATCATCATCGCCGTCTTCATTCCGCTCTTCTTCCTCTCCGGGGTGGAAGGTCGCATGCTCCGGCCTCTCGGGGTCGCCTATGTCGTTTCGATCCTGGCCTCACTCGTCGTGGCGGTCACGGTCACGCCTGCGCTGTCCGCGTACCTGCTACCGCGCTCGAAAGCGCTGGAGACCGACGAGGAGAGTCTGGTCGTTCGCACCCTCAAGCGTTGGTACGGGGCGACGTTGATCCCGATCCTCAGGCGGCCAGCCATCGTAATGACAGGAGCCGCCTCCCTCGTGGTCTTGTCGCTGGTCGCGCTCCCATTTCTCGGCCGCTCGTTTCTGCCCGAGTTCCAAGAAGGATCGTTGGTCATCAGCGCGCTTACGGTACCGGGTACGTCGCTCGACGAGTCTGATGCGCTGGGTCGAAGGATCGAGCAGATCCTTCTGGCGCACCCGGCGGTGCTCGAGACAGCCCGGCGTACGGGCAGGGCAGAGCTGGATGAGCACGCTCAGGGAGTCAACGCGGCAGAAATCGACGCGCGGCTCGACATCGAGTCCTACGATTACGATCTCATTCTCGAAGAAATACGTGCTGACCTCGCTGCAGTACCGGGGACGCAGATCACCGTTGGTCAGCCCATCGGCCATCGGATCGACCACATGCTGTCAGGTACGCGCGCCAGCATCGCCGTCAACATCTTCGGACCCGACTTGTATGAACTCCGGCGGATCGCTCGCGCCATCGAGGCCGTCGCACAGGGCGTGGTGGGCACGGTGGACGTGGCCACGGAGCAGCAGGCAGATGTGCCGCAGATCCGCATCGACATGAACCGGCCCACCATGGCGCGCTACGGCGTGACGCCTGCGCTGCTCGCTGAGGCGGTCGATGTGGCGCTCGCGGGCGAGGCCGTTTCACAGATACTGGAGGAGCAGAGGACCTACAACCTCGTGGTGAGGTTCTCGGAGGAACACCGAAAGAGCCTCGAGACTGTCCGGAACGCGCGCATCAACACCCCGGTGGGTGCCCAGGTCACGATCGGGACGCTTGCCGATGTGCGCTTCGATCTGGGTCCGAACTCGATTTCCAGGGAGGACGTCCAAAGAAAGATCGTGGTCCAGTCGAACGTGGCTGGACGGGACGTCGGAAGCGTGGTCCAAGATCTCCGCCAACAGGTCGCAGAAGCGGTCGACCTTCCCGCAGGATACTTCGTCGACTACGGTGGGCAGTTCGAGTCCGCCGAGGAGGCGTCGCGCACGATTGGACTCATGAGCCTGCTTTCGGCAGCAGCCGTATTCCTGCTGCTTCTGGTCGAGTTCAACTCCGTCCGACAGGCACTCCTCGTCATGGTGAACCTGCCGTTGGCGTTGGTCGGTGGGGTCTTCGCGGTGTGGCTCACGGGGGGCGTGTTGAACGTCGCGACGCTCGTGGGATTCATTACGCTGTTCGGGATCGCGATACGGAATGGGATTCTGATGGTGAGCCATTTCAACCACCTCCAGGCCGAGGGAGTCGCGCTCTACGACGCCGTAGTGAGGGGCTCGATGGAGCGACTGAGCCCGATCATGATGACTGCGCTCACGGCGGGGCTCGCCCTCTTGCCCCTCGCACTCTCGGGTGGGGAGCCTGGCAACGAGATTCAGAGCCCCATGGCGGTCGTCGTTCTCGGTGGACTGCTCACCTCACTGGCGCTGAACATGGTCGTCGTGCCCGTCCTCTATCTCCGCCACGGGTCGGCGAGATGAGCTGGAACTGGGGGCTTGCACCCCATTCATGGCGGGCGGTCGCGATCCTCGTTCTAGCCAGCGACGCAGCGGTCCCTCAGCTGCAACGCTCGTTTTCTCCGCGCAGCATCCGCTGTCCGTTCACGAAGAGCCGGTCTTCGTCGTAGTCGTATTCGAGCGCCCATGTGCTTCGGCCGCCGCCCGACCAGTCTAGGTTCAGAGTCCCGCTCGCACCCGCGCCGGTTGCGGACCAGCGCCCGTTGCCCGCTCCTTGAACCGCTCCACTGGCTCCTCCACCGAAGCCGCCGCTCTGGTCGTTGAAGTAGAAGGAGCCGTCGCTACAGAGCCAGAGCTCGGTCGACTCCGTGTAACCGGTCTGCGTATAGAAGCGAGCGAGATACCGGCCGCGCATGTAGGGCTCCCACTCGTCGCTCCCGCCGGCACCTTGCGCTATCGGATCGGTGACCCCGAGGCTCAGCGCGAGCTCCCGCATATCTTCGAGATGCGGCTCCGAAGCAGCAGGAGGGGACAGCAGGATGAACGCTACGGCCAAGCCACCCTGGGTGAGGCGAACATCGACGGTACCCACCATCTGAGTCGGCACGCCCGTGACGGTGTAGCCTGCGCTCAAATGTCCGGACGCGATCTGTCGGACCTCTCCGTCGGGTCTGAGCACAACGCCGTCACCGACGTCCAGTGGCTCGGCCATAAGTGCCCTGGCCTCCGCCTCCGTACCCTCTTCAGCAATGACGACCATGTAGCCACCCCCCGTCTCAGACTCCATCAGGAACGAGCTTCCGTCGGGTGATAACGCCCCACGCCACCCGCCCGGCAGAGTCAGAGCGAGCCCGAGCGAGGGTTCGCCGATCTGCTCGCCACCAGTGTAGATCCGCCCCGGCTGGATCTGCGCGCCCACGGGAGAAGCGGCGAGGATCAGGGCCACCACGAGAAGGGGTAGGCGACTCCTGCCTGCTACGATCACCACGCCTACCACGAAGATGCGGATCCAGGGGATCTGTTTGCTCAAGCTAATGCCTCGTCTCTTCAATGGTGCTAACGGACTTGCGATTCTGCTGGCGGGCCCCGCACGGTCGCAAGGCCCCGGTGATCTTCTCGCGGGTGAGCCGGAGCCCCACAGTGCGCGCACCCGCGCCGACGATTAGAGTTCTCCGAGGCCTCCCCGCTGACGCGTGAAGTGACTGCGATGCGCATTCTGGTAGTCGAAGACGAGAAGAAAGTCGCCAGCTTCCTGCAGAAGGGCCTGCGGGAAGAGGGCTACGCCGTGGACGTCGCGCACGACGGCGACGACGGGCTCGTCAAGGCGCTGGTGAACGACTACGACCTCCTGGTTCTCGACGTCATGCTGCCTGGTCGGTCGGGTATCGAGATCGTCCGCGAGCTCCGGTCGAAGGAGAAGGCGACGCCGGTCCTGATGCTCACGGCGCGGGATGCGGAGCAGGACGTGGTACTCGGTCTGAACGCGGGTGCCGACGACTACCTGACAAAGCCGTTCGGATTCGACGAACTCCTCGCGAGAGTCAGAGCCCTTCTGCGTCGCGGTGGAGCGGCGCGTCCGGACCGGCTCGTGTACGACGATGTGCAGCTCGACCGCGTGGAGCACGCGGCGGTCCGGCGGGGCGAGCGTCTTGATCTCACGCCGAAGGAGTTTCAGCTCCTCGAATTCTTCATGGTGAGTCCCGAGAAGGTCGTCAGGCGCACGGAGCTGCTCGAGAAGGTCTGGGACCTCACGTTCGATCCCATGAGCAACGTGGTCGATGTGCACGTCGGGCACCTCCGCCGGAAGCTCGGACGGTCAGGGGACGATCCCCTCCTTCACACGGTTCGAGGCGTGGGCTACGTGCTCAGAAAGGGCGGGCCGGCATGAGCCGATCGTTCCGGGTGCAGCTCGCTCTCAGGGCGACGGCCACCATCGCGCTCGCACTCGTTGTGATCTCGGTCGTGAGCGTACTCGGGCTCGCATCCGTCCTGGACCGCGACCTCGACGCGACGATTCTCAACGTCGCAACCATTCAGGCGGCGTCTCTCACGGACGGTCCGCTCGGGGAGATGCACTTCCACGATTGGGAGCTCACTCCTGCCGAGGCCGAGTCGGTCCGCGACCTGGTGCGGTACGCGCAGGTGTGGCAGGTAGAGGGCGTGAGCCTGCTCCGCAGTCAGTATATGACGGGAGACCTCCCTCTAGAGCTGGCGTACCTCGATCGGGCTGGCGCTGGCGAGCTCGTCTGGACGGACGCGACGTTTCAGGACATCCCGGTTCGCGTCCTTTACTTTCCACTTGAGCGCCTCGGCGAGCTTCACGAGCGGCACGTGCTACAGGTGGCGGCGCCCCTTAGCAGTCGCAACGCACTCGTCTCACAGGTGGGTCTGTTTCTCACCCTTCTCTCGGTGGGGGTCATCGCTTCGATGTTCGCCGGCTCGTGGTGGCTGGCAGGCCGTGCCATTCGCCCGGTTCACGAGGTGATCGACCAAGCGGAGGAGATCGGGGCCAAGTCGTTGGAGCGACGAATCCAGGCTTATGCGGACACTCGAGAGTATCGGCGCCTGGTCGACGTGCTGAATACGATGCTCTCACGGATCGAGAGCGCGTTCGAGGGTCAGCGCCAGTTCACGGCGGATGCGAGCCACGAGCTCCGCTCTCCGTTGACGGCCATGCGAGGGGAGCTGGAGTTGGCGCTCAGGAGAGACCGTGACGCGCCCGAATACAGGCGAGTCCTGGGAAGCACGTTGGAGGAAGTCGTGCGTCTCTCACGCATAACCGAGGACCTCCTGACTCTCGCGAGATCCGATTCCGGCGTCTTGCTCACGCGGCCCGAGCCTGTCGAGGTGGCCGGCATCGTCGACCGCGTGATCGAAAAGCTCCGTGGTCCAGCAGCTGCCAAGGGCCTCGAGGTGGAACAGAGCATGGTGGGTGACACGACTGCCGAGGTCGATCCGGTGCTGCTAGGACAAGTCGTCTGGAATTTGGTGGACAACGCGATCCGCTTCACCCCGAGGGGTGGGCGAATCCGCGTGACCGCCCAGGGCAGCGACGGTCACGTGGACCTGGCGGTGGAGGACAGCGGACCCGGGTTCCCGGAGGACAGGGTCGACCGTGTCTTCGATCGGTTCTTCCAAGCTGACCCCGCACGAAGTCGCAGCGAGGAGGCCCCTGGCACCGGGCTCGGCCTCGCAATCGTAAAGGGCGTTGCCGAGGCACACGGCGGTGAGGTGGATGCCACCAACCTGCCAGGGGGTGGCGCCCGCGTGGCCGTGCGCTTCCCGCGCCACTCGGCGGTGAAAGGCTGAAGACTTCTTCATCTTGATCTCATCGGGGCTTCACCCGTAGCTCCACACCTTCCGTGTGTCCATCGGTCCACAGCCGTGAGTGACACACGTGACATCATCCAAGACCACTTGCTGGATCGCCGCACTGTCGCTTTCGGTGGCCGTGGTGGCGCCCATCTCCGCGCAGATCGCTGAGGGGTACGCCGACCCGCCCAGGGGCGTGCAGCTGAACGAAATCCTCGCGCTCGTCGAGGCCCGCAACCCCGGACTCCAGGCCTTCCGCTCCGCCGCGCGTGCCGCAGTCGCGCGCGAGCCGGAAGCCTCCACGCTGCCTGATCCGATGTTCCAGTTCGGAGTGATGAATTTCGGCGTCCCGAACCTGAACACGGACATGCCGATGTCGATGGCCCCGTCCGTACAGCTGACGCAGATGGTTCCCTTCCCGGGAAAGCTGTCGCTCAGGGGGCAGGTCGCCGCTTATGCGAGCGAGATGGCCACGACCACCGCCGACGAGACCTGGTGGGAGATCCGCCGCGAGGCGGCGTCGTTGTTCTTCGATCTCCATTCACTGGACAGTCGCCTCGGCGTGATGCGAGAGACGTTTGCACTCTTGGGTGATTTTCAGCAAGTGGCGACGGCCATGTACGTGGCGGGTACGGGGCGACAGACAGACGTCCTGCGTGCCGACGTCGAGCTAGCCCGCATGGATGGCGAGATCCAGCGCGTGGAGGCGATGCGCACGGCCCAGGCGGCCCGGCTGAACGCGCTCCTGGACCGTCCTGCCGCGACTGATGTGCCCAACCCAGAGCTGGGAGAACTGCCGCTGGACCTGCCCCCTCGGGACACCCTGCTGGCATGGGCCCGCGACTCGAGGCCACTGCTCGAAGGTGGTCGGCTCGGTGTCGACCAGGCACGTACCCGCAGCGACCTCGTGCACAAGGACATTTGGCCGGACTTCACGGTCGGCCTCTCCTACGGCCAGCGAGATCGTGGCTTCGGGACCGAGCGCATGGGCAGCGCCATGATAGGCTTCAGCCTCCCGATCCACGCGGGTAGCCGCCAGTACGCGGCGCGCGAGGAGGCGGCGGCCATGGAGGCGCTCGCCAGCTCGCAACTGCGGGCACTCGAGGCCTCGGTCGATGCTCAGGTCGGCGTTCTGCTTGCCGAGCTGGACCGGGCCAGAAGCCTCACGGCCCTCTACCGAGACGAGGTGATCCCGGAAGCCCACGCGACGGTCGAGTCCGCGTTTTCGTCCTATAGGGTCGGGGCCGTGGACTTCATGACGCTCGTCGACGCTCAGATGACCGTGAACCAGTTCGAAGGTGATCTGCATCAACTCTTCGGTGACTACGGCAAGGCGGTTACGGCCATGGAGTCCATGGTCGGTCGCGAGTTGCCTCGCACCGGCCGCCTGCTCAGGGAAGAACAATGACCATCAAGAAAGAGCTCGTAGTCTCCGCCTTGATCGTGGTGGCAGCGCTCGCTGTCGTCACGGTGCGGATTCGCATGAGCGAGGCCGTCCTCGTCGAGGGGGACGAGGGACACGACCATGCCGCGATGACCACCGGCTCGGGCGAGATGAGCCCCGTGGTTCTCGACGACGAGAGTGCCCGCCGCATCGGCGTGACGTTCGCCACGGCAGAATTCCGGTCACTTCCGGTGGTCGTCCGCGCCGTGGGGACCGTGTCGTACGACGAGAGGCGGCTCGTTACCGTCAATCCTAAAGTGAACGGATGGGTCGAGGAGCTCCACGTCGACTTCACGGGTGCTCCGATCACGCGTGGGGAGCCGCTGCTCGAGATCTACAGCCCGCAACTCGTCTCCGCTCAGGAGGAGCTGATTCTGGCTGTGAGGCTGCTTGCCGAGGCCGGTCCGGGGCGGGCGAGCGACAATGCCAGTCAGCTGCTCGAGTCGGCCCGACGACGGCTTGCTTACTGGGACATCCCCGAGGACGAGATCCTCAGGATCGAGGCGTTGAGAGAGCCCACCAGGACGATCACGCTTCGGGCGCCCGCGTCTGGGATCGTCGTCGAGAAGAACGTCGTGGAGGGCGACCAGATCATGCCCGGCATGACCCTCTACCGCATCGCGGACCTCTCGCGCGTCTGGATCGAAGCGGACGTATTCGAGAAGGACATCGCGATGGTCTCCGAGGGTCAGCGGGCCGACCTCACGTTCGAGGCGTTTCCTGGCCAGGTCTTCGAGGGTCTGGTGACCTACGTCTACCCAACCGTGTCGATGCAGTCACGTACGGCTCGTATTCGGCTCGAGCTTCCGAACCCAGAATTGGCGCTCAAGCCGGGCATGTACGCGGACATCGATCTTGAGGTCCCGCCGTCCGCACCGGCTCCGGTGGTGCCGCGCAGTGCCGTGATCGATACCGGGGAGCGCGTGCTCGTGTTCGTGAGGTCTGCCACCGGTGCGCTGCTCCCGAGGGAAGTCACGGTCGGGCGGGCATCCGGCCGGTTCACTCAGATCTTGGAGGGTCTGGAGCCTGGTGAGCAGGTCGTCTCGTCCGCTGCCTTCCTGGTGGATGCCGAGTCGAACCTCGGCACGATGACCGGTGAGATGAGCGACGAAGTGACTGATGCAGAGAGCGCGGCCCACCTGGGCCACGAGTAGGTAGCGACCCATGCTCAAGCGAATCATCGAGTGGTCCGTCGAGAACAGATTCCTGGTTCTCGTAGCTGCGCTGTTCATTGCGGTCGCGGGCGTCGTAGCGATGCGGAGTATGCCGCTGGAGGCCCTTCCCGATCTCTCGGACGTGCAGGTGATCATCCGGACGGACTTCGCGGGGCAAGCTCCGCAGATCGTCGAGGACCAGGTCACGTACCCAATCGCGTCCGAGATGCTGAAGGTCCCAGGAGCCGAGACCGTGAGGGGCTACTCGTTCTTCGGGACGTCCTTCGTGTACATCATTTTCGCCGACGGCACCGACCTGTATTGGGCCCGCAGCCGCGTGCTGGAGTACCTCTCGGCCATCCGTGGACGTCTCCCGGACCAGACCGAGCCGTCCCTCGGCCCCGACGCGACGGGCCTGGGCTGGGTCTATCAATACGTCCTGCTCGACACCACGGGGACGTGGTCTCTGGCGGACATGAGGACGTATCAGGACTGGTACCTTCGCTACCAGCTCACGGCGGTCCCGGGAGTGGCCGAGGTCGCCACGGTAGGCGGCTACGAGAAGGCCTACGAGGTGACCGTCGACCCGATCAAGCTGCGTGGCTTCGGGATTCCCGTGACCCGTGTCATGGACGCCATTCGCTCGTCGAACGAGGACGTGGGCGCCATGGTCATGGAGCTCGCAGAACGTGAATACATGATTCGCGGGCTCGGGTACCTCCAGAGTCTGGAGGATATCGAAAGCGTCGTCGTGGCGGCGAGCGACCACGGTACGCCGGTCCGCGTGTCCGACCTCGCCGAGGTACGCCTCGCCCCGGAGGTGCGCCGAGGCGTCGCGGATCTGAACGGACGGGGCGACGTCGTCGGCGGCATCGTCGTGATGAGGTTCGGCGAGAACGCGCTGGCTACGATCGACAGGGTGAAGGAGCGGCTCGCGACCCTCGAAGCCGGACTCCCCGAAGGCCTGGTCATTAGGCCTGTCTACGACCGCTCCGACCTCATCCGCAGGGCCATCGACACGTTGAAGACCAAGCTCCTCGAGGAGTCCGTGGTCGTCGCGCTCGTCACGCTTGTCTTTCTGCTGCACGTCCGGTCGGCGCTGGTGGCGCTCGTCACGCTGCCGCTCGGCATTCTCATGGCGTTCATCGCGATGAGGGGGCTCGGACTCGGGGCGGACATCATGAGCCTCGGCGGCATCGCGATCGCGATCGGCGCGATGATCGACGCGGCGATCGTGATGATCGAGAACATGCACAAGCATCTGGAGCGCGCCATCGACGAGAAACGTGCGGCTCTGGCTTCGAGCAGCGGAGCCGCGCCGGTCGATGACGAGGACGTGCTTCACACCGGGATTCTCACTTCGAGAGAGCGTTGGGACGTCGTGATCCGCTCGTCGAAGGAGGTGGGGCCGGCGCTCTTCTTCTCCCTCCTCATCATCACTGTCTCGTTCCTGCCGGTCTTCAGTCTGGAGGCTCAGGAGGGCAGGCTGTTCAAGCCCCTCGCCTGGACCAAGACGCTCGCGATGGCGAGCGCGAGCCTGCTCTCTGTGACTCTCGTTCCCGTCATGATGGGGCTCTTCGTGCGCGGGCGTATCCGGCGCGAGCACGCGAACCCCGTGAACCGGTTCCTGACCAGGGCGTACCGACCGGTCCTCGGTTTCGTGCTCGACCACAGGTGGCCGGTCGTCGCTGGGGCGATCGCGGTCCTCGTGCTCACCGTGCTCCCGCTACGGCGGATCGGCTCCGAGTTCATGCCCCCGCTCAACGAGGGCACGATCCTCTTCATGCCGACGACGCTTCCCGGAGTCAGCGTGGCCAAGGCCCTCGAGATCCTGCAGTTGCAGGACTCCATCCTGGCCACCTACCCGGAGGTGGAGTCGGTCTTCGGCAAGGCCGGACGAGCGACGACGGCTACGGACCCGGCGCCGCTGTCGATGTTCGAGACCACCATAGTTCTGAAGCCCGAAGAAGAGTGGCGTCCTGGTATGACGTACGAGGCGCTCGTCGAGGAAATGGACCAGAACCTTCAGATCGCCGGCATCACCAACTCATGGACGATGCCCATAAAGGGGCGCATCGACATGCTGGCGACCGGAATCAGGACGCCCGTGGGCATCAAGATCTTCGGAGAAGACCTCAACGAGCTTCAGCGTCTCGCCACCGAAGTAGAGGCGGCAGTGCAGACCGTCCCAGGTACACGCTCGGCGATCGGAGAGCGTGTCATGTCGGGCTCCTACCTCGACATCGACATCGATCGGGACGCCGCAGCCCGCTACGGTATCAGCATACGGCAGATTCAGATGGTGATCGGTGCCTCCATCGGAGGAATGAGCATCACCCGGACCGTCGAAGGCCGCGAGCGGTACTCCGTACGCGTTCGTTATCCGCAGGAGTTGAGGGACCAGCCGTACAAGCTCGAGGAAATCCTCGTTCCGGTGGGTAGGCTTAGCGCCGGCATGAGCGACATGGCGTCTCCCGCGACCATGGCCGGAATCGAGGGAGGCACTGCCACGACCGCCGGTATAGAAGGTGCGATGGTTGGAGACATGGGGGCCATGCCACAGGGCGCGATGCAGACGGCGCAGATTCCCCTCGGGCAGATAGCGCGCATTCGCATCGTGAGTGGCCCCATGGCCGTGAAGACGGAGCAGGCGTTTCCGACCGCCTGGGTCTTCGTGGATGTCAATGTGAGCGACCTGGGCGCTTATGTGGCCAGGGCGCAGGAGACCGTTGCGGAGATGGTCGAGCTCCCGGCCGGATACACGCTCACGTGGTCGGGTCAGTACGAGTACATGGTGAGAGCCAAGGAGCGGCTGGCGCTGGTCGTGCCGGCGACCCTCGGGATCATCCTGCTTCTGCTCTACCTCAACTTCGGCCGCATCGGCGAGACGCTCATCGTTGCGCTGTCCATTCCGTTCAGTCTCGTCGGGGGTGTAGTGATCATCGCGCTCCTCGGCTTTCACTGGTCTGTCGCGACCGGTGTCGGGTTCATCGCCCTCGCCGGGGTCGCCGCCGAGATCGGGGTGATCATGCTCCTCTACCTAGGCAACGCCTGGGACGAGCGAAGGCGACGGGGCGGCGGGACCACCGAGCTGCGCGAGGCCATTATGCACGGCGCCGGGCTGCGCGTGCGACCGATCCTGATGACGGTCACGGCCGTCGTGGGTGGACTGCTGCCGATCTTCTGGGGACATGGTGCCGGGGCCACGGTCATGCGGCGTATCGCCGCGCCCATGATCGGAGGGATGATCTCGGCGACCCTGCTCGCGCTACTCGTGATCCCGGCGACCTACTCGCTCTGGCAGGAGGCGCTACTCAGACGAGAGGCCCGAGTCGCGGCGACGGCGCAACCTGTGCCGTCCGAACTCCTGCCCGCGGGGGCAGATACCTAGGGGGCTCACCTGTCATAGCACGGCAAGCGCCGTAGCGGTCTACCTGATCGACGGGTTGGGATAGTCGGGCACGGTCCCCCCGACTCCGAACACGCGAGCGAACCCCAGGACGATTTCGACGTTCGGCTGGCCGGCCTCCCATTCGTCGAGGCGCGTCGCCAAACCGATGTCCAACACGCTTACGTTGCTGATCTGGATCCTCATCCCGACCTCGGTCCACACGCGAGCCCGTGCTCCTGAGGTGGGAATCTCGGCGTAGACGTCCGCCAGAAGCGCGCGGCTGAAGAGCCCCCACGGGTAGTCTCCACCGAGGCCGCCCCGCCAGTAGTCACCGCCGTCGGATTCGCTGGCTATCATGTACCCGCCGTTCCCGTGTAGCCGGAGGCGGCCGAAGGAGCGTGACGCTATGCCTTTCAGGCCACCCTGTGGGTCCGCGTTCCCGAGCACACCTGTTCCTGGACTTGCGGCATCCAGGCGCACGGCAAGCGCCGGCCCCGAGACCGTCTCCCGCCGGACGCCGTAGAGCAAGTGGACCGATGCCGACTCCAGCCCGGTTTCCGTGCCCACCCCGGATCCGAGCCGCTGGAGCACTGGCTCCACCTCGACCCCGATCTGGACGTTTCTGAGCAGGCCGGCCTTCAGCTCCAGAGCTCCCTCGAGGTGCTGCGAGCCCTCCGCGAGTCCGCCGCGGGTCCCAAACTCGAGCTCCCACGCCCTGAACTCGATCGGGTTTGCGTCCTCGACCATGATCGGCCGGTCGAGGTCTGCAGCCCGGAAGTCCTCCTGAGCCGCTGCCCCCGTGGCGACGCCGAGCGCGGCGATGGCGCCGAAGGCAGACAGGACAAGTGATCTCATCGAGCGTCTCCGCCGGGAGCGGGTCCGGGGGGGAGTTCCCGCATCATGTCCTGCATCGAGCCCATGTTCGCATCGGGGTGCCCCTGCGGAAGCCACTCCCCCGAGGGCAACAGGGTGGGCATGCGCATGGACGCGGGGCTCATCTCGTGCCCCGGGCCCATGGGCATCGCGGGCGCGCTCGTTTCGTCTTGGAGGGCGTAGCTCATCAGGTCTCGAAGGCGCGCGATCTCCGCTGCCTTCTCGGGCAGGGTGTATAGGGGCGAGGCCATGACGTCGTTCGCGACGTCGTGCATCATGTGAAGGTTGTCGAAGATGTGCGCGGCCGCGGGAAACATGCGCGAGAACCGCGGGGCGACCTCGGCCGTCAGCGGCATCACCGTCGGCGGATCGGCCAACACCGAGTCGGCGAAGACCCGTATGACTCGGTCCAGCTCGGCGGCGCGACTGGTGGCGTCGGACTCCATGAGCGCCTCGTAGACGGCGGCGTGGTGCCAATGGTAGGCCCACAAGATCCCGTTCACCGCTGGATAGGTTTCCCTGAATGCACCCGCCCACGGACCGCCACCTTCCATCCATCTGTGGCCGTAGCCGCGGGTCGAAAAGGCGGTCTCGGCCTCAGAGAGGTAGTAGGCCATCGCACGCTCACCGGCCGCCTGCTTGTCGCGCACCCGCTCGTCGGTGAGGATGTCGTACAGCTGCGAGTGCAGCATGTGAGTCCAGTCCATGGACTGCCCGGTCTCGAATGCCATCCGGGTCCAGGACGGGGCGACGATGTCCGCCGGCGGCTCGAACTTGGGTGGATCCACCACGAAGGCACGCACCTGCGACTCGAACTCGACCATCCTCTGGTCTAGGTCCGGGCCGGGATCCATCAACAGCTCGTAGGCACCGAAGTGGGCGAAGTGAGCCGCGTAGAACGAGCGCGCCGCCGGCTCGTGCGTGTCGTAGAACTCGAAGTTGTAGGGCGCGGACAGGCGGTACACATCGTTGCGCTGCGGAAAGCCGCAGGCGGTGATGGCGATCGTGACCGCCAGGGTCGCCAGATGTGACGGGGAAGGCGTCCGTGGACGGGCAGGCACCTGAGAATTCTCCAAGCTAGTAGACCGTCAACATGCCGTGCATACCACGGTCGTAGTGGCGCGGGAGAAAGCATGCCATCTCCCACTCACCGCGACGATCGGCGGGCAGCGTGAAGGTCATCGTCGTGCGGCCGCCGGCATCGAGTCCCACCATTGTGCCGTGGTCATCGCCGCCATGCTCATGACCCCCTGCGTCGGCTGCGTCGGCGTGGTCATGCGCGGGTGCGCCCGGAGGATCGACATGGTCGGCGGCGCCAGCTGCGTGGTCGTGGCCCGCGTCTCCGTCGTGCACGGCCATTTCGGCGGTCCCGATTACAACCTCGAGGCCGGCGAACAGGTCCACGTCGAAGTCACCGTCGGATACGCCGCGTCCCGCCATGAACTCGTGCTCTACCGAGCCGGTGTTCTCGAAGACCAACGTTACGGGGTGACCGGCCGGGATCCGGAGGGTCGCCGGAGTGAAGGAGTGGTCGGCCATGTCGACCTCGATGACCATCGCGTCACCGGCCGCGGCATCGTGATCGTGTGCCTGCGCGGACAGCGCTGTGGCACCCAACGACGATGTTATGAAAACACTCAAGGCGAGCGTCAAGATTGGCTGCCTCATAGATACCTCCGAACTCGGGTCGAGGTTGGTTGCGTCTCGACCGTGCCGGAGGGGTAATGCGTGTGCAACCGCCGGGCAGGGCGCGGACACTACAGCGTGCATTCTAGGCTGGCCTACATGAACGGAACCTGAAGGCAACATGAAGGAATCTTCATGTTCGGCTCTTACAACTGGGCTGCCCAAGACCCCTTCGCCGTCGCATGAAGCTTCCATCACCGTGCGTCCATTCGGCGGGGCTTCGCGCGCGCTCGATGACAACGGATTGGGCGATGACTTGATGTGAGCAGCGATCCTAGTTGTGCCCGTGCTCTTCCGCTTCCTCTTCGGCCTCGAGGACCGGTGGGTCGGCGGCAAGCGTGGCTCTGAAGCCCTTCAGGAGCGCGGCCAGTGTCCCGTCCGTGAGGCGCGCTTCGGCATGCATCAGGGCGTAGCCTCTGGGGGGCATCTAGCCGCCCTCCAGAACTTCGATGATCTCCTCCAGACCGTGGTTCGGCCGGTCCCACGTCGAGAAATTCAAGTGCTCGCGGCCCTCAGTCACGTCCCGAGCTCGCCTGTGGCCCGACGTCTGCGTAGGTAGAAACGCTCGAACGCAACGACGACGGCGATCGACACGAGGCTGACTGCGACGATCAGCGGATCGGAGGAGCCCTTCACGATCAAGAATGCTCCTAGGGCCACGAGATCGAGGCCGATCGCGGTGCCGAGAACCACGCGGTTCGCTCCGACGGCCTGGTGCAGATGTCGCAAGACACCCCAGTGAATGGTGATGTCCATCATCAAGTAGAAGACCGCGCCCAGCGAAGCGATGCGGGACAGATCGAACACGGCTGCGAGGGTTGCGGCGATGACCACCGTGTAGACCAATGTGTGCTTCTGAATGTCGCCCGGCATCCCGAAATGGCTGTGTGGGATCAGGTTCATCTCTGTGAGCATCGCGAGCATGCGCGAGACGGCGAAGATGCTCGCCAGCAAGCCGGAAGCCGTCGCGATCATGGCGATGACTACGGTGAACCACATCCCATATCCACCCATGGCCGGCCGAGCCGCCTCGGCGAGCGAGTAGTCTTTGGCCAGGATGAGCTCATCGAGCGTCAGGCTCGATGCCACCGCGAAGCAGACGGCGAGGTACACCACGAGACAGATCGCCAAGGAGATGATGATGGCGCGGCCGACGTTCTTCTCTGGCTCCGTAACCTCGCCGCCCGTATTGGTGATCGTGGTGAACCCCTTGAACGCGAGGATCGCCAGCGCAACGCCGCCGAGGAAGCTCCCGAGCGAAGGGTCGCCGCTCGGCGGAACGATGCTGGTCTGCAGGCTGATCCCGGAGGCGGCCACGGCGATCGCCGCGAAGACGAGGAGCCCGCCGATCTTGAGGACCGCGCTGACGTTCGACACGGTCCCGATGACCTTGTTGCCGGCGACATTCACAAGGAATGCCGCGACGATGAGTCCGACGGCGAGTACCGGCACCCAGATCCCCGCTGGGTCGGATGGGAAGAGCTGAAGGGTGTAGGTGCCGAAGGTTCGGGCTACCAAGCTCTCGTTGATGATCATCGAGAGCGCCATGAGGAGCGCGGCGGCTCCCGTCACCGTGGTCTCGCCGTACGCCTTTTTGAGGATCATGGCGATGCCGCCAGCGGATGGGTATGCGCTGGCGACCTTGATGTAGCTGTATGCGCTGAAGCCGCTGATGACCGCCGCGACGATGAACGCGATCGGAAAGAGTCCTCCCGCGAGCTCGGCGACCTGCCCCGTAAGTGCGAAGATGCCGGCTCCTATCATCACGCCGGTGCCCATCGCGATCGTACCCAGCAGGCTGAGGCTACCCTTCTTGTACTGAGCTGAGCGTTCGTTCATCCGGCAGCCTTCGTCCTGATAAGCGCTTCGATGACCCGCTTCGACTCACTCTCACGTGGCTCGATTCGATCACCTCTCTGGACTGTCGTCGGCTGGAAGGACGGCGGGCCAGCCAGCCAGCCCCACGGTGAAGAGGGCTTCACGGTTGGTTCATCTCCGCTTCATGCGCCGTGCGGTAGAGTACTTCAAGAAAGCGTTTCCCGAGACTAGGGGACCGACATGCGCGTGCAAGACGAAGTTTGCGGCATGACCATCGAGGCCGAGACGGCCGCAGCGTCTGCGGAGTGCCAAGGAATAGCGCATCACTTCTGCTCCGACCGTGCGTGCCCCTGGCGGCAGTCCCACCATCGCAACGGGGGGCATCATGCTCATCACTAAGGTCGTAACGTGGGCTCTGGCGTCGTTTGCCACCGTGACCTACCTGATCTGCATCCTCTACGGGTTGATCGTTCCGGAGTCGCTGCACATGACCGGATTCCTGGAGCAGATGCTTCCCGGCTTCGAATGGCTGACGCCGCGGGGATTCGTGATCGGTCTGGTGGAGGCGTTCCTGTACGGCGGATACACCGGCCTCGTGTTCACACCCATGTACAACGCGTTCCACAAGAGGTGGGCGGCACAGTGACGCGACGATGCGTGGACCCGTCGCATATGAGTCCGTTCAGCCTCGCCTGGGTGTCGGCGGCAGCTGAGAGAGGTTTGGGGTGAGGTCGTGACCACGCGCCCGTTCACGCTGGTGTTCGCGGGTGGAGGGGCCCGCGGGTACGCCCACGTGGGAGCGCTTCGGGCACTCCAGCACCTCGGTTTCGCGCCGGCGGGTGTCGTCGGCGTCTCGATGGGCGCGGTGGTCGCGGCCACCTATGCGTTGCGAGAGGATTGGTACGAGGCGCTGCTGTCGATCGACCTGAGCGCGTTCCCCGACCCGACCTCCAGGCGGGCCTCGGCCGGGAAACGGTCTCCGGGGATCCGCCGGGCGCTCAATTATGCGCACACGGCTTGGAACATGGTGACGGGCTGGGGAGCGCCGGACGACGCGGCGGATGCTGGGCGTGTGGTCCTGGACCAACTCCTGGGCTCGCAGGGGCTCGAGGAGGGCCGGATTCCGGTGGTCGTTTGCGCTACGGATCTCCGCTCAGGCTCGAGGGTCGAGCTCAGTTCGGGCCGCGCGGCCACGGCTGTTTACGCGAGCGCGGCCCTCGCCGGCATCTTGCCACCGGTCGAGCAGGACGACCGAGTCCTGGTCGACGGCGTATACGCGGATGTCGCCCCGGTAGATCTAGCTCGGGCGATGGGAGCCCCCGTCGTCATCGCGATCGACCCGGGGCAGACTTCCGGGGCTGTGTCGATAACGAATGGGCTGCAGGCCGTGATGCGCGCCATGGAGATTTGTCATCATACCCATGCCCATCTTCGCATGGCCCAGGCAGACCTCGCGCTGCGTCCGGAGTTCGGCCGGTTCATCGATGTGCTCGACTTCCGGAGCCGGCGGGAGTGCGTCGCGGCCGGAGTGAGAGTCGTGAAGGCGAACCGCAAGTCACTCGAGCGGATACTTCGGTCCGATTGATGGGAAGCCACTCTGGCGTCGGCAAGCCAACCGCGCTCCCTCGGTCCCCCCCGCGAGTCGCGGCTGACGTGCTGTACTGGAGTATCATCTCTGCGGGCCCGCGGGGGTCGGTAGTTCCGCCCGGCGGCCCTCCCCTCCTACTGTGCTGGATATGAACCACGACCACGCAGGGCATCAGGCCATGGAAGGCGACCACAACGGTCACGGCGACCGCCATGGCATGCCCCCCGGCCAGGACAAGAGCTCCGGCCACGACGCCCACGACAAGCACGCCGGCCACAGCCCCTCGATGTTCCGGGACAAGTTCTGGCTGAGCTTGGTGCTGTCCGTCCCGACGCTCGTGTGGAGCCCATCCGTGCAGGAATGGCTCGGCTTCACCGCCCCTGACTTCCCGCTTTCACAGTACATCCCGGTGTTCTTCGGAACGGCGGTCTTCCTCTACGGGGGGCTCGTCTTTCTGAGAGGTGCCATCGGCGAGCTGAAAGACCGCCTCCCAGGCATGATGACGCTGATCTCCCTCGCGATCAGCGTCGCGTTCGTCTACAGTCTCGCGGTCACCTTCGGGTGGCCCGGAGACCCGTTGTGGTGGGAGCTCGCGACGCTGGTGACCATCATGATCCTGGGGCACTGGATCGAGATGCGCTCCATCGGACAGGCTCGGGGGGCGCTCAAGGAGTTGGCGAAGCTTCTGCCGGATTTGGCCGTGAGAATCGGCGAGCACGGCAACGAAGAGGTCCCGGTCGCGGAGCTTCGCGACGGGGACCTGGTCCTGGTTCGGCCGGGAGCCTCCGTGCCCGCATGGCGTGGTGAGCGAGGGCCGGAGCGCGGTCAACGAATCCATGATCACGGGCGAGTCGCAGCCGGTCGAGAAAATTGCGGGGGCGTCGGTGGTTGCGGGCACGGTCAACGGCTCGGGCTCGCTCCGCGTCGAGGTCACTCGTACAGGTGACAAGACGGCGCTCGCCGGCATCATGCGCCTGGTCGCCGACGCGCAGTCCTCACGCTCGCGGGCGCAGGCGCTCGCGGACCGGGCGGCCTTTGCTCTCACGATCGTTGCGATCAGTGCCGGCGCGGCGACTCTAGTCACCTGGCTGATCGTCGGCGACGACTCGGCCTTCGCGGTGCAACGACTCGTGGCGGTGCTCGTGATCGCCTGTCCGCATGCCCTCGGGTTGGCGATTCCCTTGGTGGTCGCGATTTCGACCACGCTCGGCGCGAGAAACGGCCTGCTCGTGCGAGATCGCCGGGGCCTCGAAGAGGCGAGGAACCTCGACGCCGTCGTCTTCGATAAGACCGGGACGCTCACGACGGGCGAGTTCGGCGTGGTCTCGATCTCGACTCACGAAGGCATGTCTGAAACGGAGGCCCTACGGCTCGCCGCCGGCGCGGAGCAGGACTCCGAGCACACGATCGCTCAGGGCATCGTCAAGGCGGCCCGTGACAGGGAGTTGGAGATCCCGTCGACCACGGATTTCGAGTCGATCCCGGGTCACGGTGTGGTGGCTCACGTCGAGGGGCGGGAGCTCCGTATGGGTGGGCCCGCGCTCCTGAGAAAGCTCGACCCCGAGGTCCCTCCCGCGATCCGCTCCGCGGGAGAGGAGAGTGAGCGGCGCGGCCAGACCACCGTCTATCTGCTCGAAGCCAATCGGGTGGTCGCCGTATTCGGTCTCGCGGACAAGGTGCGTGAGGAGTCTCGGGCAGCGATCGACGCGCTCCACCGCATGGGCGTGGAGGTCGTGATGCTCACCGGCGACGCACAAGCCGTGGCCGACGCTGTTGCGTCCGACCTCGGTATCGACACGGTCTTCGCCGAGGTCCTTCCCGAACAGAAGGCCGACAAGATCCGGGAGCTCCAGGCCGAGGGAAAGCGGGTGGCGATGGTGGGCGACGGGGTGAACGATGCGCCCGCCTTGGTCTTGGCCGACGTCGGTGTCGCGATCGGAGCGGGTACGGATGTGGCGGTCGAGGCAGGCGACGTGGTTCTGGTGCGTAGCGATCCACGCGACCTCCCTCGGATCATCGCGCTCAGTCGCGCCACCTATCGCAAGATGATCCAGAATCTTTGGTGGGCGGCGGGCTACAACGTCTTGGCTATTCCCTTGGCCGCGGGTGTGCTCGCGAGTAGGGGTGTGTTGTTGGCGCCTGCGGTTGCCGCCGTGCTCATGTCCCTGAGCACGGTGATCGTCGCGATGAACGCACAGCTTCTTCGGCGAACGGACCTGAGCGTCAGCTGACAGCGGCTGTCACTACCAGCCGGTCCACTCGACTCGCCAGGGCAGTTGCGGGGACCGGCGCACCCTATCTATGGTGCGCGCCGAGCCTTCCCCGGGGCAGGCCACCTTCCCGAGTCCCCGACGTTCATTATCACAGGACGACAATCCATGAAGAGACGTTGGCAGATTGGGGTCGCTGCGTGCCTCCTGATGGTGCCGACGGCAGTCTCGGCGCAGGGTGCTTCAAGCGCGGCGCAACTCGCCCCAAATCAGAGTTGCTCCCTCGTGACCCAGGCGAACGCCAACGAGAGCGCCGGCACGCCCAACATCGGTCACGACGGCTCGGCGCTGCCCGGGATTCCGGTGCCGGACATCTCTCAGGGATTTCGGGGCATTCCGCGCTCTGCGCAGCCCCCGCTGACGGCGTCGCAGCGCCGCATCCTCGAATGTTCGTACCTCTTGGACGAGGCTCAGGCGGAGATGCCGTACACCGTCTTCGTCCCCTCGAGCTATCGCGCCGGAACGCCCACGCCGCTCGTGGTGGACCTGCACGGTCTGAACATCACGCCCCTGATGCAGATCCTGTTCGACGGGACCACCGACTTCGCGGAGCGGCACGGATCAATCGTGGTGGCTCCCATGGGCTATAGCGTCGCCGGGTGGTGGGGTGCGCGGGCTGGAAATCCCGTCGAGACCGCACGGATGAAGCCGGGCACGTCGGAGCGCTACGCCGTCGGAGAGCTGTCCGAGATCGACGCGATGCGGGTCCTCGACATGATGCGGGAGAACTACACGATCGACGAGGACCGCATCTACCTGATGGGACACTCCATGGGCGGAGCCGGTACCTATCACCTCGGCGCCAAGTACAACGACGTGTGGGCCGGCATCGCGCCGTTGGCAGGCGCGGGCGGCATCCCCGATGCAGAGACGGCGGCGCGGTATCGCTCCTTCCCGTCGCTCATCATGCATGGGGAGAAGGACTCCATCGTGCCGGCGTTGGCCTCTCGGCGCGCCGTCCAGATGCTACAGTCCGTGGGCGCGCCTCATATGTACCTCGAGTTCCCGGGCGAAGACCACGAGTTCTGGATCAGGCGCGGTGCCGAGCATATGGAGAAGGTGTTTCTGTTCTTCGATACCGTTTCGCGCAGGACCACTGTCGGATTCATCACCGAAGAGATGGTTCTCCCATGAGTCATATTCTCTCGCTGGACCAGGGCACCACCAGCTCGCGGGCCATCGTCTTCGACCATCACGGCAGCATCACCGCCGTTGCCCAGAACGAGTTCGAGCAGTTCTTCCCGAAACCGGGCTGGGTGGAGCACGCTCCGCGCGAGATCTGGTCCTCGCAGATCGGGGTCGCGACCGAGGCGATCTCCCAGGCCGGCCTCAAGGCCCAGGACATCGATGCGATCGGGATCACCAACCAGCGAGAGACGACCGTCGTCTGGGAGCGGGCGAGCGGAAAGCCCGTGTACAACGCAATCGTCTGGCAGGACCGTCGCACGGCAGAGTTCTGCGACAGCCTGAAGGCCGCCGGTCACGAGAAGAAATTCCGCGAGAAGACGGGCCTCGTGCTCGATGCCTATTTCTCGGGCACCAAGGTCCGCTGGATTCTCGACAACGTCGATGGCGCCAGGAAGAAGGCCGACGCGGGGGAGCTCTGCTTCGGCACCGTCGACAGCTGGCTGGTCTGGAACCTGACAGGTGGATCGCTCCACATCACCGATCCGAGCAACGCGAGTCGGACGCTTCTGTACGACATCCACTCCGGTGACTGGGACGACGAGCTTCTCGGCATCTTGGGTGTGCCGCGCAGCATGCTGCCTGAGGTGCGGTCCTCGAGCGAAGTGTACGCGGAGACATCCAAGGACGTGTTCCCGCATCCGATTCCCGTCGCCGGCATCGCGGGTGACCAGCAAGCGGCGCTGTTCGGCCAGCGCTGCACCGAGCCGGGCATGGTCAAGAACACTTATGGGACCGGGTGCTTCATGTTGCTCAACACGGGCACAGAGGCGGTCCCCTCGAAGAACAACCTGCTGACCACGGTGGCCTGGAAGATCGATGGGCGCACCGAGTACGCGCTGGAAGGCAGCGTGTTCATCGCGGGCGCCGTCGTGCAGTGGCTGCGTGACGGACTCAAGCTCATCCGCAGCGCGCCCGAAGTGGAGGCGCTGTCCGCGACGGTCGAAGACAACGGAGGCGTCTACATGGTGCCCGCCTTCGCCGGACTCGGCGCGCCCCACTGGGACCAGTACGCGCGGGGCACGATCGTGGGCATCACACGTGGGACCACGGCTGGGCACTTCGCCCGCGCCGCGCTCGAGAGCATCGCCTACCAGGTCGCGGACGTGCTGGACGCCATGAGAGCCGACTCGGGCATCGACATCAAGGAGCTCCGCGTGGACGGGGGGGCAGCCGAGAACGACCTGCTCATGCAGTTCCAGTCGGACGTGCTGCAGGCTCCCACGGTGCGGCCCAAGATCTTCGAGACGACCGCGCTCGGCGCGGCCTACCTCGCGGGCCTCGCCGTCGGGTTCTGGAAGGATCAGGCCGAGGTCAGCAAGCAGTGGCAGGCCGATCGCCGCTTCGAGCCCGAGGCCGATGCTGCTTCGATCGACGCCCTACGTGCGGACTGGCGCCGGGCGCTGGAACGCTCCAAGGCCTGGGCTCAGTAGGCGTCCGAGAGCGCGATGCAAAGAGAAGCCATGCTGGGGGCGCTCGAGAGCCAAGAGGGCCCGTGGGATTTCGTCATCGTCGGGGGAGGCGCGACGGGCCTCGGCTGCGCGATCGACGCGTCGTCACGGGGCTATCGCACGCTCCTCCTCGAGCAGAGTGACTTCGCCAAGGGCACCTCGAGCCGTTCTACGAAGCTGGTGCATGGAGGCGTGCGCTACCTGCAGCAGGGGAATGTGTCGCTTGTGCTGGAGGCCCTGAGAGAACGCGGCCTCCTGCTGAAGAACGCACCGCACCTCGTGCACGACCTTCCGTTCATCGTGCCCAACTACACCTGGTGGGAGGGGCCGTACTACGGCATCGGCCTGAAGATGTACGACCTCCTGGCAGGGCGTTCCGGCTTCGGCCGATCGAAGCACCTGTCCAAGGAAGAGACCATCGAGCGCATTCCCACGATCGAGCCCGATGGGTTGGACGGCGGCGTCATCTACTTCGATGGCCAGTTCGACGATGCACGCATGGCCGTGAACATGGCCCAGACCGCGGCTGAGCAGGGAGGCATCCTGCTCAACTACTTTTGCGTCACCGGCCTCCTCAAGAACGACGACGAGATCGCCGGCGTCCGAGCGACCGACGCAGAGACCGGGCGCGAGTACGAGATCGGAGCGAGGGCCGTGATCAACGCGACCGGAGCGTTCACGGACGGCGTGCGCAGGATGGATGATCCGGCCGCAAAGCCGATGATCATCCCCAGCCAGGGCGTGCACATCGTGCTGGATCGCTCGTTCCTGCCGGGCGACACGGCCATCATGGTGCCCAAGACCGACGACGGTCGCATCCTGTTCGCCATTCCGTGGTACGACCGGGTACTCGTCGGGACCACGGACACCCCAGTCGATAACGTGTCGCTCGAGCCCCGTCCGACCGAGGAGGAGATCGAGTTCCTCCTGGTGCACACCGCCAGGTATCTGACCCGCGATCCCGGGCCCGAGGATATCCTTAGCACCTTCGCAGGGATTCGACCCCTGGTCGGTGTGGCCTCGGAGAACGAGGAAACGGCGTCTGTTTCGCGCGATCATACGCTGCACATTGCGCCGTCGGGGCTCGTCACCATCGCGGGCGGCAAGTGGACCACCTATCGGAAGATGGCGGAGGACACCATCGACCAGGCCGCCCTCATCGCCGACCTCGCGGACCGGGACTGCGTGACGAAGAGCCTCCAGCTCCACGGATACCACAAGCACACGGAGTCCTTCGGCCCCCTCGCGGCCTACGGCTCGGACGCGCCGAAGCTCCAGGCGTTGGTGCGCGACGATGCTCGCCATGCCGAGCGCCTCCATCCGGACCATGAGGTCATAGCGGCGCAGGTCGTGTGGGCTGTGCGCCACGAGGCGGCACGGACGGTCGAGGATGTTCTGGCTCGACGCACCCGCATGCTGCTGCTCGACGCCCGGGCGAGTATCGACATGGCTCCCCGCGTCGCCTCGCTGCTCGCCGAGGAGCTCGTTCGGGACGAGGCTTGGCAGCGCGACCAGGTCTCGACCTATACCGATCTCGCCCGCGGGTATCTCCCCTCTCCAACACACTAGGACATCCCTTCATGTCACCGTTCACGGCAGAACTCGTAGGCACCGCACTCCTCCTCCTGCTCGGCGACGGCGTGGTCGCGAACGTGGTGCTCAAGGACACGAAGGGCTCCGACTCCGGCTGGATCGTGATCACCGGGGGATGGGGCCTGGCCGTGTTCGTTGCGGTGTTCTGCGTCGCGGCCTTCAGCGGTGCACACATCAACCCGGCCGTAACCGTCGGTCTCGCCACGGCAGGGGCGTTCCCCTGGGCTAGCGTGCCGTCGTACCTGGCCGCCCAGTTCATCGGAGCCGCCTTGGGTGCCTTTCTGGTTTGGGTGCAGTACTACGCGCACTTCGGGGCCACCGAGGATCGAGACGCCAAGCTCGCAGCGTTCTGCACCGGCCCGGCCATCCGGAGCTCCGGCCTCAACTTCATCTCCGAGGTCATCGGCACCTTCGTGTTGGTCTTCGGTGTGCTCTACATGGTTGCCCCCGCCGTGGCGGGTCCGGGCGGAGTCACGGGCGGGTTGGGAGCCATCGATGCCCTGCCGGTCGGCCTGCTGGTACTTGTCATCGGCTTGGCCCTGGGCGGCACCACGGGGTATGCCATCAATCCGGCCCGCGACCTGAGCCCACGCATCGTCCATGCGCTGGTTCCGATGCCGGGAGGTAAGCGGGACAGCGACTGGAGCTACGCCTGGATTCCGGTCCTGGGACCGGTCGCCGGTGGGGTCTTGGCCGGCGTGGCGTACCTGATGTTGGGCGCCTAATATCCGCACCGTACCCGGCGTGCCGGTTCATCCAAGGAGAGCCACCATGCGTAACCTGGCAATCACCATCGCCCTTCTCGCCACGTTCGCGCTTCCGATTGGTGTCGAAGCTCAAGCCAGAGAGATCATCCCCGACGTGGTCTACGGGCACAAGGACGGGATGGCGCTGACCTTCGACGTCTTCAAGCCCGCATCGCCCAACGGCGCGGGCATTCTCTACATGGTCAGCGGAGGATGGTTCTCGCGCTGGCGCGCGCCCGAGGAAGCACAGGAGAGCTACGCGCCGTTCCTCGATGCCGGATTCACCGTCTTCGCCGTCCGCCACGGCAGCAGCCCGAGGTACCATGTGGCCGAAGCCGTGGACGACGTGACCCAGGCCAACCACTACATCCACGCCCACGCCGCGCAGTGGAGTGTCGATGCGAATCGTTTGGGCGTCACAGGCGGTAGCGCCGGCGGGCACCTGTCGCTGATGCTCGGCAACAATGGTGAGAACGGCGATCGCCCGGCGGCGGTCGTCGCGTACTATCCGCCGGTGGACTTGCGGCAGTGGCGCGGGCCGAGCCAGCGATTCCCCGCGCTCGACTTCCCCGAGGAGGACGGTGAGCGCATTTCCCCGATCCTCCAGGTCACCTCAGACGATCCGCCGACGCTGCTCATCCACGGCACGGCCGACACCACGGTCCCGATCAGCCACAGCGAGCGGGCTTACGCGGCCTTCCAGGCTGCCGGCGTGGAGACGGAGTACATCGTCATGGACGGGGCCGGCCACGGCTTCCGGGGCGAGCAGGCCGAGCAGGCCACGGCCGCGCGCGTTAGGTGGTTCGTCGACCACCTCGTGCACTAGCGGGTCGTCAGTTCGCCCCCATCAGCTTCCGGAACGTCGGCATCACGGCTTCGGCCCAGATCTCGTAGCCACGGGTGGTCGGGTGCAGCCCGTCTGCCATGACTTCGACCGAGATCGAGCCGTCCGGCTCCAGGAGCCGGTCGCCGATGTCCATGAAGTGCACGTATTCTCCGTCGTCTAGGTCGTCGATCAGCTCGTTGATCTGACGGATCGGCTCGCGATACGGATTGGTGGGGTCGGCCCCGCGGGGGAAGACACCCAGCAGCAGGACCTTTGCGTCTGGAAAGGTCCTGCGGAACGTGGTCACGATCGCCGTGACGCCCATCGCGATTTCATCCGGGGTATTCGGTGCCGTGGTGCGGCCGCTCAAGTTGTTCGTGCCGATCATCAACATCATGAGCTTGGGCGAATACCCATCGAGCTCTCCGTTCTGCATGCGCCACAACACGCCCTGCGTGCGGTCTCCGGCGATGCCGAAGTTGGCACAGCTCAGCGGCTCGAAGTGCTCGACGTAGACGAGCAGTCCCGCGCGGCGCCACCAATCGGTGATCGAGTCGCCCATCAGCAGGCACTCGATGCCGCCCTGTTGGGCTTCGGCAACGAAGTCCTCGTGGCGGTCCTGCTGGAAGGGGGCGGGGGTGACTGCAGTGTTCTGCGCGGATATGGGGCTCGCCACCATGACGGCGAGGGCTACGCCGAGCAGGGGGACGATCCGACTGAAGTGAACCGAACGCATGAAGGCTCCCGAGAACGGAGAGGGTCCAGCGGGTTAAGGCGCGAGATTAGTCGGACGTCCGGCGCCCGGCCACCCCTTGCGAGCCGCCGGCGCAATCAATAGTTCGTGAGGCCCCGGATAGCGTCTTCCCCATTAAGCGCCCGGAGCTTCCGATGAGCCAGTCTCGCACGCGTCCGTTCTTATCCGCTGTTACCATGGTCGTCGTCAGTACCCTGGTTGCCTGTGGCGGCGACGATCCTGCCGGCCTTGGGGTTGTAGGGACGGGTCCCATGAGCGCCATGGTCGATGGTGTGCAGTGGACGGCCACCGTCGCTTTCGCAACCAACACGGGGGGAATCGTTGGCGTCGGCGGGAGCGGAGCTACGGGGGAGGGCATCGGGTTCGCCTTTCAGGGCAGCACCACCGGCACGTACTCCATCGGCACAGGGAACGTGCACAGCGCCAACTACACGTTTGGCAGCAACAGCTGGGTCGCAGGCAACACAGTGGGCAGCGGTTCCATCGTCGTCACGACGCTGGATGCAACCCGTGTCGCCGGTACGTTCTCCTTCGAGGCCGTGTCGGCCACGGGGGGAACGCCTGCCACGCGGAGCATCACTCAGGGAGCGTTCGACGTAACGTTCTGAGGGTTGGCCTTAGGCGGGAGCCGACTGGCCTGCGGCCCACGAGGGTCGCACTTTGAGCCTGAAGTCCACCTGTGGAATAGGACCGTTCCGATGAGATCTCAGCGAGGCGCGCTCTCAGGCATCCTCTTGGTGACGGTTGCCGTACTGCCCGCGCCAACTTCGGCACAGGGCGTGAACGACCAGATCCGCCAGCGCGTGGAGGCCGCTCGCACGGCTGCCGGGCAAGAGCACGCGTTCTTGTTCAGCGGACTCTGCGGGGGGGCCATCCAGGCCGTGAACGCTGCCCCGGCCGTCGTGGACATCCCGCGGGCGCTCCCCGCGCCCGATCCGGACCGCGAGTGGTACACCGAGCCGGTACAGGTCTTCGACGACCTCTACTACCTCGGGCAAAGCGCGTACTCGGTGTGGGCGCTCCGTACCTCGGAAGGGATCATCCTGGTAGACGCCATCTTCGACTACTCGGTGGAGGCGGAGGTCATCGATGGCCTGCGCAAGCTCGGGATCGATCCTGACGAGATTCGATACGTCATCATCAGTCACGCGCACGGCGATCACTCCGCCGGGGCGGGCATTCTCCAACAGCACGGGGCGCAGGTGGTCATGTCGGAGGCCGACTGGGACCTCTACGAGCGCACGGGACGGGAGGCCATCAAGGCGACGCGCGACATCGTGGCCACCGACGGTATGGAGCTCCGCCTCGGCGACAGCACCGTGAGGCTCTATCTGACGCCCGGCCACACGCTCGGCACCATCTCCACCGTGCTCCCGGTGCACGACAACGGGGAGCCCCACGTGGCCGCGGTGTGGGGCGGGACGGCCTTCAACTTCCGCGACTCGCCCGATGACCCGCGCGACGGCAGGCTCCAGAGCTACGCCGAGTCAGCCCAGCGCTTCAGCGAGATCTCTGCCGCCGCCGGTGCCGACATCATCTTGTCGAATCACCCCACGTACGACGGCTCGACGGTGAAGATCCCAATGCTGGGCCAGCGGCGCTCAGGCGCGTCGCATCCGTTCGTCGTTGGCGCCGAGTCCGTCGGCCGGTACTTGAGTGTCGCGCAGGACTGTGCGGTCGCTACGCGCATGGCGGAGCAGCCGGCCGTCGTCTTCTAAGAGGGTCAGCTGCCGAGCCGTAGCTCTCCGTTCTCGGTGCCCTGAACCGCTCCGGTGCGGAGCCAGTCGAGTGACGCCTCGAAGAGGATCATGCGGTTGGTCTCCCACATCGCGTTGTGGGACGAACAGGCGAGATGGATCAGGACTTTGTTCGTCGCGCCCAGGTCTTCGTAGAGCGCCACGACGCTCGCAGGCGACACCTGGCCATCGGTCTCGGGCGCGATCAGGAGCATGGGCGTCTGTTGCCTGGCCACCTCCTCCTGGCCCCAGCCCCAGGTGGTGAGGCGCGGCGCGCGGCGCACGCCCGTGCCCCAGGTCGCCCCGACCGGATCGGACTCGAGCATCGCGGTCCACACCGACTCCCGCACCGCGGGCTCATACTGCGCAGGGCAGCCGAGCTGACGGTCCCAGAGGGACTCGAAGTCGGCCTTGGACTGCTTGGTGAAGGCTGCGCCCGGGGCAGGCAGCTGCGCGGGTGGGGACGAGGACCGATTCCTCCCGTAGGCGGGCGAAAGGAGGATGGCGCTCGCGACCTTCTCCGGATGGCGGGAGGCATAACCACCCGCCCGGGGCCCGCCTAGAGACCAAGCGGCCAGATGGACACGGTTCACCCCCCGGAGCTGGCGCACGTACTCCACGACGGCGTCGAGGTCGTGCCAGTCCGACTCGATGGTCGTGGTCGCGAACCCGTAGCTCGGGGCACACGTGTGCATGAGCAGGGCGGGCACGAGATCGCGCTGCTGTCCTTCGGACAGGTTGCACGGGTCGTTCATCACCGACGGGCGGGTCGAGCGACCGTAGCCAGTCATGTCCATCGAAAACACGTCGTAGCCGGCCTCGGCCAAGTAGCCCATCCAGCTGGCGCCGGGCGCGTCGAAAGAGACCTCCGCGGGTGTCCCTGCGCCATGGACGAAGATGACGACGTTGCCCTCCAGGCTCTGTGACCGGAGCGCCGTCCCTGGTGTGACCCGCTCGCGGACGTAGATCTGAGCGATCTCACCTTCCATGGAGGGAGCCTTCGAGACGACCGGCACGTAGTGGTCCACCGACAGTGCGTCGGACCCGGCCACGGAGGCCCAGGACTGAGCGGCGACGGCGACCGGTGAAGAAACGCCGATAGCCGTGGCCATGAGGGCAGCTGCAAGCGGAAGGGACAGAGTCGGGCCATGCGATCGAAGCATCGTCGGATCCTCATAGGTCGGGCGGGAGCAGCGTCGACAAAGTATCGACCGGCCCATCGACTGGCGACGCTCTTGCCGCATCACCTCCCGACGCGCACCGTGACGCGACTCGACTGCCTCAACGGGGGACATCGGCATGAGATCAGGAACCTGGGCCCACGTGGTTCTTCTTTCCCTGATGGGCTGGCTGATCGTGGTCGCGCCGTTGGCCGCGCAAGAGCGGGTGGCGCCCGTCCTCTCTCCCGAGGTTCACGCAGACCACTCGGTCACCTTCCGGCTGAGGGCCCCTGAGGCCGAGACGGTCGTTTTGACCGGCGAGTTCATGCCTGGCCCACTCGCCATGGACAAGGGCGACGACGGTGTTTGGTCCGTCACCGTCGGCCACATTGCACCCGAGGATTACGAGTACGAGTTCACGATCGACGGGATGACGTTCCTCGACCCGAGGAACCCGACGGTGAAGACCAATCAGGGTCCGTCGGGCATCTCGAGTGTGCTCACGGTGCGGAGCAACACACCCCGGTCGTTCGATGTCCGTCCCGTTCCCCACGGGACGGTCGAGATCAGGACCTACGACTCCGACGTCACACGCGGGAGCCGGCAGGTCTACGTCTACACCCCCCCGGGATATGACTCCGGAACGGAGCAGCTTCCGGTGCTCTACCTGCTGCACGGGGCCGACGGGGAGGACCGCAGCTGGACCATGCTCGGGCGCGCGCACACGATCCTCGACAACCTGATTGACGAAGGGCGCGTGGCTCCCATGGTCGTTGTGATGCCCTACGGTTACGCGTACCCCTGGTACGCTGGCGCATCGGGCGACGTGCAGCAGTCCGACTTTCTCGCGATCCTGACCGGCGAGCTGATCCCCTTCATCGAGTCCAACTACCGCGTGAGCTCCGACCGTGAGTACCGTGCCTTGGCCGGCCTGTCGCGGGGCGGCTCACAGACGCTCACGATCGGGCTCAGTCACCTCGACCTGTTCAGCAGGCTGGGTGTCTTCAGCTCCAGCGCAGGCAACGAGCCGGAGGTCCGCTTGGCCGACGTCGCAGCGAACGCCGCAGCGGTCAACGACAAGCTCGACCTCTTCTGGATCGGCATGGGTACGGAGGACGGTGGGCACGCGCGGGCGGTCCTGCTGCACGACTTCCTGACCCGCGCGGGTATCGATCACACGTTCCGTGAGACGCCCGGCGCGCACACGTGGATCGTGTGGCGGCAGTTCTTGGGTGAGTTCGCCCCGCAGCTGTGGCCGACCTGAGGCTGAGGCTCTCTTAACCCCCGCGTCGGATCTTCCCGCCGCGCGCCGAGACCATCAGCCGCACTAACTCCTTCGTGACCTCCGGCTCGTTCCCTTCGGTGTGCCCTTTGTCGATCCGAACCACGTCGGCGACGACCCTGCCGTCGCGGCAGTTCGGGTACACGAAGACCTGAGCCGTGCCTCCCATGGGTAACCGCCCCCAGGACGGCGTCGCCGGATTCTGGTGACCGCCGTCGTGGACGTAGCCGCCCCCGGTGTCCATGACGGTTCGGCTCTCCATACGGGCGTCACAGCCGTACATCTGAGCCCGCGAGGAAATCGTCGGAAGCGAGGCGATCTCGTGCTCGCCGATCGCGAAGATGTGTGAGAAGTCGCAGTTCGGGTCGGCCGGGGCAGCCCGGGGGGCCGGGGTAGGCCGAGCGGTGGCAGGCGCCGGGGCCGGGTCACCTTCCTGCCTGGGCCGGCCGGCATTGGCGGCGCGCGGCGCTGATCCACCCAAACGGCCGCCTGACAGGCTCAGGAACCCGTCTACTTTCGTGCGGAAGAAGTCGGTGCAGACGAGGCGTCGCGATGTCGAGCCGCCCTGCGAGTGCCCCGCGAGCCAAAACGCCCTCACGCGATCGCGCCCGACCTCGTCGACGACCTCAGTCACGATGTTCTGGAGATACGAGTCGTCGACTTCCGACCAGACCCGGGTGGGCGAGAACGGTGTCGCGATGACGAGCCGGTAGGCCTCCTTCTGGTCGTACGCGGGAAAGTACTCCCGCTGCCACCTGCCGCTCGAGCCGCCGCCGTGGAGGTTGAGCACAAAGGTGACGTCTTCGCCCGCCCGCAGGTCGCAGGGATAGTCGAGTATGTATGTGCGATCCGTCCCTGGCTCCGTCACCTGAGTGTCCGCGGACCCCGTGCACGGAGCGTCCATCAGCTGGATTCGGTGCTGAGCATCGAGCGGGCTTACGCCGAACAGGATGAAGGTCAGGCACAGACCCGCGATGCCCGTGAAGACGCGGGTCTCCAACCGGGCACCAAGACACTGCTCGCTCCTCATTACTCCAACCTCCGCCGTGGTCCATCGCATCACCAGCGGCGAAGTTAGATGGCCCCATGGCGGGGCGCCACGTAGGACGGCGGCTTCCCCGCACCCTACGAGTTGACGGTAGGTGGACCCCAACTGATGATGTCCGCCAGTCGCCTAGAACGCACGACAGAATCCTTGGACTCAATCATCACCACCGTGCCACCCCAGTCAGACGCCTACCTCGCCCTCGACACCCTCGACGCGGTCCAGCGAAGGGTCCTGTGGCTGGCCGTCAGCATGGTGCACCACGCCAACCGGGTGCGGCAGGTGGAGTCGGGGCTCAAGGTGGGCGGTCACCAGGCGTCCTCGGCATCG
>JAOTVA010000196.1 GCA_029863645.1 Gemmatimonadota bacterium
CGGGCCGGACGCGACCTAACAAGGAATTGCTGCTGTCCGCGTAGGCCGCTGGGTCCGGAGCACTCGCCTTGCAGCTCGCGCTCCGGGTCAGCATCGTGGTCCGGCAGCAGAATTCCGAGACGTTAGAGAGCTTCACCCACGAGCGAGGCGGGATGAACTGGGATGCTATCGGAGCAGTTGCAGAGATCGTTGCAGCCCTCGGCGTGATTGCATCTCTAGTCTACCTCGGCACCCAGGTTCGCGGCGGCGCGTCTCAGGCTCGCGAGACTGCGGTGCGATCCGTCATCGACAAGATCAACCGCGTGTTTGACTCGATGGTCAAGGACGAGGAGGTGTGCGATGTCTGGGTGCGAGGATCGCAGAGTTCGTCAGGCCTTCGCAATGACGCGGAGCGGGTCCGCTACTCGGCCCTGCTGTTCACGTTGATGAAGCCCTACGAAGAGCTGTTCCACTATCGCGAAGCTGGCGGAGTGGATGATTGGGCCTGGGAGGGCCTACGGGCCACGCTCGATGCGGTGGTCGGGGCGCCTGGCTTCTCTGGGTGGTGGTCCGCGCGACGATCCTGGTTTTCCGAGGCGTTCCGGGAGTACATCACTTCGATAGCCCCTACTACCTCCGTCTACCAGCTTCCGAGCATGAGTTGGGCGGCGCCGGTAGAGGCCAGAGACGTTGTCGAAGAAGCTCTCTAACTGGCGCTTCCTGCTGTCGCGGTAGAGGCCCGGATCGCGCGCTGTGCGCGCGGTAGGCATCTTGGTCGCGCAGCAGAAGCACAAGACGTTATCTAGTGCGTTGCCGGGCGGGCCGCATTGCCGGTATGCGTTGACTCAACGCGGCCACATCGTTTGAGGTATGGAGGAGTGACCAGTGCTTATTCGTCGGCTCACCGAGGATCTGAGGTCTCAGAATTGGACGGCCGTGATACTGGACTTGTGCATGGTAGTCCTTGGGGTCTTCATCGGCATCCAGGTGTCGAACTGGAATGAGGCGCGAGTGGAGCGGGCCGAGCGGGTCCTCGTCGAACTGCGGTTGCAGGACGACTTCAGAGTACTGACTACGGAGTTGGATAGTGCCGAGGCCTACACGGCCCGAGTCATCCAATCACTCGGAGTGCTACGCCACGCGTTAGATCGAGGCACAGTAGAGGCCGCGGAAGACGAGGTGATCCGGTTCGCCATCCGACGGGGATACAGCCATCCGACGTTCGTCCGTCACTCCCCGACGTACAGCGAGCTCGTTGCCAGTGGGCGGCTCGACCTCATCTCGGACGAGACCCTTCGCACAGCGTTGGCCCGATACGAAGAACAAGCGCAGAACCGGCTGTTCAATCTGGGGCAGCTCCGAAACATAGTGGACAGGCTAGACCTTTATCTGCCTGAGTACGCCACGCTCGCGCCCATCGGAGAGGACGAGGACGGTATCCAATCGGTCGTCGGTTACGATCTAGCCGGCATGAGGGCGGATGACCGGTTCCGAGAGCAGCTAGACGTGCTGGTCGATGTCCAGGGATGGATTCACTCGAACATCTTCTACCTGCAGCGGGACATCGCCGCCGTGGTGCGAACGCTCAGGGAAACGGAGCAGTGAGTGGGTCGCCGGGCTGGAGCACTAGATAACAAGCGATTGCTACTGACGCCGAAGAAGGGGCAGGGACGCGCTACGCGCTTGTGTGCGCGCGGGCGGCGCAGCAGAATCGCGAGACGTTATGGAGCGCATGACATGTCTCAATCACGCAAGAAGACCCCGATCAGCGGGATCACGACCGCAGGGTCTGAGAAGCAGGACAAGCGCATTGCCAATCGGCGTGTCCGCCGCGCCGTGAAGCAGGCACTCCACACCTTGGAAGACGCCGAAGTCCTGCCCCATCGTCGTGAGCTCACCAATCCGTGGACGATGGCGAAAGACGGGAAGCGCTGGTTCGACCCACACCGCTTCCCTGAAGTGCTCCGGAAGTAACATGTCCCCCCGGAGCATGGTCCCTTCTACCGCCTCCGGTGTAGACTACGACATCCCCAACCCGGAGGTCATGGCGCCATGGCTGAGCCCAAAGCCAAAGAGCGAGTTCTCGATGCGGTTCGCGAACTCCCCGAAGACGCGACGGTCGAGGACGCCATGGAGCGGCTGTACTTCCTGGCGAAGGTAGAGAAAGGCCTTGAGGAGGCCGAAGCGGGCAAGACCATGAGCCATGAGGAAGCCAAGCGCCGCATCCTAGGGTGACGGTCGTTCGCTGGACCGAACAGGCGGTCCAGGACCTACAGGCGATCCGCGAGTTCATCGAACGTGACTCCCCACGGTATGGGCGCCTAGTGGCAGAGCGCCTCTTCGACGCCACGTCGAGAATAGAGGGGTTTCCGGGGTCGGGGCGGATGGTACCCGAACTGGGGCGAGAGGACGTCCGCGAACTCATCGTGGGCGACTACCGCATCGTCTACCGCCTCGAGGCAGATCTCGCAGTCCTACTAACGCTTTACCGTTCGTCGATGCTGTTCCCGTACCGTCTCTTTGACGAGTGACGTAGACGCTGCGCTCCATAACAAGCGATTGCTACTGACGCCGAAGAGTCGGTAGGTACGCGCTGCGCGCTTGTGTGCGTGCGGGCGGCGCAGCAGAATCGCGAGACGTTAGACGGCACAGGGAGAACGGGTAGTTGGAGCATCCGACTATCTTCTGGGGCGCTCCATCGACAGTTGGCTTCGGAGCGCGGGTTCGCAGTGCGGCGAAGCCTCCCCGTTGAAAGGACTTGCTTTGAGCCCGTTCGAGTACGTCATGGTGCTGGTGTCGATCGTGATCGGTCTCGCGATTACGCACGTGTTGTCAGCCGTGGCCGAAGGGGTTCATCGACTGCGGGGACATGGGCAGCGGCTTTCCCTTGATCCGGTCTACCTGCTCTGGGTCGGCTACGTCCTGACATGGCTCATCTCGTTCTGGTGGTACGAGTTCAACTTCCAGGCGCTTCGAGATGAGTGGACGTTCGGCCTCTACTTGTTCGTCATATCCTTCGCGATCCTGCTGTATCTGCTGGCTGCGATTCTCGTTCCTCACCGACTAACCGGGGTGCAGGATTCCTACCGGTACTTCATGGAGGGGCGGCGTTGGTTCTTCGGAGCGAACATTGCCGGCGTGATCTTCGACGTCTTCGACACGCTCCTTAAGGGGGCTGGCTACTCCGCTCTCCCCGCCGCGATGTGGATGTCCGGGGTGTACGTGTTGGCCTCGGTGGCAGGGCTGGTGTCCAGTCGCCGGACTGTGCAGCTACTGGCCGCGGCCGTGTCGTTCACGCTGCAACTCGTCTACATGTTCCAGCAGCTAGGAGTGCTCGGAGGTCAGTAGTGGCGGTGCCGTCTAACAAGCGATTGCTACTGACGCCGAAGAGGGGGTAGGTACGCGCTTCGCGCTTGCCAGGGTGCGGGCGGCGCAGCAGAATCGCGAGACGTTAGAGCGCACCTGGACAGTTGAACGTTTGTCAGAGGCAGGGTTATCATATGCACGTCGTCTTACCGTACTGCTATCGATGGAGCATACGCCTTGTCTACCGTGACCATTTCGAGCAAGTACCAGGTTGTGATCCCTAAGGACGTACGGGATCGGCTCCGCATCAGACCGGGGCAAAAGGTGGAAGCGTTCGCGATCGGCGGCCGTATCGAACTCGTCCCGGTGCGCCCGCCCTCTGAAATGCGGGGGTATCTGAAGGGCATGGACCCGGCCTTCGAGCGCGAACCGGACCGCGAGTTTTGAACGTCGTTGACTCCTCCGCATGGATCGAATTCTTCGTCGACGGGCCCAATGCGCGCTATTTCGCGAAGGCCGTAGGGGACGTGGAGTCGCTCCTCGTTCCCTCCGTGGTCATCCTTGAGGTCTATCGCTACATCCTCCGCCAGCGCGGGCGGCAAGCGGCGCTGGAAGCCGCGGCATCCATGCGCCAGGGTACGGTGGTGGACCTAGACGAAGGGCTGGCTATCGAAGCGGCCGAACTCGGCGCCTCGCATCAGCTTCCCCTTGCGGACAGCATCATCTATGCGTCCGCCGTGGCGAACGAGGCGACGCTGTGGACCCAAGACAGTGATTTCGAAGGTCTAGAGGGGGTCAGGTATCGCTCGAAGCGCGGTGCGCTCTAACAAGCGATTGCTACTGTCACGGGTTAGCGGACAGGCAGCGGGCCACTCGCCTTCAGCTCGCGCCCCTTGTTAGCAGCCGGGCCGTGCAGCAGAATCGCGAGACGTTAGACCGCAACGCGTTTGCGTCGAGGTCTGGCTCGGTTGGGCTTCTTGGTCGTGACCGAAAGAAGGGCCTCGGGGTGGGCAGCCGCCACGCGAAGGAGCACCTTGGCTGGCCCCTCTGGCTCCCTACGCCCTTGCTCCCAATTGCGAAGCGTAGCCACGCTGATGCCCAACAGTGCGGCGAACTTGGCCTGACTGAGCTCGAAGCGGGCGCGTAGGGCAGCCACATCCAGGCTGCCGTCTTGGACTAGCTCGGCAGCTGAGGTCACTCGAGACGGTTCCATCCGACCGGCCTCGATCTCCTTCATCTGCTTCACACTCTCTACCAGCTCGTCGAAAAGCTCTTCACGCATTTGTCGCCTCCATTGTCACTCTGCCGGCTCAGCCTCGATCAGCTGCCGCAGCGTGCGTAGCTGCGTCCGGGTCAGGTCACTCCGCACGTTCTTGGGATAGAGGAACAGGAGGTAGACTCGCTGCGCCGCCACCTTCCAGAAGTAGATCACCCGGGCGCCGCCGCGCTTACCGCGCCCCGGCAGTCGCCATCGCAGTTTGCGTAGGCCCCCTGAACCTGGGATGAGGGTCCCGGCTTCAGGGTGTTCGACAAGGTGCAGCTGCAACATCCGGTACTCATCCTCAGTGAGTGCCTCGGCGACCTGTCGAGTGAACACCGGCGTTTCTACCAGTTCCATGTAGAAAGGTGCGCCAATGGCGGACATGTGTCAATGGCGGAGGTTGCGGTCTAACAAGCGATTGCTACTGACGCCGAAGAAGGGGCAGAGAAGCGCTTCGCGCTTGTGTCCGTGCGGGCGGCGCAGCAGAATCGCGAGACGTTAGGCGGTGGTGGCAGCCAAAAGGAGAGCCTCTGAGCACCTTCGAATACGTCTCGGTCGTACACTCCATTGTGCTGGCG
>JAOTVA010000051.1 GCA_029863645.1 Gemmatimonadota bacterium
TCACGGTCATCTTCATCCCCTCCGTGGGTCTGTGGTCCCAAGACACGAACTCCGCGGCAACCTATAGACGGGCCCGGATGATCGCGACCGGGCCTCTTCGCTGATCGCGCGCTCGTGCTACCTTTTCAGGCTATCCATTCTGGCTCCGATCTTGCTCGAAGCGGACCCATGAGCACCCGACCCGAAGCGACAAACGAGACCCCAGCCGACGCCGGTCTACCCCGGCGTGTGCTGAAGTTCGGGGGGACCTCAGTCACCGGCGCGAGCCGTCTGGACGTAATCGCACAAGTGGTGCGGGACCGGCTACCTGTGAGTCATCCGGTTCTTGTCGTCTCCGCGATGTCGGGGGTGACCGAGCAGTTGCGGCGCGCCTCCGAGCTCGCGGCTCGCGGGGAGGCCGGAGATCTTCTGGCCGAAATCGAGAAGCGCCACCGCGACGCCGTGACGGAAATGACCGGTGATCGGCCCGAGGCGGTCGAGGGCGTAGAGCGGGTGCTGCGGGAAGCAGCCAGGCTGATCCAAGGCATCGAGCTCGTGGGTGAGTGCTCCCCACGGACACTCGACCAGGTGCTCTCCTTAGGTGAGCGCCTTTCGGTCCAACTTGTGTCGGCGGGACTCTGCCAGAGAGGCCTCCAGACGCGTGCCGTGGACTCGTCGGATGTGATTGTCACGGACGACCGCCACGGCGAGGCCGAGGTGGAATTCCCGGCCACCGAACAGAAGGCGCTTCGGGTTCTGGCTCCCTGCGAGACCGTACCGGTCGTGACGGGCTTTCTGGGCGCCACGCCAACCGGGGAGCGCACGACGTTGGGGAAGGGCGGCTCGGACTACTCCGCAGCGGTCTTGGGCTGGGCGCTACGCGCCGAGGAGGTCGAAATCTGGACCGATGTGTCTGGGGTGATGACCGCAGACCCACGCACGGTACCGGACGCCCGTCCGCTCAGGAATCTCGGCTTCAGCGAGCTCCTCGAGCTGTCTCATTGGGGCGCGCGCGTCGTGCACCCGAAGACGGTACGGCCGCTTCGGGACCGTGGAATTCCGCTCTCCATCCGTAACACGCTGTCGCCCTCCGACCCGGGCACGCTTGTCACTCCCCGTGCGCCGAAAACGAATCTCGGACCTGTGCGGGGCATCGCCTCGATCGATCAGGTGGGGCTGATTCAGCTCAGTGGAGTGGGGCACGGGACGGAATCCGTCACGGGTCGATTCGTGCACGCGCTCGATCAAGCGAAGTGCCCGATCCTCCTGCTGAGTCAGGGCTGCAGCGAGAGGTCGGTCTGTGTGGCGCTCGCCCCGCGGTCGATGAGGCCGGCTGTGCGAGCCATCGAAAAGACGTTTGACCTGGAGCGCCGTGCGGGTCTCATGGACGACCCAGCCATCGAGGAAGACTGTTCGATCGTGGCCGTCGTCGGGGAGGGCATGAAGGACACGCCCGGAATCGCGGGTAAGGTCTTCGGTGTGCTGGGTGAGCACGGCATTAGCATCCGCGCGATCGCACAGGGATCGTCGGAGCTGAACATTTCGTTCGTGGTGCGCCGCGACGACGTGGACAACGCCGTGCGGGTGCTCCACGAGGCCTTCTTCGGCTCGGGCCTTCAGGCTGAACCAACGGACGAAGCCGCGCAGGCGATCCCTCGGAGCTTCGAAGCTGGCGCCCCCGGACCGATCGACGTTGTCGAGCTCGCCACCGAGATGGTCGCCATCCCGTCCCTCTCGGGCCACGAGCACGCGGTCTCGGACTTCGTCATGGATCTGCTCGCCGCCAAGGGGTGGGACGTACGCACACAGCCCGTGTCGGGCGGACGTGTGAACATCTGGGCGACGCGCCGCGGGGGTGAGGTCACGCTGACGACGCATCTCGACACCGTACCGGGCTTTTTCCCGCCGCGCCTCGAGGATGGGAAGCTGTACGGTCGTGGCTCGTGTGACGCCAAGGGCATCGCGGCGGCGATGATCTGTGCTGCCCAGCGGCTCGCGGATGCGGGGGAAGAGCGCGTCGATCTACTCTTCGTCGTAGGCGAGGAAGCGGGCTCGGACGGCGCCCGGGCCGCTGCTTCGTTGCCGGCGACCAGCCGTTGGATGGTGAACGGGGAGCCGACCGAGAGTGGACTCGTAAGCGCGTCGAAGGGCTCGCAGCGTGTCGTCATTCGCGCTCGCGGTCAGGAAGCGCACTCGGCGTACCCTGACCTGGGCCGGTCGGCGGTCGATGCGATGGTCGGGCTGCTCGGTGAGCTGCGCGGCCTGGAGCTGCCGACCGATCCCGAGCTCGGCGACACCACCGTCAACGTGGGCCTGATTCGGGGCGGCTCGGCGGCTAACGTATTCGCCGGCGAGTGTGAGGTAGAGTTGATGATTCGCCTCGTGGGCGATGTGGCCGTGGTAAAGGACGCCCTCACCAAGTTGGTGGGCGACCGGGCCGACCTGGTGTGGGGGAGCCACATTCCCCCGCAGCGCTTCCGCGTCCTCGACGGCTTCGCGACGACGACGGTCGCTTATACGAGCGACGTGCCGATTCTGACGGCGTGGGGCACGCCGCTCATGTTCGGTCCGGGTTCCATTCACCATGCACATACCGGGGGGGAGCACGTGCCAGTCGATGAGCTCCGCGGGGCGGTTGAGGCGTACGAAGGGATCGTACGCGGGCTGTTGGCGTCATGAGGGCCAAAGCGAGCGGCGGAGGGGGCTGGAGCAGCAGTCCAAGGGGCGAGAGAGTTCCGGTCGCGGTGCTCGGTGCCACCGGCGCCGTGGGTCAGACCTTCATTCGGCTCCTCGATGGGCATCCGCTCTTCGAGATCGCCGAGGTGGCCGCTTCCGAGCGTTCCGCGGGGCGTCCGTACGCGGAGGCCATGACGTGGCACGAGGGGCGCCTCCCGCCCGAGGTCGCCGGCCTTACCGTGCTCGCCTGCGATCCCAGGCTGGTCAAGTCGAAGGTCGTCTTCTCTGCGCTGGACGCATCGGTGGCCGGCGAGGTAGAACAGGCGTTCGCGAAGGCCGGAGCGGTCGTCCTCAGCAATGCGAAGAATCACCGCATGGATGCCGACGTACCCCTGGTTATTCCGGAGCTCAATGCGGACCACCTGTCGCTGATCGACATGCAGCGCGAGAAGCGCGGCTGGAGCGGTGCGATCGTCACCAACGCGAACTGCGCCAGCACGGTGGTTGCCGTTGCGCTCGGCCCGCTGCATGCCGCGTTCGGAATCCGGCAGGCGCTCATCGCCACGATGCAGGCGGTATCGGGCGCTGGCTATCCAGGCGTGGCGAGCCTCGACATTCTCGGCAGCGTGATCCCCTACATCGGGGGAGAAGAGGAGAAGATCGAGCGTGAGGTCAACAAGCTCCTGGGTACGTTAGGCGACGGGGGCGTCACCCCGGCACCGATTACGATTAGCGCGCACGCGAACCGTGTGCCCGTCGAACACGGCCACACCGCGTGCATGACGGTCGGTTTCGGGCGCCCCGTGACACCCGAAGAGGCCGTTGAAGTGCTCACGGGTTGGAAGGGCCACGCGGTCTGCGAGGGACTCCCGAGTGCTCCCGCCGACCCCTTGGTGGTGCGTTCCGAGCCGGACAGGCCACAGGCCCGCAAGGACGTGTACAGCGGGGGAGGCATGACCACCACTGTGGGTCGGGTGCGCTCCGACCCGTTGATGCACATCCGTCTGGTGGCGCTGTCGCACAATACCGTGCGGGGAGCCGCCGGAGGTTCTATCCTCAACGCCGAGGTGCTGGGGCGAATGGGCAAACTTCCAGGGGTCGCGCAGGGGGCCTGGTGACGGCGGATACGCCACGCATCGCGATTCTGGGGATGGGTCGCATGGGCCGCGAGGTGGATGCAGCGGCCCAGGAGCGGGGCGTGGAGGTCGTCGCCCGCCTCGACGTGGATGATGTCGCGGACCGCGCCGGGGCGATCGCAGCGCTTCGCGAAGCGGACGTCGTGATCTCGTTTACGCAGCCCGACTCGGCAGAAGCGGATATCGAGCTGTGTCTGGAGGCGGGCGTTCCGGTCGTGGTGGGTACGACCGGCTGGCACGGCCAACTCGACGCAGTGCGCGCGCGCGTGACGGAGAAGGAAGGAGCGCTCCTGTGGGCGCCGAACTTCTCGGTAGGCGTCGCGCTGATGAAAGCGATCCTCGAGCGCGCCGGCGAGCTGCTTCGAGGACTCGATGGCTTCGACGTGCACATCACTGAGACACACCACGTGGCGAAAAAGGACGCGCCTTCCGGTACGGCGCTGCTCCTGAAGGAGGCGCTGGCGGGGAGTGGGCAAGAAGTCCCCATCGAATCGGTCCGTATCGGCGAAGTCGCGGGACGGCACGAGGTATGCATTGACAATGCAAATGAGCAGATCGTTGTGAGTCACGAGGCGCGCAACAGGCGCATCTTCGCCGACGGCGCGCTCACGTCAGCGCTTTGGTTGCGCGGGCGCACGGGTGTCTTCACGCTGGACGACGTCTTGGGATTGGGAGGTGGGGCATGAGTGGACTCGAGGTGCGCGGATGTGGAACTGCGCTCGTGACTCCCTTTACGAAAGACGGGGCTCTGGACGAAGCAGCCTTCCGCGCCCTGGTCGAGTGGCAGATCGAGGAAGGAATCCACTTCCTGGTGCCCTGCGGCTCGACGGGTGAAGCTGCTACGCTGACCCACGATGAGCACCTCAGGGTCGTGCGGCTCGTCGTCGAGCAGAACGCGGGCCGCGTCGCGGTGTTGGGCGGCGTGAGCGGCAATGACACCAAAGCGACCATTGAACAAGCCAAAGCCGTGGCAAGCCAAGGCGTGTCTCACCTGATGGTCGTGGGTCCCCCCTACAACCGGCCGCCGCAGCGCGGCTTCATTGCGCACTTCGAGGCAGTCGCGGACGCGGTAGACGTGCCGCTCATCCTCTACAACGTACCGGGACGTACGGGGTCGAACATTCTTTCGAAGACGACACTCGCTCTGGCGGAGCATCCGAACATCTGCGGTGTGAAGGAGGCCTCCGGGAACCTGGATCAGATCCTGGATGTGATCCTTCACCGCCCGGCGGGCTTTCGCGTCCTGTCGGGGGACGACAACCTGACGGTCCCGTTCATGGCCCTCGGGGGCGACGGGGTCGTGTCTGTGGTCAGCAACGCCGTCCCGAAGCCGATGGCGAAGCTCACCGAGGCGATGGACCGCGCCGACCTGCCGGAGGCGCAGCGCCTCATGAAGACACTGCAACCGATCATGATCGCCGGTTTCGTGGAGAGCAACCCAATGCCGATGAAGGCCGCAATGGCTGAGCTGGGGCGCATGCAGGACGTAGTCCGGCTCCCCCTCGTTCCCCTCGCCGGGGAGCACCGGGAGAAGATTCGAGCGGCGCTACAAGCTGCGGGGGCACTGTGAGCGTGGCGAGCCAGGAGGAGCTGCAGCGCCAGATAGAAGAGCTGGCAGCGACACCCCCTGGAGTTCAGCTGCCCGAGACTACGGCCGAGGTCGTCGAAGATCTCCTCGACGGTCTCGAGACCGGGGCCCTCCGCGCGGCTACGAAGGCGGACGACGGAACGTGGATGGCGGTGCCGTGGGTGAAGCGCGGCATCCTGCTCGCCTTCCGGTACGGCGTCGTGGCGCCCACCGCTGGCACGGAAGGTGGGGCGCCTGTAGGCGACGGCGCCGCGTTCTATGACAAGCACACCCTGCCGCTCCGGAGATTCCAGGCAAGCGACGGCGTGCGCATTGTGCCCGGCGGCTCGGCGGTCCGGCGAGGGGCGCACCTCGCACGGGGCGTCGTGTGCATGCCGCCGATGTACGTGAACGTCGGCGCGTACGTAGGTAGTGGCACGATGATCGACTCTCATGCGCTGGTGGGATCCTGCGCCCAGGTGGGCGAGCGGGTCCACGTCAGCGCAGCGGCCCAACTGGGCGGCGTGCTCGAGCCGATCAATGCCTCGCCGGTCGTCATCGAGGACGACGTGGTCATCGGTGGCAACGTCGGGGTGTACGAAGGCACTGTGGTGCGTCGCCGCGCGGTGTTGGGTGCCGGGGTCGTCCTCACGCGGGGGACGCCGGTCTTCGACTTGGTCAACGAGACGGTGCACCGCGCAAAACAAGGCGCACCCCTCGAGATTCCCGAGGACGCGGTCGTCGTTGGAGGCTCCCGGGCCGTGAGCTCGGCCTGGGCCCGCGAACAGGGACTCCAGCTCTACACGCCGGTCATCGTCAAGTACCGGGACGAGAAGACCGACCTGGCCACTGCCCTGGAGGGCTGGCTCAGATAGCTCGGTCGCCGGACAACCGTCTCTAGCGTCCGGCGTGGCGCCGCACGTGCTGACTCAGACGCTGCCAACCGGGCCATAGCGTCGTCCCGCACAGGGCGATGCCTCCGAGGCTGAGTACGATCACGATGACGTCCCACAGCGGTCGACTGGCGTATAGGAACGGAAAGTCCAAGCTGTGGAAGCCGTGATACAACCACCGGTTCACCCGGGTCAGTCGCTCTTCCTTGCGGACGATCACGCCACGACGGAGGTCGATGTAGAGTGCCGTTTCTTGGGGGTCGGCATACGATACCCTGAGCACCGGAAGCGGCGCCTGGTCTGTGCGGTCGTAGTAGTAGGAGTCGTACTCCTCCAGCGTGACCATGTCGCGTATCCCAATGCCGGGCATCGCCTCGGCAGCCGCATCGATCAGGTCGGCGACAGGAACAGCGTCGACTACGCCCGCCGCCGGTGCGGTCGCGGACACGAGGCGGGGCTCGGCTCCGGCCCGGCCCTCTCGACCAACCAGGTAGGGTCTGCTGCGGACCTGCAGGATCTCGATTTCGTGAACTGGACCGGTCGCCGCCATCGCGGCAATCCCCTGACGCATGAGCCCGGCCGAGATCCCGTCCAGGCTCAAGGGACCTAAAGAGAGCGCATCCCGTTGCTGGCTCGTGGGCACCGTTCCTGGGTGCCAGTTCCATGGCTCCATGGAGAGTCCGCCGCTCAACAGCCAGGTAAAGCTGAAGAAGCCGAAGAGGAGGCCGGCGTAGTGGTGCCAGGCGAGGAGCCCGACGTAGGGCGACATCGTCAGGCTTCGGCGACCGCGCTTCCGGTGACGTCTGAACGGCGCGAACCGCATCAACCCCCAGAGCAGTCCGGATAGGGTGAGCAGACAGCCGGCGATCGAGAGCCAGATGATGGTTTGCGACCACAGGCCCCCCCGCACTCGAAGCGGGGTGAAGTAGAGCCAGTGGAGGACCGCGCCCGCGTAGCCCCAGGCCCTACCGGACCCCGTGGTGCGCATGACGATCTCGCCGCTGCGTTCCGACACGTAGACGTGCGTGTCCTGCTCGTCGCTCAGCGCGATGCGATGCAGCGGGAAGCTGCCAGTCTGGAGGGTCCACTGATCCGGCTCGGTGAGATACGCGTCGTATGCCAGGCTCTCTCGGTGGCTTGGCGAAAAATCACCGGCCAAGGCCGTCGCCTCGTCCGCCGACAGCACGCCGAGTCCTTCCCCCGTGTCGGCGAACACGGTGCGAATTCCGAACCGGTAGACCGGCCGCTCGCCCAGCATGGTGAGGCGGACGGCGTTAAACGGGCCTCCAGCAGCGGCGGCCGCCTGGGCCGGCGCGATCCGGATGCTGGCGGGGTCGATCGGCCGGAGCCGCTCGAGCCGCTCGTTTGCGCCGACCTCGGGCATCCGGTGATAGATCATCACGATGCCTGTGGCGAACCACATGAGGACCAGGAGGCCGCCGGCGATCCCCAGCCAGCGATGGGTGTACACGAGCGCCTTCCGCCAGTCGAGTCGGGCCATCATGGGATGTTGGACCCCTCGGGGTGGTGCGTACATTCTTTCGGCCCCCGGCACGATGCCGGGACCGCAGAGTCGCCTTTCGTGAGGATCCATGTCAGCAGCAAGTCGCCGGCGCAACCCGAAGAGCGGTGACCCGTCCGGCCGGCAGCAGCGGTCGACGGTCCAAGACGGTGGGGGTGCCGCCCCCCCGTCTCGGAACGCGCTGTACCTTCCGCTCGCCCTGACGGGCCTACTGGCGCTGCTCTCGTTCCTGCCGCGAGTGCAGGCCAATGACCGGCTCACGTGGTCCTTCTGGGGTGCTGTCGTCGTGCTGCTCGCTTGGCAGGGACTGCTTTCTCTGAGGCTTGGGCAGTCGGGGCAGGGGCGCTCTCTGACGACGGTGCTTCGCCCCCAGCATTACGTCCAGGCGACAGTGCAGCTAGCGGTCTTCGCGTACTGGGGCTGGTACTGGCGCCCCGTGTACGATTTCGCCGGGCTCCTCCTCGCCCAGCTCGCGTTCGCCTACGCCGTCGACATGCTGATCCAGTGGTCGCGCCGCGAGAACTATGTGCTGGGCTTCGGTCCGTTCCCGATCATCTTCAGCATCAACCTCTTCCTGTGGTTCCGCGACGACTGGTTCTACCTCCAGTTCCTCATGGTGGGGATCGGCTTCCTCGGGAAGGAGTTCGTGCGCTGGCACCGCGAGGGTCGGCGGGTACACATCTTCAATCCGTCGGCGTTCGCGCTGGGGCTCTTCTCCCTCGTGTTGATCGCGACCGGAACGACGGATCTGACGTGGGGCCGCGAGATCGCGTCGACGCTCACGCTCGCGCCCTACATCTACTCGTACCTGTTCGTACTTGGGCTCGTTGTGATGTATTTGTTCTCGATCACTCTGGTGGCGGGCACGGCCGCGGCGGTGCTGTTCGGAGGGAGCGCGCTCTACTCCGCCTGGGCCGGGGTGCCGTATTTCGTCGACTCCGACATTCCGGCGGCAGTCTTCCTCGGGCTGCACCTGTTGATCACCGATCCGTCGACCTCGCCGCGGACGCCGCCCGGCAAGATGGTCTTCGGTGCGCTCTACGGCGCGGGGGTCTTCGCGCTGTATTGGATACTCGGGACCGCCGGAGCGCCGACGTTCTACGACAAGCTCCTGTGCGTGCCGCTGCTCAACCTTAGCGTGCGTGGGATCGACGCATTCATACAGCAGGTCAAGGCGAGCCCAGTCTGGGAAGGCTTGCGAGCGGATTGGGTATTCACCCGACCGAATCTCGCCCACATGGGGGTCTGGATCGTCTTGTTCGGGGCGATGTCCGCACTCGGCAAGACTGACGGTACGCACCAAGGCGACCGACTCCCCTTCTGGGTGCAATCGTGTGAGGAGGGGCGCCGCAACGCGTGCGACCGCCTGATGCAGCTCGAAGCCACGTACTGCGGAGATGCCTCCGCCTGGGCGTGCAATGAGTTGGGCGCGGCGTACGCAGAGGGGCAAATCGCGCCTCCGGATGCCGAGCTTGCTTCGGCCTACTTCGCGCGAGCGTGCGAGCTACGCTTCCAAGCTGCCTGTGTGAACCTGCTCGATCCCGGAGACATAGCCCGCTCCGACCCCCGTGTTCTCGATCTCAGACTCATGCTCCGCGAGGCCGGCCGAAACCTGATGGACGAGCCCGAGGGAGAGATCTTCGAACGGGCGTGCGGCCACGGATGGAGCTTCGCTTGCGAGCGGACGGCGTCGCTTTGAGCGAAACCAACGCGACTGAGAAGCGGATGAGGTGGGGTGTACCGGTCGCGGAGGTCGCGCTGGTCGCGGCGGTGTGGTTTTCGCTCCAGCTGGCCGGCTCGGATCCGGGAGCTACCACCCGGCGACCCGGAACCGATGTGCCGGTTCCGGCCGAACTGCCCGGTTTTCGAAGCGACGCTTGGCTCCTCCCGGATGAGCCTCTGCTGGGCTTCGTCGAGATCCCGTCGGGTCCGTTCACCATGGGGAGCGATTCTGCGGAGGATCCGCTCGCATACGATGTGGAGCGTTGGTTGGCGACCCAACCTCAGGGGATCGTGGACGTGCCGACTTTCTACATTGGTAGGTACGAGGTCACGGTCGCCCAATACGCTGCCTTCGTTCGCGAGACCGGGCACGTGGTGGTGGACCCGACAGCGCTTCAGGCGCCGCCCGACCACCCCGTAACCGGAGTGGCGTGGACCGATGCCGTCGCCTACACGCGTTGGCTCGAGCGTGCCCTCGCGTCTTCTGCTACGACGCCATCGGCGTTGAGCGAGCTACTTCGGACCGGCTGGCGCGTGGCGCTCCCCAGCGAAGCACAGTGGGAGAAGGCCGCGCGGGGGGGCGACGGGCGCGTCTACCCATGGGGCGACGACGCACGCCAGGACCGCGCCGTCTTTGGCGTGCGGGGTACGGCGCCGGTTGGATCGGTGGCTTGTCCGGAGTGCTCCTACGGCCTTGCGGACATGAGCGGAAACGTCTGGGAATGGACGCGCTCGCCATACCAGCCCTATCCGTACGACGAAGCGGACGATCGCGCTGGCCTGGATACCGAGGCGCTGTGGGTGATGCGGGGAGGAGCGTTCAATGACACGGCGCAAAACATCCGAGCCGCGGGACGCGGGGGCGCCGATCCCGGCGCTCGTCGTCCGTTCATCGGCTTCAGGTTGGTCATCACCCGCTAGTCCGATAAGCTTTTTCGCCGTCCGTCCCAGATCCCGAGACATCAAGAGCCGCACGTGACCGCACCGCTGTCCGACATCCGCGTCTGCGACCTGACCCAAAACCTCGCCGGCCCGTACTGCAGCCAGATCCTCGCGGACTTGGGCGCGACGGTCATCAAGATCGAGCCGCCGGGAGGCGACATGGCGCGGGCCTGGGGCCCTCCCTTCTGGGGAAGCGGCAGCGCCCTCTTCCTTTCCGTCAACCGGGGCAAACGCAGCATCGTCCTGGATCTGAAGACCGAGGCGGGCATGGATGTGCTGCGACGTATCGCACGCGAGTCGGACGTCTTCATGCAGGCTTCGCGCCGTGGCGTCGCCCAGCGGCTCGGCTTCGACTACGACGCGATTCGCGCTGTGCGCCCGAACGTCGTGTACGCTTCCGTGAGCGCGTTCGGTACCGAGGGGCCGAGGAAGAACGAGCCCGGGTACGACCCGCTCATCCAGGCGTATACCGGATTGATGTCTACGACCGGCCATCCTGGTATGCCCCCGACGCGGGTTGGAGGTGCCGTGGTGGACTACGGGACCGGGATGTGGACGGCGCTAGCCGTCCTCGCGGCGCTCAGGAAGCGCGACCAGACCGGCGAGGGGTCCGAGGTGGATACCGCCCTGTTGGACACATCTCTGGGGTGGATCTCCTACCACCTCACCGGCTACATGGCCACGGGGCAGGTGCCGGGCCCCATGGGCTCGGGCGTGCCGGCCATCGCTCCCTACGAGGCCTTCCCGACGTCGGATGGTCACGTGATGATCTCGGCCGGAAACGACGCACTTTTCGCGCGGCTGTGCTCGGCGCTCGGCATCGAGGAGCTCGTGGCCGATCCGCGCTTCCTCACGAACCCGCTACGCTCGTCCAACCACGACGAGCTGATCCCGCTCATCGAGGAGCACACCAAGGTGCTGACGACGGCTCAGCTCTTGGAGCTCGGCACGACGTACTCGGTTCCCTGCTCGGCCATCCACGATGTGGCTCAGGTCGTCGCTGATCCCCAGGTCGAGGCGTCGGCGATGTTCGTGGCAGCCCCCAACGCCGAGGTGGACGACTACCGCGACCTTTCCCTCCCCCTACGCATGGACGGTGAGCGTCCTCGGGACCAGAAGCCACCACCGCGCCAGGGCGAACACACCAAGCAGGTCTTGGCCGAGCTCGGCTTCGGGGAGGACGAGATCCGCGCGCTGATCGACAGCGGGGCAGCCGAGGCGAGGTAGGAGCGCTCGCCTCAGTTCCATCTCTGGACCGACAACAGGTCCGAGAAGTCATCGGTCCAGGTGCGCGTATCGCCAGGATGAGCCAATGAGCGCCATCCAGCCTGGGCGACGAACGCTAGATCCTGAGGATCGCGCGTAAGCAGTACCCAGTGCGAACCGAAGATACCCCGCTCGACCGCTTCATCATCCCGCACGTCGACCCACTCGTACGACGCGAGGTTGCGGTCGCGCGCGTGCGCCGCGAGGACGGGCGCGAGCTCGAGGTGTCGGTTTGAAATATGGAACAGCAAGATGCCGCCGTCCTTCAGCCGGTCCAGGTAGAGGTCGAACGCCTCCTCTGTGAGGAGGTGCAGCGGAATCGTCCCCGACGAAAAGGCGTCGAGGACGATGAGATCGAATCGCGTCGAGGACTCCGACAGCGCGAGGCGTCCGTCTCCGACCACGATGTCGTAGGACGCTTCAGTGTTCGCCAAGTACGTGAAGAAGCCGGACTCGCTCGCGAGGCGAACGACGGCAGGGTCGATCTCGTACAGGGTGACGTGTTGATGGGGGGCTGCGAGTACTGCGAGTGCGCCCGTGCCGGCACCTACGAGCGCGATATCGGTCTTGTCGGGTTGGGTGGCGATCGCTTGGACCAGGCTCCCCGATGGACCACTCGGGTGGTAGTAGCCCAGCGGCTCACGGGCACGCGAGGGGTCGAGACTCTGCACGCCGTGCACGGTCGAGCCGTGATAGAGGATGTTGACCGTGTTGTCGGGGTCGCGCGATACGCGGTGCACACCGAAGAAGGTCCTCTCTTGATGAAGGATCTGGCCTCGGTACATCTGCCCGGACTCCGCGGCGCCCAGCAGCACCGCCATGCCCAGAGCGAAGCGCAACGGGCGAGGCGAGAAGACGAACGCGATAATCGTCGGCACCACAGCGACCAGGACGACCGTGATGCCGTCGGGCATGTCTTCGATCGCGCGGGTCCCGGCCGATGCGAGCACGACATACAGCAGAAGGAGGGCCGGGAGCACGACATCGAGCGCTCGTCCCTTGAAGAGGAAGCGGCTGGGACCCTTCAGCTCGCCTGGCGGAGCAAACGGAATCCTGAGGAGGCAGGCGAGTACCACCGCGATCGGATACTCTGCGATGAAGTCGAAGACGACGGGGGCCACGAGGGCGCTCAACGACCCGCCGATCGCGCCGCCGGTGGAGATGAGCAGGTAGTACTCGGTCAGGTGACTCGTCGAGGGGCGGCTCTCGGCGAGTCGGGTGTGGCAAAGCAGCCCCGCCGCTCCCAGCAGGGCGAGATGGAGAAACGAGATCGCCCACGCCGGGTCGTAGATGCGCGCCAGCAAGGTGAGCGCTGTCACAACGGTCAGAATCGCCAAAAAGCGGGACACGACCGCCGTCGACACGAATTGCCGTCGAGCGAAGGCGGCCACGAACGTCGCGAGGTACACCGCCAACGGCAGGACCCAGAGCAGAGATATCGGGGCGATCTGGCTCGTGAGATACTGGGTGACGCCCAACAGCAGCGCGGAGGGGACCGCCGCGCTCGCCAACCAGAAGAGTCTGTCGTTGCGCGTAACCGCCTCTTCCTGTGAGATGGCCTGGATCTCAGGAACAGCGGTCCCAGCCTTGCTTCGGCGCGACTCGGACACGATCGCCACGAGGGCACAGATGATGCCGAGACCGACGAATGTCGCATATCCCGCGGTCCAGAGCGCTGCCTGGCTGCCCACGGGAAGGAGCGGCTCCAGAAGGAATGGGAAGGCCAGGAGGCCGACCAGGCTTCCCGCGTTACTCCCGGCGTAAAGGAAGTAGGGGTCCTCCGACGTCTCGTGTGTGGTCGCCGCGAGCCACGTCTGGATGAGCGGGCTGGCAGACGAGAGCACGAAGAACGGCGCGCCCACGGCGACGGTAAGCGCGACAAGGATCCACCACGATTGACCGCCGCCGGTACCCGGGTTGCCGGCAGGTAGCGCGATGGGGAGAACGAGGAGGGGAAGGATGAGGACCGCGATGTGCACGATGGCCTGCCGACGCACGCCCAGCCACCGAACGGTGAGGTGGGCGTAGAGGTACCCTCCCAGGAGCGCTGTCTGGAAAAAGACGAGCGAGGTATTCCAGACCTGTGGACTGCCGCCCGCCCGGGGCAACACCATCTTGCCGACCATCGGCTGGATGACGAAGAGCAGTGCGGCGGCCAGGAAGATGGCTGATGTGAAGAGCGCGGGGACCCAGCGCCCGGGTCTCACGGCCGAGGCCTCCGCAGTGTCGACGCCCGGGGCTTAATCGGCGATGTCGCCCCAGTGATCGACCAGATGCTGGGCCGTGCGCCAAGCGAGTGCCTGAGACGTGAGCGTCGGGTTCCGCGCTCCACTCGTTCCCATGACCGACGCCCCGAGCACCCCCAGGTTGGGCGCCTCGTGGGAGAATCCGAAGCGATCGACGACGTTCGTCTCGGCATCGTCACCCATGCGGGTGCCCCCGTACGCATGAGTCGATGCACCCATCTGATTGCCGAGACCGCCGCGCGTGATTTCGGTGGCGCCGATCGCTCGGTACCACTCCTCCGCCTTGTCCTGAGTGAAGGCTGCAAGCGCAAGCTCGTTTTCCTTGTACTGCCCGGTGATGCGAATGACCGGGAAGCCGAGTGGGTCGGTGAATTGAGGATCTAGATCGAGATAGTTGTCTTCGTACGGTAGCGTCGTCTTCTGGATGTAGAACGAATGGGTGCGATCCGCGTTCTCGCGAATGAAGCGCTTCCAACCAGAGCCCCAGTTCCGGGTCCGCCCGTACGTGCCCATGTTCGCCGCCGAGATCGGGCGCCGATCCGACATCGCCCAAAGGTTACCGCCCCCGATGAAGTCGACGTCGGAGTGGTCGAAGTTGTCGTCGGCGAAGTCGTCGATCGCCACGCCCTGAGCGGGTAGCCCGTACCAGGCACCCGTGTCGTAGGGTAGGAGCGCGCCTACGCCCGCCCCTTGGTGGTGACTGAAGTAGTGCCGGCCCACCTGCCCATGGTTGTTGGAGAGTCCGTCCGGGTAAGCCCTGGACTTTGAGAGCAGCAAGAGACGCACGTTCTCGTACGTATAGGAGGCGATGAGGACGACGCGGGCGGGCTGAAAATACTCGTCGTTACCGACGACATAATTCACGCCGGTGGTGCGACCGTTCGCGTCGACCGCGATCGTGGTCACGTGTGCCCGCGTGATGACGCGCAGGTTCCCTGTGTCGATCGCCTTCGGAATCGTTGTTAGGTACGGGCTGTTCTTGGCGTCGAGCGGGCAACCGCCTTTGTTGCAGAATCCGTGATAGCCACACCCAGGGCGGCCCTGGTACGCTGTGCTGTTGATAGCCGCCGGACCAGGGAAGGGGTGCCACCCCAGGCCTTTCGCCGCTTGGGCCATGCGCTCGTTGAACGCGGTCCACCGTAGCGCGGGCATCGGATAGGCTCGCTCGCGCGGGCCCTCGAATCGATTCCCGCGTGGGTCGAGTTGGCCACGGATATTGCCGGCCTGGCCGGACACCCCGATCTCGTGCTCGACGCGGTCGTAAAAGGGCTCGAGCTCTTCGTAGCCGAAGGGCCAGTCCTCGACGGTAGACCCACGCGGTATGCGCGATGCGCCGTACCTCTGCGTCGTCTGACTGACGACCTGGAAGTCCCACGGGTTCAATCGCCAGCTTTGCGCCCAGTAGTGCAGCGTCGTGCCGCCGACGGCGTTCATCATCGGGTGAGCCCCGATACGGTTCGCCGTCTGGTCGGAGGTGGCTCGCGAGGTCGGGCGCTCCAGCTCGGCCTTCTTCACGAGCATGGGCCAGTCGCGGTAATTGTTGCGGATCTCGTCAGGGGCGAAGTCGCGTCGGTCGAGCCACGTTCCCGCCTCCAAGCCGACCACGTCGAGTCCGGCCGCGGCTAAGGGTTGCACCGCGACCCCCCCCGCGGCCCCGAGTCCCACGACCACCACGTCCGCCGAACGCAATTGAGTAGGCATCAGTCCTCTCCCCCGCCCACCTGGAACTGACCGAAGTCATAGGCCGACCGCCGAGCAGGTGGCAGCTGGCCGGCTTCCATCTGACGCTGGTCGTCCTCGCTCACCCGCATACGCACGCCCGGGTACCCGAGGATATCCCACCCGATGAAGTTTACGTTTCCACCGTACATGGGGTCGCCGAACGTGCCCTGCCAGGTATGGCTCTTCACCATGTTGAAGAAGGCTCCGGAACTGCCCACGAAGCCCACACCGGCACCCGTCGCGCCGCCGAGCTGAACGTCGATCAGGACTGAGTCCTTGTCCCGGTCCGATAGCTCCGAAAAAGGTGCGCCGCGTGAGTAGCGGCTGTACCGGTCGAGCGCCGCCAATCCGATCCGGTAGGCTTCCACCGAATCTGATTCAGCCTCGCTGAGCGCGCGGTCGATGTACCGGAGCGCGCCGGCCTCCAGCGCTCCGGGACCCATGTCGTCGGACGGAATCAGTCGATCGACCATGGCGCTGAGGAGCTCTGTCTCCTGAGCAGTGAGGTTCATCAGAGGGCCGGCCGGCGCTACGGCGGCGGGCGCTGACGCGGGTGGAGCTGCCGACGGCGCATCCGCTGCGGCGCGGCCGGGAATCAGCGCGGCCGCTCCCGCAGCTCCGGCGCTCTTCAGGAGATCGCGCCGGGAGATTTTGGGTCGATTGCGAGGTTCGTCAGCCATGGGGGTTCTCCGTAGGCAGCGCGGTCACCGGGTGAGGTCCGCTGACGCGGGGTGTCGACTGTAATGCGGGGTCATGGCGCCCTGACCGATCACGTGTCCGTCAATGGCTTCGAGGAGCTCAGCGCGCGTGAGTCCGGGAGGCAGATCCAGGGCGGCGTCGAGTGCAAAGACAGCAAAATGGTAGTGGTGGAGGCTGGTCCCCGGTGGGGCCGGGCCGCGATACATGGGGAGACCCCAGCCGTTCGCGCCTTGCGTCGCTCCCCCGAGGCCCGGGGGCATGGCGTCGGCCGGGTCGAAGGGGATCCCTTCGGGAAGTCCGGAAGCAGTGGCCGGGATGTTGTAGAGGATCCAATGGACCCATGGGGGCGGATTGCCGGCCCCGTGGTCCTGGCAGATCACCGCGAGCTGCTGCGTACCGGGCGGGAGTCCCCTCCACGAAAGGGGTGGCGACACGTTTCTACCGTCCGGCGAGTAGTCGCGAGGCATCATCTCGCCCGTGGTCATCGTCGGGCTCTCGACGATGAATGTGGTCGGCACTTGTGCCGTCGCAGCCGATGCGGTCAACACGGCAGCCGCGGTCACCGGGCCCCAAAGACGCATGCTCAACGTAGACCTAACCGGTTGTCGGGGTCGGGGCGGAAGATCAGGTATTCGATATCGGAGTCCAGCGAACTCCACCAGTGGGGCGTGTGCCCAGGAATGACTACGACGTCACCCGGCCCGACGCGTCGCGTCTTGCCACCATCGATACGTGGGGCGCGAAGGCTCGTGGTACTCGTCTCAGGCTGGTATGCGTCGACCATCGTCCCGCCGGTCACGAGGGTCGCAGTCCCTGAAAGCATGTAGTAGATCTCGGTCGTGTTGACGCGGTGCAGGTTGGCGTCGCCTGGCACCGACTGTGGGCGAAAGACTCCGAAGACACCGACTCGATAGTCCCCTGTGACCTCGACGACCCGAATGGGTCGGTCGCTGACCACGTCGCGGGGCAGGGCGTCGAGGAACGACCGAATGTCTACGCTCGTCACATCCGTCGCCACCGGCGGTGTGGCCGGCGGCGAAGTCTGTGCCGCCGTGAGCCCCGGGATGAGCAGGGCCAGCGCTATGGGTAGAGCCTTGGGCATCGATGCCTCCTCGCGGGTTCGCGGCCGAATCTAGAGCGGGAATCCGGGTCGTGCACTTCATGCACCTCCCGGAAGATGCTTCAAGCTCGAATTGAACCGGTGCACGCGACGAACGTACATTGCCGAAAACCACGTGCAGAGAGGGTTCCGTGAAATTTCCCAGCGTCTTCGTGAGCGGCTCGGCCCTGCTCCTAGCGGCGTGTGTTCCCTCGAGCCAGGCACCGTCAGCCCCGGGGCCGCCGGTCGTCGATACGGTCGTCATGGTGGACACGGTTCGCATCGAGACGGAGGCGCAGGCCAACGCCGAGTTCGAGGACCGCGTCGCGCGGCTGCAGATCCAGGTTCTGGAGCGGGACGTGCTTCTCCGGGAGCTTCAGTCACAACTCGACGCCACCCGTCTAGAGCTGGTGCGTAACATGGCGAGGCTGCAGACCCAGGCCAGCAGAGCCGAGGCCGCGTCGGGCATGGCGGAGGCCGAGATCGCGCTCGCGACGCTCCAGCGCGCACCAGGCGGACAGAGCCTTCCCGAGTTCGGGCGTGCACAGGAGCTCTTCACACAGAGCTCCAACGAGTTCGAGAGGGAGAACTATGGGGGCGCGCTGTATCTGGCGACCGAGGTGCGCACCGCCGTACGCGGCGGGCAGGGGCGTCTGGGCCGGGGCGGATCGTTGCTCGCCGGCGAAGAGCTCTTCGCAGTGCCTGTGCCGCTTCAGACGACCGGCCGCAGCAACGTCCGCTCAGGGCCCGGTTTGAACTTTCAAATCGTGTTCACCGCCGAGGCTGCCACGGCGCTGACCGGGCAGTCTCACACCAGCCAGTGGGTGCGGATCGTCGATGATGGAGGCCGGGAAGGGTGGGTCTTCCATACGCTCGTAACGAGTCGCTAGGCGAGCGCTACTTCGAAGCGCCCTTGGCGGACTTCTTCGCACCTGTCTTGGCCGCGGGTTGCTTCTTCGCTGCTGGCGCGGCTGAGTCGCCTTTCTTCGAGCTGGAACGCTTCTTCTTCGCCGACTCGGTGCGCTTTGTTGCCTTGACCTTCGCGTCTCCCTTGGCCTTCGGCGGCGCGCTTTTCACCTGGTCACGCCCGGCGCCCTTCGCTTCATAGAGCGCGACGTCTGCCTCAGCGATCACGGCAGCCGGTGAGTCCCCGTGGGTCGGGAACTCGGCGACGCCCACGCTGATGGTCACGGCCCCACCTTCAAAGGTCTCTTGCGCCAGCCGGGTCCGGATTCGCTCGCCGGCGAGCACCGCGTTTTCGAGATCGCACTCGGGTAGGAGGCAGATGAACTCCTCGCCGCCGTAGCGCGCGGTGACGTCCAAGTCGCGAGTCGCGTCCTTCAGCACGACGCCCATCCGTCGCAGCACCTCGTCGCCAGCGGGATGACCGTATGTGTCGTTGTAGTGCTTGAAGCGATCGACGTCCACCATCAGGACGCAGAATGGGCGCTCGTGCCGGTCCGCACGACTGATCTCTTTGTCGAAGGCATCCAGCAAGAAGCGTCGGTTGTGGAGCCCGGTGAGAAGGTCCGTGACGGACAGCCGCTCAAGCTCCTCGTTCCGTTCGGCCAGTTCGGTGCGGCTCTGCCGCAGCCGCTCGACCATGTCGTTGAACACCTGGGTGAGGTACCCGACCTCACCGCGGCCGGCCGCTGGGAGATCGACGGAGAGGTCGCCCGCTGCCACCGCGCCTGCTCCCGCGGTGAGTCGGGCCAAAGGCCGCACGATCACGACGCCCAGCAGGTAAGCGATGGCCCCCACAACGACAAGAATGATCGATACGAGAAGGAACGCCGAGTTGCGAAGCTGTATGACCTGAGCGTACGCCTCTGCCGTGGGACGTTGTGCGACCACCGACCACGTCAGTCCCGGAATAGCGGCCAGCGCACCAACCATTTCCACGCCGTCACTGTCCGTGTACTCGGCCGCGCCACCCTGGGCCGATGCGAGCACCTGGAGTATCGCCGCGTCCACCGTGGCACCGTCGGCTCCGCCGGAACCCGCAATCACCTGACCGCCGCTGGTGACGAGCGCGACGCGCCCAGCACCCTCGGGAGAGAAGTCCTCGAGAATGCCGTCGACCGCGCTGAAGGTCAGCGTCGCGGCGAGAGAGCCCACAAAGCTCAGCGGACCGGCCTCGATGGGGACGGCGAGCGTCGCCACCGTCTCAGAGAGCTGCGGGTCGACGTACGGTTCACTGATCACCGCCTCACCCCGTTCGACACGCTGAAGCCAATCGACGGGTAGCGCGTCCAGGGACACCTCGACTTCCCCAGCCGACGCCATCGTGCGCGCCTCCCGGTCGGTCGTGAGAAAGCCGGCGTAGTCGGCTGAGCGGCCCAACACGTTGACGAGATAGTCGGTCAGGCGGCCCTGGGCCACGGAACCGACGGCCCCACCCTGCGGAATCCGATCTAGATTCTCTGTGACCTCGAATGAGCCCGTGAAAACGCGCGCATCGTAGGAGCGCCGGTCGACCCACAGATCGATTTCACGTGCTGTTTGCGACACAACGCTGCGGAGCTCGCTATCGAGCGTGTCCGTCAGCGCACGCCGATTCTGTCGGTACGAGAGAACGGCGGTGCTCAGCGCTGGGATCAGCGTCGCCAGGACCGCGAGCGTGAGAATGCGGTTCTTGATGCTGTCGAGCCGCAGGGCGTCCAGCACCTGGGTAGCGCGCTGATCCCAAGAGGTCACCGGCCAGCCTCGACGGCTTCGCGAACCAGCCCGACGATCCTCTGACGCAACTGGCTCGGGTTCGCGGGAGAGCTTTGCCACATTGAGACCACGATGGTTTGCGTCGACGGGTCCACCCAGAACTCGGTGCCCGCCGATCCGTCCCATCGGAACTCACCCGCGTGAGCGCCGTCCCCTGCGGCCGCCGGATCTACGACGACGGAGACATTGGCCAAGGCCCACCCGCTCCCGCCGCGGCGTCGCGCCAGGAGCTCCTGGGAGAGCCCGTTCTGCGTCATGCGCTCGACCGTCGCCTCCTGGAGAATGCGGGTGCCGCCCAGCTCGCCCCCGTTCAGGAGCATCTGCGAGAAGCGGAGGAAATCGGGTACGGTCGACAGGAGACCGACTGCGCCTTCTTTGAGTTCGGGCCGCTCGGTGAACGGCACCTCCTCGATCTCGTAGGGGCTCAGTCCCGACTCGGAGGACCGATACATGGTCGTGAGAAGCCCGCGGTCGGCGGCCTCGACCCAGAAGCCGGTGTCCGTCATGCCGAGAGGTCCGAGAATCCTGCGTTCCACGAACTCGTCGAAGTCGACGCCCGACCACACCTCGACGAGCCGTCCGAGCACAGTCGGAGACGCGCTGTAGCGGTATTCCGTTCCCGGGTCAGCGCGCAACGGAACGCTTGTAACGTTCTGAACGAACTGCTGGAGCGAAATGTCACGCGCCCGCACGCGCGCAGCCTGATACTCAGCGGACGAGCGATGACTCAGTCCTGATGTGTGGAGGAACAGGTCCTGGACGGTCGGCGGGCGAGAAGGAGGACGCGTCGAGCCATCGGCATTCAGGACGACCACCCGTTCGAAGTCCGGCAGGTACCTCGCCACAGGGTCCGAAAGGTCGAAGTGCCCCTCTTCGAGCAGTATCATCGCCGCTACCGCGGTGACTGCCTTTGTCATCGAATAGATGCGGAAGAGCGACCGGTCCGTCATCGGTGTGCC
>JAOTVA010000197.1 GCA_029863645.1 Gemmatimonadota bacterium
TCCAGCACGTCACGGACCCTGTCCGCGATGGGTCCGGTCGGGACGCCGCCGGACCGCGTGCTCTGCTTGGCCGGCCTAACCTCGAAGCCGCTTTCGTTCACGCTCTCGACGTAGTCGACTGTTGCGTTCTCCAGCAGGTCGGCGTCCGTCGCCTTCACGAACACGGCGAAGCCGCCCCCGTTCACCATGATTTCGTCGTCCGCCAAGTCGGCGGCTCCCACGAGCGTCAGGTCGAACTTGGGGGACACGGGGCTCCCATTCATACCAATGCGGAGCGCGAGGTTTCCGTCCTCGCTCTGGTCCAGGAACGTGCGGACCATGTCGCGGGCGCGGTCGGTGAAGATGATCATATCGGTTGTTTCTCGGTGCGCATCGCCGGCTTCTCGCGGCTCGGTTACGGTGAACAATATACCCTTTCGGGGCCGCCGGGTTCAGGGTCGGGAGCCGCCGTTGATCGACTCAGGGGCGCCGGGTACCTTTCGCGGCCCGAGCCCCGGCGGCGAAACCCCTTACCACGCAAGGCTTTCATGGCGAACGCCGATCTCATGGACAAGCTCGTGTCGCTGTCGAAGCGACGCGGATACATCTTCCAATCCTCCGAAATCTACGGGGGGACGGGCTCGGTTTGGGACTACGGCCCCCTCGGCGTAGAGCTCAAACGCAATATCAAGGATCGCTGGTGGTCGTCCATGGTGCACCAGCGTGACGACATCGAGGGCCTCGACGCCGCGATCCTGATGCACCCGCGCGTCTGGGAAGCCTCCGGGCACGTGGAGGGCTTCACTGATCCGCTGGTCGAGTGCTCCAATTGCCACCGGCGGTTCAGGGCCGACATGCCGGAAGTAGCGGGGGGGCAATGCCCCACCTGCGGCTCGAAGGACGTGTTCGGCGAGCCCCGCATGTTCAACCTCATGTTCAAGACGTTCATGGGGCCCGTCGAGGACTCGTCGGCCACTGTGTATATCCGGCCTGAGACTGCACAGGGCATCTACGTGAACTTCCTCAATGTCCAAGGAGCCGCGAGACAGCGCGTACCCTTCGGCATCGCGCAAATCGGGAAGGCCTTCAGGAACGAGATCACGCCCGGCAACTTCATCTTCAGAACGCGTGAGTTCGAGCAGGCCGAGATGCAGTTCTTCGTCGCACCAGGCAGCGACGAGGAGTGGTTCGAGAAGTGGATGGAGGTCCGCATGCAGTGGCACAAGGATCTCGGCATCAATCCGGACAAGCTGCGCTTTCACGAGCACGGTCCGGACGAGCTGGCCCACTACGCCAAGAAGGCCTACGACATCGAGTACGAGTTCCCGTTCGGTTGGAAGGAGTTCGAGGGCATCCACAACCGCACGGACTTCGACCTCGCCCGGCACCAGGAGTATTCCGGCAAGCGGCTCGAGTACATCGACCCGACCACCAACGAGCGCTTCCTTCCGTACGTCATCGAGACGTCGATGGGCGTCGACCGGGCGGCACTCGTGGTTCTCGCCGATGCCTACCGTGAGGAAGAAATCGAAGGCGAGACACGCGTGGTGCTCGCCCTGAACCCGGAGATCGCGCCGACGAAGGTGGCGGTCTTCCCCTTGGTGAAGAAGGACGGGATGCCCGAGATCGCCGAGAAGATCCAGCAGGACCTTCGAGCCGCGGCGATTCCCGCGTTTTACGACCTGTCCGGTGCGATCGGCCGACGATACCGGCGGCAGGACGAGGTGGGCACGCCGTGGTGCGTAACCGTCGACGGGCAGAGCGTGGAGGACGCGACTGTCACGATCCGCGACCGCGACTCCCTAGAGCAGATCAGGGTGGCGGCCGACAAGGTCGTCGGCTGGATTCGCGAGCGCCTCTAAACCCGGAGGGAAGCTGATGGCGTCCAAGCCCGAAGTCTTCACCTCTCGCTGGGGCATGCTCCTGGCCATGCTCGGCATGGCCGTGGGTACCGGAAACATCTGGCGCTTTCCGAGAATCGCGGCGAACAACGGCGGCGGATCGTTCCTGGTGGCGTGGGTCGTCTTCCTCTTGGCCTGGTCGGTGCCCCTGCTGATCGTGGAGTTCGCGATGGGGAAGGGGACGCGCCGGGGCCCGGTGGGGGCGTTCGTGAAGACGTTGGGTCCGGGCTTCGCGTGGATGGGCGCATGGATCGCCTTGGTCGCGACGGCCATCATGTTCTACTACAGCGTCGTGATGGGTTGGACGATCCGCTTCTTCGTCGGGACGCTGACCGGCGAGGTGCCCGGCGAGACGCCTCAGGCCTTCTGGGACGGGTTCAACTCGACGCCGGGTGCGGTGCTCACGCACGTGGTGGCGATGGGCTTGGGCGTCTTCGTGGTCTCCAAGGGCGTGCGCGGCATCGAGAGGGCGGCGAAGGTCCTCATCCCGAGCCTGATCGTGCTGGTCGTGGTGCTCGCGATCCGCGCGGTCACGCTTCCGGGTGCCAGCGCCGGCCTGGCGTTCCTCTTCACGCCGGACTGGGCGGCGCTCGCCGATCACCGCATCTGGCTCGAGGCGCTGACGCAGAACGCCTGGGACACCGGTGCGGGCTGGGGGCTGGTCGTGACGTATGCGGTCTACACCAGGGCGAGGGAGGACACCGCGCTGAATGCCTTCGTGATCGGCTTCGGCAACAACTCGATGTCCTTGCTTGCCGGCATCATGGTGCTCTGTACGGTCTTCTCGGTCTTGCCCGAGGCCACCGCGACGGAGATGCTCGCCACGTCCGGCAACGAAGGACTGACGTTCATCTGGGTTCCCCAACTCTTCGCGCAGATTCCGGCCGGGCGGTTCTTCCAGGCGCTCTTCTTCCTGGCCTTGGTCTTCGCGGCCTGGACCAGCCTCGTCGCGATGATCGAGCTGGCGAGTCGGGTGCTCATCGATGTGGGCATCCCGCGCTCGAGGGCGATCGCGGTGGTCGGGGGGGCGGGGGTCCTTTTCGGCATCCCGAGTGCGCTTCGGCTCGGTGTATTTCAGAACCAGGACTGGGTGTGGGGTGTGGGGCTGATGCTGTCCGGTTTCTTCTTCGCCTTCGCGGTCCTGAAGTATGGCGTGACCAAGTGGAGGGAGACGTTCATCAACCACGAGGGGTCGGACATCCACATCGGAGCGTGGTGGGACTGGGCGATGCGCCTGGTGGCCCTCGAAGCCATCGTCTTGGCTGGCTGGTGGCTCTGGGGCGCGCGCGGGGAAGACGCCCAAGCGACTTGGACACTCTTCAGCGCGTACAACGTCGGCTCGGTGCTGATCCAGTTCGCGATCGCCCTCGCTCTCTTGGTGGGGCTCAACAAGTGGCTGGCTCGCTCGGTGGACGTCGGTGACTGACCGTGCGCTTCGAGGACTTCGAGCGGCATGCCCGCGAAGCGTTCGAGGAGATCCCCGAACAATATCGTGAGGGCATCGACGGTCTCACGGTGAGGCGAGAACGGCTGGTGCATCCCACGCTCCCCGAGGTGTTCACGTTGGGGCACTGCCTCACCGAGGAGCACCTGTCGGACTACGCGGGCCCGGATACGATGCGGTCCATGATCGCGCTCTATTGGGGATCGTTCCGCGAGTTGGCCGCGCGCGACCCCGACTTCGACTGGGAGGGCGAGCTGTGGGAGACGCTCACCCACGAGCTGCGTCATCACTTGGAGTCGCTCGCCGGGGACGACGCGCTCGAGGACGTGGACTACGCCGCCGACGAGCTATTCAAGCGACAGGAAGGACTCGTCTTCGATCCGTGGTACTACCAGAGCGGTGAGGATTACGGTGGAGGTGCGTTCGCCGTGGAAGGCACCCACTACCTCGAGCAGGTCTGGGATGAAGAAGACTTCGAACGCGCCGAGGCTATCGACTTCGACTGGCGTGGCTCCCGCTACCGCATCCGGAGGCCGGCCGAGTTGGGTGACGTGCATCTCGTACGTGTGCACGGGGAGGGGCTCCACGACGAATCGCTCGAGTTGGTGCTGCTGCGAAAGCGTGGGTGGTGGGAGGGTCTCAAGGGGCTCGTCGCGTCCTCTGGAGGTGCCACGGTGCTCGAGTCGGAGGTTGAGGCGGAGCGCAAGAATTCGTGAGTTGCTACGTTCTTGGATGTCGCTTCACGATGCATACGCCCGGATGACTCCGTTCGAGATCGCATTCCCCGACGAGGGGCGCGTGGGCGCGCTCGCCGACGCCGTGATTGAGGAGGCGTCCAGCCGCCGGGTCGACCCCGAACTGCCCGGGATCTTCATCACGTTGGGAGCAGTGGACGACTTCATCGGCGAGCTGAGAGCTCCCGACAAGTCGGAAGGAGGAGTACTTCAGTACGGTCCGCTCGTATTCCAAGCGGTTCACTTCCTGAGGGCGGGTAAGCCCCTGTACTTGCTGGAGACCCCTGTGGCGCGCCAGCTCGTGAAGCAGGCCCCCACGGCACATCCCAGCCCACCTGCGCCCGCTGGGTATCTGCAGCTGCCGCAGCATCTCTTCTGGATGGGGGGGGCTGAGGGAGGACCTCCTGAGTCCCTGGACGGCCTCTTCTGGTTCGTGTCCGGGCCGGACACGACGCACGTGCTGCCGATCACGGGTGTGCTGCCCGACCGGCCCGGCTTCCGAGCGGTGCCGCTGCCCGAAGCGCCCTTGGCAGACGCTCCGCAGTGGTTGAGCACCGACATGCGAGGCGCCGGCATCGACTACGAAACCTCGCTCCCGGGACACGACCTCGATGGGCTCTATGCGGTGGAGACGGCGGGCGAGGTGCTTAAGCTCCTGGCGCGCTTCTTCGCCTACCTCGAAGGCGCTCCTGCGGCAGGTGAGGCAATCCCCGCTCCACAGGAACCCAGAGACGCCTCGACAGGCCCTGTTGCGTCCGCGCTCCCCTACACGCGCGTTGCGCTCGTGGCGTAGGGAGCGGACTCGTTGCCCAGAGAGACCAAGACGGCGCGACTAGCCCGGGCGGTCGAGGTGTACGATCTGCTTGCCGGAGAGTATCCTGACGCCCACTGCGAACTTGATTTCGCCGACCCGTTCCAGTTGGCGGTCGCCACGATCCTCTCCGCACAGACGACGGATGACCGCGTGAACATGGTGACACCCGCCCTGTTCGCCCGGTATCCTGATGC
>JAOTVA010000052.1 GCA_029863645.1 Gemmatimonadota bacterium
CTCGCAGGTCGAGTTCATGGTGGAGCAGTCGTACTACGACGAAGAAATCATCCCGCTCACCGAGCCAGGCGAGCTGGTGCCCGGCCTGGCGATGGCGTCAGACGAGGACTTTCTCGATCTCGATTAGTCGGAGCAGGGGTGGCTAGAAAGGGCGAGGGGCCGATCCAGTGGATCGGCCCCTCGGTCGTTTAGGCGGCGCACCCTGGACTAGCGCCCTTCGGTCGCCATTCTCACGGCCTCGTACGCATTCACCACGCCACCTGTGGCGGAGAGCGAGCGAAAGCGCACCGGCTCACCGGTGCCAGGTCGTTGGACGATGCGATTGCCGTAGTTCACGGCCGATTCGAGCAGGATTCGCCTCACGTCGGCAGCAGTGAGGTCGGGGAAGTAGGCCATGAGCAGCGCAGCCACTCCCGTGACCACCGGGGCGGCCATGCTGGTGCCGTCATTCCGGTCGAAGTCTCCGCCGGGCACGGTGGACAGAATCGCAACACCGGGTGCGAAGAGGTCGACCCGTTGCTGCCCGTAATTCGAGAACGCCGCCGCAAGTGAGTCGACCGCCCAATGGGCAGCGCCGACCGAGATCCAGTTCGTCGCGGAGCCTCCCACGGAATACTCAGGCGTGGGATAGCTCGGTTTGGCGTCCATGTCCTCGCCGTCATTGCCAGCGGCGTGAATCATCAGGACGCCCCGTTCGTCGGCGTATCGGATCGATGCGTCCACGAGATCCTTCTGGGGCGAGAACGCCTTGCCGAAGCTCATGTTGAGGATGTCGGCGCCATTGTCCACGGCATACCGGATCGCATTGGCGATGTCCTTGTCCCGCTCGTCTCCGTCGGGGACGGCGCGCACGATCATGAGTTGGACTCCGGAGGCGATGCCGTCCATCCCGATGCCATTGCCGCGCCCGGCAGCGACGATGCCGGCCACGTGCGTACCGTGCGAGGCATCGGGTCCGGTGACGTCCCGGTTTCCGTACATGCGCTCGTCCCCGTTGGATGGGTCGTCGCCAACGATGTCGCGCGGATCGAAGGACACGTTGAGCCCGAAGTCCGCCATCCCCTGGTAGGCCTCGCGGGCCTCGGCCAAATCTGCCGCCGTGAGTCCGGCTTCTGAGAGCTGTAGGTAGAGTGTTTTCGCCTGAACGACACTGGCGTCGGCGGATTCGATCCCCCGCACGGACTCCACCGTGGGCTCTTCGCCGCCCAATGCGTCCCTCAAGACCGGAAGGATGACACCGAGGGCCATGTCGATCTGCTGAATCTGAGCGAGCGTCTGAGTCACCTCGAGGCGTCGCGTCTCGAAGGCTTCGGTGACTTCATCGCACGTGATGGGTGCAGGCACAGCGCCGCCTCCCTGGCACGCGGCGTAGAGGCGCGTCACCTCGAACGTCTCGTGCTCTACGTTTCGACCTTCGGGTCCTCCGATGAAGTTCCAGCCGTGTGCGTCGTCGACGTAGCCGTTGCCGTCGTCGTCCTGCCCGTTGCCCGGGGTCTCTCCCGGGTTGTTCCAAAGGGACGCTCGCAGGTCGACGTGTGACGTGTCGACGCCGCTGTCGATGATCGCCACGACGACGGTCCGCTCGGGCCTGCGTCCGTCCAGGATCTCCCGATAGGCCCGGTTTACGGCCGCGCCCGGCACGCGATCCTCGGTGATGTCGAGCAGCTGCCAGGCGTCGGGCGCGGCGGTAAGCGGCGCCGCGGGGACCGGGCGCGGCACGGGTGCTGGTGGGGCTGTGGGAGCGCTGGGAGGAGCCGCGGAACAGGCCGCGCTCACGAGTACAGCCGAGAGAAGGCCGAAGCGAGTCTTCATCGGGGATGTCGGTGGAAGGTCACGGTCGGTCCGCATGGTATCGGGTTCGGCTAGCCAGCGCACCCGTCGGTGGCCCGGTGCGGTGCGCCGTTTATGCACGCCCCAGTTGTCCAGGGCTCGCTCGGTCTCGTATCGTCAGGCGTGGACATCCGAACCAAACTGATCTTCTGGCTGCTCGCGGTCTCTCTGGGCAGCATGGTCGTGCTCAGCGCCATCGTCTCGCCCCGGGTCGACGGGTACATCGTGGACGGCGCTCTCCAACGGTTGGCCCAGGTGGCCGAGGGCAAACAGGAAGCCCTTCGTTGGATCGTCGCGGGGTGGGGGGACGGCACCGACCTCGTCGCCAGCCGGACTCAGCTGCGCGCGAGCCTCGACGAGTACGCCAGGACCAGTAGTTCGGGGGCGGCCGATCGGATCGACGCCATCCTCAGTGACGCCCTCGATGCGTCTCGCAACGCCACGCTCCTGCAGGTTTTCACCGCCGACGGTCGGTCGGTCGCCTCGGTACGGCGCGGGAGTCCTATGTCGGCGCTCTCGGCTGATTCACCACCGACCCCACCGCCGCCGGGCGACGCCGTCTACGCCGGGGTCACAATTCCTCCGACGGGACCACCACAGGTCACGTTCCTCGCTTCGATGACCTATCAGGGCCAGTCGATTGGTACGCTCGTTGCAGTCTTGGAGGCCCCTGAGCTGGTTGACCTTACCGGCGGCTTCAACGGTCTGGGTGACACGGGCGAGACGCTGATCCTGCTGCGCGACGAGCGGGGTGAGATTCGCCCACTTCACCCCACGCGGCACCCTGCCGGTCCCGACGTAGGGCGACTCCTGTCCGACCCGACCAGTCTGGGCAGCCGGGCGCTGGCTGGGGACGCACAACCGCTGGCGGGCGGCGTAACGGACTATCGGGGGGTCGAGGTGTGGGCGGCTACTCGCTTGGTCGACAAGACGGGCTGGGGGCTCGTCGTGAAGATTGACCAAGCGGAGGTCCAACAGCCGGTTCTCGAGTTCGACGCCTGGTTGCGCCAGACCGCCATCATTTTGTCCGCCTTCGCGATCGTCCTGGGGCTCGTCCTCGCGCTGCGTGTCGCGCTGCCTATCCACGCTCTAGCCGAGGCCGCCAACAGGATTCGGGCAGGGGAGATGGATGCGCGGGCACACGTTTCTCACGAGGACGAGATCGGCTTGCTGGCGCGGACCTTCAACGGCATGGCGGACGATCTCGAGCAGCGCATCGCGCAGCTTCGCGAGTTCCGCCGGTTCTTCGATGTCTCCATCGACCTGATGTGTATCGCAGGGACCGACGGGTACTTCAAGCGCACCAACCCGGCGTTCGAGCACACACTGGGTTGGACTGAAGAGGAACTGCTCGAGCGTCCGTTTTTCGACCTGGTGCACCCGGACGATGTCGAGAGCACCGAAATGGAAGTCGCCAAGCTCGCCGACGGAATCCCGACCATATCCTTCGAGAATAGGTTTCGCTGTAAGGACGGGACGTACAAGTGGCTGCTCTGGAACAGCTACCCGGACCGCGGGGTGCTGTACGCCATCGCGCGCGTATTGAACGATTCACCCACCGCGCGCACGACGTGAGGCAACCGGCGCTCTGATCTACGCATACGCACAGTTGGTCGCCGGCTTCATCTACCTGCTGGGCGGGGGGGATCTGCTCGTGCGGGGAGCGGTCGCCCTCGCTCGCCGCACGAGGGTGCCGCCCGCGCTCGTTGCCCTCACCGTCGTCGGCCTTGGTACGTCCCTCCCCGAACTCATGGTCTCCGTGCGTGCGGCGATGACGGGCTACTCGGGGCTGGCGCTCGGAAACGTGGTCGGCAGCAACACCGCGAACGTCCTGCTCGTCGGCGGGGTGGCGGCCATCATCTTCCCCGTGCGAACGACTGAACCGAGCGTTCGCCGTTCGGGGTCGGTCATGCTCGCTGTGAGCCTGCTCTTCTTAGGCATGTGTCTGTGGGGAAGTAACATCTCGCGACTCGACGGGATCTGGCTGCTCGGCCTGTTGGTCGTCGGGACCGCGGTTACAGCTCGAAGCGCGTTGAGGGCCCGCACCGCTGAGATGCCGACACCTATCGAGTGGATGCTCGGCGTCCCGAGCGAGCTCAGGATGATCGGGGTCTTCATCGGCATCGGCGTCGTCGTGCTTCCCATCGGAGCGGACCTCCTCGTGGGCGCGGCGACGCAGATCGCGGAGAACTTTGGCGTGTCTGACACCGTGGTCGGGCTCAGCGTCGTGGCCATTGGCACGTCACTGCCCGAGGTGGCGACCGTGATCATGGCCGGCCTTCGCAAGCGGATGGTCATGGTGGTGGGCACGCTTCTCGGCAGCAACATCTTCAACATCCTCGCCATCATGGGTGCGGCCGCCGTAACGAGTCCCGAAGCGATTCCAGTCAGTGGCCGTTCCTTCGCGCTCGACCTTCCCGTCATGGTTGGCGCGAGCCTCGTGCTGGTGTCGTTCACCTGGCTTCGTAAGCCGCTAAGGCGTCGCACGGGGGTCGTTTTCTGCGTCCTCTACGTCGCCTACATGGGGGCGCTCTACACGGTCGGTTGAGGACCCGGGAACGGGGCCGAAACCATAGGCGAATGCACGCCGACGGCCCGTTGACACCCCCCTACACCCTACCTAGCTTTGCTTGCTCTAGTCGGACCGGCCACCGCAATGACGGCGGGAAGCCAATACGACGCGCCCCGTTGGCGCGTTTTTTTCACGATCAGAGGGCGTAAATGCCGACGATCAGCCAGCTCGTGCGTAAGGGCCGCAAGGCGCAGCAGAAGAAGAACAAGGCGCCGGCTCTGCAGAATAACCCGCAGAAGCGGGGGGTCTGCACGCGCGTCTATACCACGACCCCGAAGAAGCCCAATTCGGCCCTCCGCAAGGTGGCTCGCGTCCGGCTCACGAACGGGTTCGAGGTCACGGCGTATATCGGCGGCGAGGGCCACAATCTGCAGGAGCACTCGATCGTGCTCATCAGAGGTGGCCGCGTGAAGGATCTGCCCGGCGTGCGTTACCACATCATCCGTGGAACGCTCGACGCGTCCGGAGTGGACTCCCGCCGGCAGGGCCGTTCCAAGTACGGCGCCAAACGGCCAAGGTAGCGAGAAGACGATATGAGCCGCCGTTCACGAGCCGAGTTCCGCGAGACACCAGCCGACCCCCGCTTCGGGTCCCAAACTGTCACCAAGTTCATCAACAGCTTGATGGTGGATGGGAAGAAGTCGATCGCAGAGAAGATCTTCTACGACGCGGTCGACATCATCGAGCAACGCTCGGGTCAGGAAGGGGTGCAAGTGTTCGAGCAGGCACTCAACAACTCGAAGCCGGCGCTCGAGGTGAAGAGCCGTCGGGTCGGTGGCGCCACATATCAGGTGCCCATCGAGGTGAGGCCGGACCGCCGCACTGCGCTGGCCACTCGCTGGCTGATCAGTTTCGCTCGGGGCCGTTCTGAGAAAAGCATGTCGGAACGACTCGCTGGAGAATTGCTCGCCGCGAGCCGCGGCGAAGGAAGCACTGTTAAGAAGAAGGAAGACACGCACCGGATGGCTGAAGCGAACAAGGCGTTCGCGCACTACCGCTGGTAGCGGGTCGGTAGGACTAGGACGGGTAAGTCCTGGACAATTTAAACGCGATGGCCCACCGCCCAGGCGGAGGACCCTCTCCGATCTGAGGAGCGCGGACGACATTTTGCCGCGCTCTTTGTGTTTGGGTCGTCGCGTCGAAGCCGAATGCACAAGGAAGGACCGAGACAAATGCCTAGGATGACGCCACTGCCGCAGCTCCGGAACATCGGCATTATGGCGCATATTGACGCCGGTAAGACCACGACCACCGAGCGCATCTTGTTCTATACGGGCAAGGTGCACCGGGTGGGCGAAGTGCACGACGGTGCCGCCACGATGGACTGGATGGAGCAGGAGCAGGAGCGCGGTATCACGATCACGTCTGCAGCCACGACGTGTCATTGGATGCGCCGCGAGACGGAGTATCGAATCAACATCATCGATACGCCCGGTCACGTGGACTTCACGGCTGAGGTCGAGCGCTCACTGCGTGTGTTGGATGGTGCAGTGGCCGTATTCTGTGCGGTAGGTGGCGTCGAGCCTCAGTCCGAGACGGTGTGGCGCCAGGCCGACCGTTACGGCGTCCCCCGCATTGCATTCGTCAACAAGATGGACCGCATCGGAGCCGACTTCATGAACGTCGTCGGCATGATGAAGGACCGTCTCGGCGCGAACGCGCATCCCGTCCAGTATCCCCTGGGAGAGGGCGAACTCTTCACCGGCGTGGTGGACATCGTCGAGCGCAAGTCGATCATCTACGAAGACGAAATGGGCTCCCGTACTACCGAGGGCGAGGTACCGGACGCGCTCAAGGACACCGTTGAGGCGCTCCGTCATTCGCTTCTCGAGGCCGCCATCGAGCATGACGACGAGCTCATCGAGAAATACTTGTCTGGCGAAGTGCTCACGAACGAGGAGCTTCGTCACGCGATCCGCGCGGCGACCATCAAGGGCGCCATCTTCCCTGTATTCGTGGGCTCGGCCTTCAAGAACAAGGGCGTACAAACGCTGCTGGATGGCGTAATCGACTACCTGCCGTCGCCGGTAGACATTCCGCCGATCCAGGGACACCTGCCCCACAAGTCCGAGACCTTCGAGACCCGTGAGGCGAGCGACGACGCTCCCTTCGCGGCCTTGGCGTTCAAGATTGCGACCGATCCCTACGTCGGTAAGCTGACGTTCTTCCGCGTGTACTCGGGGTCGTTGCCGTCGGGCAGCTACGTGTACAACGCGACGAAGGATCGTCGCGAGCGCGTGGGCCGTATCCTGCAGATGCACGCCAACAAGCGTGAGGAAAGGGATGAGGTCTTCGCGGGCGATATCGCGGCGGCAATCGGCCTCAAGGAAGTGAAGACGGGGGACACGCTGTGCCTCGAGGACAACCAGATCATCCTCGAGGCGATGAACTTCCCCGAGCCGGTGATCGCTGTTGCGATCGAGCCCAAGACGAAGGCCGATCAGGACAAGCTCAGCAACGGACTCGTCAAGCTGGCAGACGAGGACCCGACGTTCCGGGTCCACACCGAGCCCGAGACGAACCAGGTGATCATCTCGGGCATGGGTGAGCTCCACTTGGAGATCATCGTCGACCGGCTCAAGCGCGAGTTCGGCGTGGAGGCCAACATCGGCCGACCGCAGGTCGCGTATCGCGAAACGATCCGCAAGCGCTCCGAAAAGGTCGAGGCCAAGTTCGTTCGTCAGACCGGTGGCCGGGGTCAGTACGGGCACGTTGTGATCAACATCGAGCCCGGCGAGCCCGGCAGCGGGTTCATCTTCGAGAACAAGATCGTCGGTGGATCGATCCCGCGTGAGTTCATCGGCCCGGTAGAGGCCGGTGCACGCGAAGCACTCGACTCGGGAATCCTGGCCGGATATCCGGTCATCGATCTCAAGGTCGAGCTCATCGACGGCTCGTTTCACGACGTCGACTCGAGCGAGATGGCGTTCAAGATCGCCGGATCCATGGCTCTGAAAGAGGGGATCCGCCGTTCGGGCCCCGTCCTGCTGGAGCCGATCATGGACGTCGAGGTTGTCACCCCCTCGGACTACATGGGTGACATCATTGGTGACCTCTCGTCACGACGGGGGAAGGTCGGCGGCATGACCGAGCGTGCAGGCGCGCGAGTCATCGGTGCCTCGGTACCGCTCGGGGAAATGTTCGGTTATTCGACCACGCTCCGCTCCCTGAGTCAGGGACGGGCCGTGTTCACCATGCAGTTCGCGCACTACGAGGAAGTCCCCAAGTCGAAGGCGGAAGAGATCATGTCCGCCAACGGCAAGTAACTCTCAGCTAACGGACCGGGAAGAGGACTACGATGGGTAAGGCGAAGTTCGAGCGTACGAAGCCGCACGTGAACGTGGGAACGATAGGGCACGTTGATCACGGCAAGACGACGTTGACGGCAGCGATCACGCTGACACAGTCGAAGAAGTGGGGCGGCGATGCGGTGTCGTTCGACAACATCGACAAGGCACCGGAAGAGCGTGAGCGCGGGATCACGATTGCGACGGCGCACGTAGAGTACCAGACGGAGAACCGTCACTACGCGCACGTGGACTGTCCGGGACACGCGGACTACGTGAAGAACATGATCACGGGCGCGGCGCAGATGGACGGGGCGATCCTGGTGGTGAGCGCGGCGGACGGTCCGATGCCGCAGACGCGGGAGCACATTCTGTTGGCGCGTCAGGTGAACGTGCCTCACATCGTCGTGTTCATGAACAAGGTGGACATGGTCGATGACGAGGAGCTCCTGGAGCTGGTGGAGCTGGAGGTTCGTGAGCTGCTGTCGGAGTACGACTTCCCGGGCGACGACACGCCGGTGATCAAGGGCAGCGCGCTGAAGGCGTTGAACGCGGAAGGCGAGGGCGCGGACGCGGAGTGCATCCAGGAGCTGATGGACGCGATCGACACGTTCATCCCGGAGCCGGTACGTGACATCGACAAGCCGTTCCTGATGCCGGTGGAGGATGTGTTCAGCATCACGGGCCGCGGGACGGTTGCGACGGGCCGCATCGAGCGGGGGATCGTGAAGCAGGGTGAAGAGGTGGCGATCGTGGGGATGGGTGGGGACAAGAAGACGGTGGTGACCGGGGTGGAGATGTTCCGGAAGCTGCTGGACGAGGGACGAGCGGGGGACAACGCGGGTCTGCTGCTGCGCGGTGTGGCAAAAGACGACATCCAGCGAGGGCAGGTTCTGTCGAAGCCGGGGTCGATCACGCCGCACACGAAGTTCAAGGCAGAGGTGTACGTGCTGACGAAGGAGGAGGGCGGGAGACATACGCCGTTCTTCGACGGGTATCGTCCGCAGTTCTACTTCCGGACGACGGATGTGACGGGCGCGGCACACCTGCCGGAGGGTGTGGAGATGGTGATGCCCGGGGACAACGTGCAGATGGAAGTGGAGCTGATCACGCCGATCGCGATGGATCCGCAGCTGCGGTTCGCGATCCGCGAGGGTGGGCGCACGGTGGGCTCTGGGGTTGTGACTGAGATTATCGAGTAGGAGGAACGCAACGCACGACACCTTCGTTCGGGGGCCGCTCGCCTGATACCAGGCGGGTACTCGACGGGACAGCGGCTCGCTACGGCGAGGGGCCGACCGAGTCCCCTCGCCGAGCCCCACTCACGAAGGCGCCGCGCGCTGCGCTCCAGCAGCACATAAGCACGACCCCGTGCCGGACGCGCGGGACAAAGGAACAGAATGGGTAGGACTTAGGAGTGAGATATGCCGCGTGACAAAGTGATCCTCGCCTGCACGACGTGTCAGGAGAGGAACTACAACAAGACGAAGAACAAGCGGCTTCATCCGGAGCGCGTGGAGTTCCGGAAGTATTGCCCGCGGTGCAGGATGCACACGGCACACAAGGAATCGAAGTAGCGATGTCGGCCATCGAGAAGCTCAAGGAGACCCAGACGTTTCTGGAGGAGTGTTGGGTCGAGCTCCAGAAAGTCACATGGCCGGACTGGGATCAGCTGCGCAGCGCCACGATCGTGGTCATTCTGTTTACGATCGCCATCTCGTTGGTGATCTGGGCGATGGACTCAGTGTCGAGTTGGGCCATCAGCCTGATTATGGGACTCTTCGGCGCGTGACGACTGAAACGATGACCGAAACGATTCCGTGGTACGCGATTCAGACCTACTCGGGGCACGAGAACAAGGTCCAGAAGCTGATCCAACGGCGTATTGAGGAAGAGCCGGGGGAAGTGGAGGAGCGGCAGATCCGTGAAGTGATCGTGCCGACGCAGGAGGTCATGGAGATCCGAAACGGCAAACGGGTCACCGTCACTAAGCGCCTCTACCCGGGCTATGTACTGGTGCAGATGATCCTGAACGAGCGCACGCAGCACGTCATCAACAACATCCAGGGTGTCATCAAGTTTGTGGGCTCGGGGAGATCACCCCAGCCCCTCCGCGAAGACGAGATCAACAAGATCCTCGGGGTCGAAATAGAGGCCGAGGACGAGGCACACGAGGAGATTCCCTTCCACATCGACCAGGTAGTCGAGGTCACCAAGGGGCCGTTCACGGACTTCAGTGGGACCGTGCAAGAGGTCTACCCCGATAAGGGGAAGGTGAAGGTGGAGGTCTCTCTGTTCGGGCGGCCGACGTCGGTCGAGCTCGACTACACGGACCTCAAGGGATACTAGGGGACTAACGAAGAATGGCCCGCAAAGTCATCGGCTTCATCAAGCTCCATGTGCCGGGAGGACAGGCGAACCCTGCACCGCCGGTAGGCCCCGCGCTGGGACAGCACGGCGTCAACATCATGGAGTTCTGCAAGCAGTTCAACGCGAAAACGACGGACCGACAGGGCATCACGATCCCCGTCGAGATCACCGTTTATGCGGATCGCTCGTTCACGTTCATTACCAAGACGCCTCCGGCGGCTGTGTTGATCAAGCGCGCGATTGGCATTCCCAAGGGATCGGGCGAGCCGAACAGAGAAAAGGTGGGAAAGATCACCACGGCCCAGCTCGAGGAGATCGCTAGGACGAAGATGGAGGACCTGAACGCCGCCGATTTGGATGCCGCGGTGCGCATGATCGCGGGTACGGCCCGCTCGATGGGCGTCGTCGTGGCCGGCTCCGTTGCGGCCAGGGAAGAGGACGAGAAGCAGGCAGCGCAGGAGAAGCTGGACGAAGAAGAGGCAGCAGAAGTCGCAGGGTAATTACCCGCGGGGATTGCCCGCGGTAACCCGGCCCGTACCACCGACTGAGAGCCGTCAGCGGTGGGAGGGTACACGAATCGGCTCGACAAGAGATGCCAAGAAAAGGTAAGCGTTTCGACGCGGCACGCTCCGCTGTGCCGCAGGGGACGAAGTTCCTCCCCGACGAGGCCGTGAAGCTCGTAAAAGAGCTCGCGACCGCGAAGTTTGACGAGACCATCGATATCGCGACGAGGCTCGGAGTCGACCCTCGTAAGGCGGACCAGCTCGTGCGGGGGACAGTGGTCCTACCCCACGGCACTGGAAAGTCGGTGCGTGTCCTCGTCATCGCTCAGGGAGAGAAAGAGACAGAGGCGAAGGAGGCCGGGGCCGACTTTGTAGGCGTGGAGTTCGTCGAGAAGATCCAAGGCGGGTGGCTGGACTTCGACGTCTGCGTTGCCACGCCGGACCAGATGGGCAAAGTGGGACCGTTGGGACGCGTGCTTGGACCGCGAGGCCTGATGCCGACTCCCAAGGCGGGCACGGTGACCTTCGACATTGGGCGAGCCGTGCGTGAGATCAAAGCAGGTAAGATCGAGTTCCGTGTTGACAAGACGGGCAACGTGCACGCGCCGATCGGTAAGGTCTCGTTCTCTGAAGAACAGCTGACCGCGAACCTCGGAGCGTTCATGGATTCCATCGTTCGGGCCAAGCCCTCGGGCGCCAAGGGCACCTATCTGAAGAGCGTCACCGTGTCGAGTACGATGGGACCCGGCGTCGCGATCGACCCGAACCTGTACCGGAAAGCCTAGCCATGGATCGCACGCAGAAGGAGACGTTCGTCGCTGCCCTACGGGACCGCATCGACCGTGCACCGGTCCTGTACCTCACGGACTTCACCGGCTTGAACGTGAAGGCCATGACCCAGCTGCGCCGGTCCTTGAAGAGCTCCGGGGCCGAGTACGTGGTCGTAAAGAACCGATTGGCACAGAGGGCCTTTGCTGAGGCCACCGATCTTCCGGACATCTCCTCGATTCTGGAGGGTCCGACCGGCCTGGTATTCGGCTACGAGGATGCCGTAGCCGCGGCGAAGACGTTGAGCGACTTCGCCAAGGAGCACGACCAGAAACCAGCGTACAAGCTGGGGATCATGGACCGGAAGATTTTGCAGCCGGAACAGATCGAAAGGATGGCCAAGCTACCGCCCAGGGAGCAGTTGCTGGCGGAGCTGGCGGGTGCCCTCGAGGCGCCGATGGTCGCGCTGGCGACCGCGTTGGAAGCGAAGCTGCAGGAGACGGCCGGTCTGCTCGACGCGCTGCGCGCGGAGCGAGAGCAGGCCTGATGGGGAGGAAGCGCGGAAGCGCCACGAAGTAGCCGAGGTCAACCGAATCACCGGCGTGTGGCCGGTGTGAATCAGGGGAGGAATCAGTAACAATGGCGACGAATCAAGAGAAGCTGCTCGATACCATCGGCGGCATGACCGTGCTCGAGCTCTCCGAGTTCGTAGACGCGTTCAAGGAGAAGTTCAACGTCACGGCGATGGCCGCCCCGATGGCCATGCCCGGCGGTGCTGCTCCAGCGGAGGCGGCCGAGGAAGAGAAGGACGAATTCGACGTCGTTCTCGAAGGCATCGGCGACAAGAAGATCCAGGTCATCAAGGTCGTGCGCGAGCTGACCGGCCTGGGTCTCAAGGAAGCGAAGGAAGTCGTGGATGGTGCTCCAAGCACCGTCAAGGAGGCGGTCGGGAAGGACGAGGCCGAGCAGATGAAGGCCAAGCTCGAGGAAGTCGGCGCCGCCGTCGCACTCAAATAGCAAGCCGGAGTCGATGCGCCTCCGTGATCGGACGGCGAACAGTACGGGGCGGCCCAGCCGCTCCGCGACCCGGGCCCGCACAGCTCCGCTGCGTGGGCGCACCCTCGAGGTGCGTCCGCCAGGCGGAGCCATGCGCGTCGTACCACACCGTACACCAGAGACGCCGTCACCCGTCGTTCGGGTGAGGTCGTAAGGGGGACCACGTTGGAACTGCGCAAGGACAATCGGCCGATCCTCAGCTTCGCGAAGCTGAAGTCGGTCATGCCGATGCCCAATCTGCTCGACGTACAGCTCCAGTCATTCGACAAGCTCATCGAGACCAATGCGGAAGAGCAGTGGGATTTCGCGCTCGACCGAGTCTTCGGTGAAATCTTTCCGATAGCCGACGTCAATGAGCACTTCCTGCTCGAGTACGTGTCCTCTTCCCTCGGAGAGCCGAAGTACTCCGTCGAGGAGTGCATCGAGCGTGACATGACGTATGCGGCGCCCCTCAAGGCGACGCTCCGGCTCATCGTGTGGGAGCGGGAAGAGGAAGAGGAGGAGGAGCCGACCAAGAAGAAGAAGAAGAAGAAGCCGTCGATCCCCATTGAAGATCGGCGTCCCCAGGACATCATCGAGAAAGAGGTGTACCTCGGGGACCTTCCGCTTCTGACCGAGCTGGGAACCTTCATCATCAACGGGGCCCAGCGCGTCGTCGTCAGCCAGCTCCACCGTTCGCCGGGTGTGGTCTTCGAGGAGAGCATTCACCCCAACGGCACGAAGCTTTTCAGCGCGCGGATCATCCCCTTCCGCGGGTCGTGGGTCGAGTTCACGCTCGACATCAACGACATCTGCTACGTCCATATCGACAAGAAGAAGAAGTTTCCCGCGACGGCCCTCCTGAGGGCGCTCGGGTACTCGAGCGATGCCGAGATCTTCCAGCTCTACTACAAGGTGGCGGAGATCAAGCTCGGCAAGCTCAACGACGCCAAGAAGGCCGAGATCGAAGGCAAGGTGATCGCTCAGGAGTTCGTCGATCCCGAGACGGGCGAGATCGTCATCGAGAACGGGGAGGAGATCGAGGAGGAAGTGATCGAGATCCTCGAGCGCCTCGGCGTGAAAAAGATCAAGGTCTACAAGAGCGATCGGCAGACCGCCCGCGGCGAAAGCCCGATGATCAAGAACACGATCCGCAAGGATCCGACGGAGAACGAGGGCGAGGCGCTCAACGCGATCTATTCGCTGCTACGTCCCGGCGACGCTCCGAATATCGAGACGGCCAGGGCCGCGCTGGAGCGCGTCTTCTTCAGCCCGAAGCGCTACGACCTCGGGCGCGTGGGCCGCTACAAGATCAACCAGCGGCTCGGGCTCAAGGTGCCCCGTGGCGAGACGGTCCTCACGAAAGAGGACTTCGTCTCCATCATCGGTCACCTGATCGAGCTCAATGAGGGCCGCGGGTACACGGACGACATCGACCACCTCGGGAACCGCCGCGTGCGGACGGTCGGCGAGCTCATCGCCAACCAGTTCAGTGTCGGGCTGAGCCGCATGGCACGGCTCGTCAAAGAGCGCATGTCCATCAACACGGACCCCGAGAAGATCAACATCGACGACCTGGTCAACGCGCGGACGGTGTCCGCGGTCATTCAGGCGTTCTTCGGATCCAGTCAGCTCAGCCAGTTCATGGATCAGACGAACCCTCTGGCCGAGCTGACCAACAAGCGTCGTCTCTCCGCGTTGGGCCCTGGCGGCCTAACGCGCGAGCGAGCCGGCTTCGAGGTGCGAGATGTGCACTATTCGCACTACGGGCGCATGTGCCCGATCGAGACGCCTGAAGGTCCGAACATCGGGTTGATCACGTCGCTCACGACCTACGCCCGGATCAACGACCTCGGTTTCGTGGAGACGCCGTACCGTAAGGTGAAGAAGGGCAAAGTCACCAACGACATCGAGTGGCTGTCGGCCAACGAGGAGGAGGAGGCACGCATCGCGCAGGCGAACGCGCCCCTCGACGACAAGGGCAACTTCCAGAACGAATACGTGCTGTGCCGAGCGCGCGGCGACTTCCCGCTTCTGGTGCCCACCGACATCGACTATATGGACGTCGCACCCGATCAGCTCGTATCGGTAGCCGCGGCGCTGATTCCGTTCCTCGAGCACGACGACGCGAACCGCGCTCTGATGGGCTCGAACATGCAGCGGCAGGCTGTACCGCTCCTCTACACGGACGCCCCGCTGGTCGGGACCGGCCTGGAGGCGAAGGTCGCGTCGGACTCCGGCGCGGTCATCACCGCCCGTAGGGGCGGTAGCGTGGCACACGTGACCGCGGACGAAATCGTCGTGGACACCGGGGTCGCCAAGGGCGGCAAGACCGACCAGCCGCTGGCAAAGCTGGCCCAGTTCGACCGCTACCGTCTCAAGAAGTTCTGGCGTACGAACCAGGACACGGCCATCAACCAACGGCCCTTGGTGAAGATCGGCGAGCCGGTGAAGCCGGGCGACATCATTGCCGACGGCCCAAGCACAGATTGCGGCGAGCTCGCGCTCGGCAGAAACGTGATGGTCGCGTTCATGCCGTGGTACGGGTACAACTTCGAGGACGCCATCGTCATCAGCGAAAAGCTGGTGAAGGACGACGTCTTCACCTCCATCCACATTCAGGAACTCGAGCTCCACGTCCGCGACACCAAGCGCGGCATGGAGGAGATCACGCGAGAGATTCCGAACGTCGCGGAGGAGAGCCTCGTCGACTTGGACGAGCTCGGCATCGTACGCGTCGGCGCTCGCGTCAAAGCAGGCGACATTCTGGTCGGCAAGATCACACCGAAGGGTGAGACCGAGCTGTCCCCAGAGGAGAAGCTCCTTACCGCCATCTTCGGCGAGAAGGCCAAGGACGTGAAGGACTCGTCGCTGCGCGTGCCACCCGGCATGACGGGCACGATCATCGAAGTGAAAATCTTCTCTCGCCGCATCGACGACCCGCTCCTGGAAAAGGAGCACGGGTCGAAGATCGGTGACCTCCGCGCCATGGAGCGCGAAGAGATCCAGCGGATCACGGAAGCGCGCGACGAGGAGTTGCGCGCGGTGCTGCAGCGCCAGACCGTCGCGCTGATGCTCAAGAAGGGCACCGTCGAACCGCTGATGAACGAGGGCACCAAGTTCACGAAGGAAGAGATCGACGAAATCAACTTCAAGAAGGTCGACCTAACCACCTTCAAGGTCGTGAACAAAGAAGCCAGCGACCGCGTTCGTCGCATCGTCGACGAGGCCGCGAGTCGCGTGCAGCGGGTCAAGGAGAAGACCGAGGAGCAGATCGACAAGGTCTTCCAGCCAGACGAGTTGCCACCTGGTGTCGTGCAGCTCGTGAAGGTCTACGTAGCGGAGAAGAGAAAGATATCCGTCGGCGACAAGATGGCCGGCCGCCACGGGAACAAGGGCATCATCGCGAGGATCGCGCCGGAGGAGGACATGCCGTTCCTTCCCGACGGACGACCCGTCGAGATCGTGCTAAATCCGCTCGGCGTGCCGTCTCGAATGAACGTCGGGCAGGTCCTGGAGACCCACCTCGGCTGGGCCGGGCACGTGCTCGGCTTCGAGGCCAAGACACCGGTCTTCCAGGGTGCCACCGAGAATGAAGTGGGTGCGTTGATCAAGCTTGCGGGGCTCTCGTGGGTCACCGACGCACTCGAGCTCACGGCCGCGCCACCGCGGAGCATGAAGGAGATCGAGGTGCTCATCGAGGTGGCGGTCCAGCTGCCGGTCATCATGGTCGGTGGCCCCGAGGCCACCGGGAACGGGAGCGGGCCCTCGGTCCACACGTACGGCATCGGGCAGTCTCTCGATGCCTACATGGGTCTCAAGCTGACCAAGGCCCAAGACAAATTCTTCGACGACCTCATCACATTCCTCTTGGATGCTGCTGAGGAGATCGCTGAGCGTCGTGGTGACACTAGATCCAACCTCTTTCCGGCGATTCAAAAGCTGAAGGGCCGGTCGGTGATCAAGACCGGGCTCGACGACGCAGTCGTCGAGCTGCTCGAGTACGCCGAAGTCCTGCCAAACGGCAAGATCTGGCTGAAGGACGGCCGCAGTGGCCGTCGTTTCGACTTCCCAGTCACGGTCGGCGCGATCTACATGCTCAAGCTCAGCCACCTGGTCGACGACAAGATCCACGCGCGTTCGATCGGGCCGTACTCGCTGGTCACCCAGCAGCCGCTGGCCGGTAAGGCCCAGTTCGGCGGACAGCGCTTCGGTGAGATGGAGGTGTGGGCGCTGGAGGCGTATGGAGCAGCGCACACGCTGCAGGAGATCCTGACGGTGAAGTCCGATGACGTTCAGGGGCGTTCGAAGGTGTACGAAGCGATCGTGAAGGGCGACAACCTGCCGAAGCCCGGCATTCCGGAGTCGTTCAACGTGCTCGTGAAGGAACTGCAGGCGCTCGGTCTCAGTGTCACCCTTGGGGAGGAGGAGTAACCCAATGATCGATTTCCCGAGGACCCGAGATCAACGCACGGCGGACTTCGAATTCATCCAGGTGAGGCTGGCCTCACCTGAGGAGATCCGCTCGTGGTCGTTCGGCGAGGTGGTGAAGCCGGAGACGATCAACTACCGCTCCTTCAAGCCTGAGCGGGATGGGCTCTTCTGCGAGCGCATCTTCGGCCCAGTGAAGGACTGGGAGTGCCACTGCGGGAAGTTCAAGAGAATCCGCTTCCGGGGGCACGTCTGCGACCGATGCGGCGTTGAGGTGACGCTGTCGAAGGTGCGTCGGGAGCGCATGGGGCATATCGAGCTCGCGGTCCCGGTCGCGCACATCTGGTTCTTCAAGACGCTCCCGAGCCAATTGGGATATTTGCTCGGCATGACGCTGCGTGACCTCGAAAAGGTCATCTACTACGCGGCCTACGTCGTCACGAACCCGGGCAAGCAGGAGGTCGAGTTTCAAGACCTCCTCGACGAGGACGAGTACTACGACCTCCGCGTGAAGGCACGCGAGGAGGGCGATGAGGCGTTCAAGGCGGAGATCGGCGCCGAGGCGGCCCGGACGCTCCTCAAGATGCTCGACAACCCGGACAAGAAGAAGATTCAGGACCGCAACGCCGACGGAAAAGGTTTAGATCGCCTCGCGGATTGGCTGCGCTACGAGATAGCGAACGAGACGTCTCAGCACCGGAAGAAGAAGAAGCTCAAGAGGCTCAAGGTCGTCGATGCGCTACGTAATTCCGGCGACACGGCTGACACGAGGAACCGCCCGGAGTGGATGGTCCTCGACGTCGTGCCAGTGATTCCGCCGGACCTCCGTCCGCTGGTGCCGCTCGACGGCGGACGTTTCGCGACGTCCGACCTGAACGATCTGTACCGGCGTGTCATCAACCGGAACAACCGGCTCAAAAAGCTGATCGACATGCGTGCGCCCGAGGTCATCCTGCGCAACGAGAAGCGCATGCTCCAGGAGGCGGTTGACGCGCTCTTTGACAACGGTCGGCGCTCGAAGGCCATCCGCGGTCGAGGCAAGCGGCCGCTCAAGTCGCTCAGCGACATGCTCAAGGGTAAGCAAGGACGCTTCCGCCAGAACCTGCTCGGCAAGCGTGTGGACTATTCCGGCCGGTCGGTCATCGTGGTTGGCCCGGAGTTGAAGCTGCACCAGTGCGGCTTGCCCAAGGCGATGGCTGTCGAACTCTTCAAGCCGTTCATTATCCATGAGCTCGAGAAGCGAGGCGAGGCTGAGACGGTAAAGCGCGCCAAGAAGATTGTGGAGCGCGCGGACCCGAAGGTCTATGAGGTCCTTGAAGACATCATCAAGGACCACCCAGTGCTGCTGAATCGTGCGCCGACGCTTCACCGCTTGGGCATCCAGGCATTCGAGCCGGTCTTGGTCGAGGGTAAGGCCATCCGCATCCATCCGCTCGTCTGCGCCGCGTTCAACGCGGACTTCGACGGCGACCAGATGGCCGTGCACCTGCCGCTTTCCTACGAGGCTCAGTTAGAGGCGCGCGTCCTCATGCTGTCCTCCAACAACATCCTGCTGCCGTCGAACGGCCGCCCGGTGGCCGCGCCGACCCAGGACATGGTCATCGGTGCCTACTACCTGACCAATCCCGGGCTGCACGTCACCGATCCGGAGAAAGTCGTCAACGACCCGAAGGCGCCCAAGGGCCGCCGCGAGGAGTGCGAGGCCGAGCTCGTAAAGATTTTTGACGGGGCCCTTCGCTTCTCCTCGTATGGAGAGGTCGAGATGGCGCTCGTCCAGGACAAGGTGACCTTCCACACGCCCGTCTTCTACTGGGTGGGCAAGGAGTTCGGGGGCGGGGTCGGCCAGGGCATCTGGCACCGCACGACGGCAGGGCGAGTCCTGTTCAACTCCATTATCCCGGACGAATTAGGCTTCCTGAACGCGACGTTCGGGAAGAAGGAGCTCGGCGACCTGGCATTCGCCTGCTTCAAGGAAACTGGCCTCGGCCGGACCACGCAGTTCTTGGACGCCATGAAGGATTTGGGCTTCCGGTACGCGACCATGGGTGGGATCAGCGTCGGCATCGAGGATCTGCAGGTCCCGAAGGAAAAGGCCGATATCCTCAAGGACGCGGACGAACAAGTCACGCGGTTCCAGAAGGCCTATTCGAACGGCTTCATCTCGAACGGCGAGCGGTACAACAAGGTCATCGATACGTGGACGCACGCGAGTAACGACGTCGCCGATGCCATGGTGAACCACCTGGAACGGTCGATGGACGGATTCAATCCTGTGTACATGATGATGACGTCTGGAGCCCGGGGTAATCGGGACCAGATGCGTCAGCTCGCTGGAATGCGCGGCCTCATGGCGAAGCCACAGAAGAAGCTGACCGGTGGCATCGGCGAGATCATCGAGAGCCCGATCAAGTCGAACTTCCGCGAGGGCCTCACCGTGGTCGAGTACTTCATCTCGACGCACGGCGCGCGAAAGGGTCTGGCCGATACCGCCATGAAGACTGCGGATGCCGGGTACCTGACACGCCGCCTCGTGGACGTCGCGCAGGACGTGACAGTGAGCTCGGAGGACTGCGGAACGATCCTGGGTCTCGAGATGACCGCCCTCAAGGAGGGTGAAGACATCATCGAGCCGCTCATGGATCGCATTGTGGGCAACGTGGCACTCGAAGACATCTATGACCCGATCGACGGGGAGCTACTCGTCGAAAGCGGGGCGCTCATTGACGAGGAAGCCTCCGAGGCTATCGAGGACGCCGGGCTGCAGATGGCGAAGATTCGCTCCGTACTCACATGCGAGTCGAAGCGCGGGCTCTGCCGGATGTGCTACGGCAGGAACCTGGCCACCATGAAGATGGTGGACATCGGCGAGGCGGTAGGTATCCTTGCGGCTCAGTCGATCGGAGAGCCGGGCACGCAGCTCACGCTGCGTACGTTCCACATTGGTGGTACCGCGTCACGCATCGCCGCGCAGACACAGCGCAAGTCCAAGATCGCCGGTATCGTTGGGCTCGAGCGCGTGACCATCGTGGAGACGCCAGAGGAAAACCGTATCGTGACGTCGCGCGAGGGCCAGATCCTGCTCAAGACCACCGAGGGAGCTGTGCGGAGCCGTTTGGCGGTTCCTTACGGCGCCACTCTTTCGGTCGAGGAAGGGCAGAAGATCGACTCCGGCGACCTGTTGTTCAGTTGGGATCCCTACTCCGAGCCGGTCGTCGCCGACTTCGAGGGTGTCATCGAGTTCGTCGACATCGTCGATGAGATGACCATGCGGGAGGAGCTCGACGAGTCCACGGGTCGTCGGCAGATGACGATCATCGAAGACCGCGAGAAGAAGCTCCATCCGACGATCCAGATTCGGAAGGCCACCAAGAAGCGCGAAATGCTGCGGGAATTCATCATTCCGGTGGGCGCGCAGCTAACCGTAAACGACGGCGACAAGGTCACGCTCGGCGACACGATCGCGAAGATCAGCCGAGAGGTGTACAAGACGCGGGACATCACGGGCGGCCTGCCGCGGGTGGCGGAGCTGTTCGAGGCGCGCCGACCGAAGGATCCCGCCGTCATTACTGAAATCGACGGCGAGGTCAGCTTCGGCGACATCAAGCGAGGTAAGCGCCAGGTGCACGTGACGCCGGATACCGGGGGAGGCGAGCAGTGCACGTACGACGTCCCGGTCGGCAAGCACATGCGTGTGCACGCGGGTGATAAGGTGCGCGCCGGGGACCGCCTGAGCGAAGGACCCATCAATCCGCACGATATCCTGAGCATCAAGGGGCCGAGGGCCGTCCAGGAATACCTCCTGAACGAGATCCAGGAGGTCTACCGGCTCCAGGGCGTGAAGATCAACGACAAGCACATCGGCGTGATCGTTCGCCAGATGCTGCAGAAGGTCAGGGTTACCGACTCCGGCGAGACCCAGCTTCTCGAGGGCGAGAACGTCGACCGCGTGGAGTTCCGCGACGTCAACACGCGAATCATCGCGGACGAGCAGAAGCCCGCCCGCTCCGAGCCACTGCTGCTCGGTATCACCAAGGCGAGTCTGACGACCGAGTCGTTCATCTCGGCCGCCTCCTTCCAGGAGACGACGAGGGTGCTGACCGACGCGGCCGTGCGGGGCGCTCGAGACGACCTGAAGGGACTGAAGGAGAACATCATCATCGGCCACTTGATTCCGGCCGGGACGGGCATCCACCGGTACTCGCAGGTCGAGTTCATGGTGGAGCAGTCGTACTACGACGAAGAAATCATCCCGCTCACCGAGCCAGGCGAGCTGGTGCCCGGCCTGGCGATGGCGTCAGACGAGGACTTTCTCGATCTCGATTAG
>JAOTVA010000198.1 GCA_029863645.1 Gemmatimonadota bacterium
GCCACCGGACTCCGTTCCGGCGCGGCAGCGGCCGTTCGCCGTCTCGGGGGATATCCAACTCACGGGAGACTCACTCGACCTCGCCGCTCCGGGAGGAGCGCTCGAACGCATCTTCGCCGCCGGGAAGGCGCGCAGTGTCTCCAGTGGGCGGCCAACGCTCAACGTGGCATCGCTGCCAGATCTCGCGCAGACCGACTGGATGGACGCGGACTCGATCGAGGTCATTCTCCGGCCGGTCACCGACGACTCGACCTCGGCCAGCGGCTATGAAGCGGAGCGCATCATCGCAAGAATCGGCGCTCGCAGCCTCTACCGGCTCATGCCGTCCGATTCGACTGCCGTCATGGGCGTGGATCCGCCGGCGGTGAGCTATATGGTCGCCGACACGATCACGATCTTCATGGTGGACGGGCAGGCCGACCGCGTCGAATCGGTGGGGCAGGTGAGCGGATGGCACCTCGAACCGCTCGCGAGGTCACCGGCCGACTCGGTCGCGGGGCCGGCGCCAGCCGGTGCGGAGCCTGGCGGGCCGCCAGCAAGTATTGTACCGATCCCGGTACCACAGGACCCCGCGGGTGACAACAGGGGGGACGCACCGCCGCTGGGAGCCTACCTTTCACCAGCGCTCGTACCTCAACTGTGGAGACTTCATTGACGACCAGCGGGAGCCGCCTCTGGGCCGACGGCCTCACAAAGGTCTACAAGGGCCGCAAGGTCGTGAACGACGTCGACATCAGCGTCGAGCAGGGCGAGGTCGTCGGACTCCTCGGCCCCAACGGCGCTGGCAAGACCACGACCTTCTACATGATGGTCGGGCTCATTCCGGCGGCCGCGGGGACCGTCCACCTGGACGACGAGGACCTCACCCGGACGCCGATGTTCAAGCGCGCGCGGAAAGGGATCGGGTACCTGGCACAGGAGCCGTCGGTGTTCCGCAAGCTGTCGGTGGAGGACAACGTCCTCGCCATCCTCGAGACGCTGGGGCTCCCCAAGGCTGAGCAGAAGGCGCGACTGGACGAGCTGCTCGGCGAGCTGGGCTTGGCCGGCCTCCGGAAGAACAAGGCGTACTCGCTCTCGGGCGGGGAGCGACGCCGGCTCGAGATCACGCGCGCTCTGGTCCAGAGCCCGAAGTTCATGCTCTTGGACGAGCCGTTCGCCGGCATCGACCCCATCGCCGTAAACGACATCCAGGAAATCGTTCAGGAGCTGCGCGGGAAGGGCATCGGCGTCATCATCACCGATCACAGCGTGGAGCAGACGCTCGAGATCGTGGACCGCGCGTACATCATGTACGATGGCAAGATTGCGGTCAGCGGCACCGTCTCCGAGCTCGTCTGGAACGATGAGGTGGCCGAGATCTACCTCGGACCGATCCTCACGGCGCGGATGCGGAAGCGATATCCCGAGCCCGCGTTGGCAGCTCAGGAATCCGAGGCCAACGCATGACGACGTCCTGATGGTTCCCCCCCGGGAAGCGCGGTGACATGAGCGGCTTCAACACGAAGCTCTATCAGAGCACCCAGCTCCGGCAGGACATGCGGATCAACCCTCGCCTGTACCAGGCGATGGAATTGCTCTATATGCCGCTCCTCGACCTCGAGCAGCACCTCAAGGCGGAGCTCGCGGAGAATCCGTTCCTCGAGATGACCGAGGCCGACGAGCAACAGGAGGTGGAGCTAAAGGAAGACGTCAAGGACGAGCCGCTCGGCGACGACGTGGATTGGGAGGAAATCCTCCTGGATGGGTTCGACGTCGGTGGCCGACGAGAGCAGTACGAGCACAAGGAGTTCTTCGAACCGACGCCCGTCGAAGCCCAGGACCTCCACGACCACCTCCACGACCAGTTGCGGATGCTCGCGCTCTCCGAGCGGGAGCTCCGGCTGGGTGAGGAGATCATCGGGAACATCGACGACTCCGGGATGCTGGGCTGCACCCTCGAGGAAGCCGTGGCAGGAGTGAACCGCTGGCTCGACGAGGTGCGGCCGACTGCGATGGCCACCGCAAGGGAGATCGACGACGCCGACGAGCGACAGCGGGAGCTCGAGGACATCGCTGACGTCTTCCGACCGTACGAGAACGTCGAGGGCGAGCGCATGCTTACGGTGGTCCAGGCCATGGATCCGCCCGGCATTGCGGCCCGCAACGTCCAGGAGTCGATCCTGATTCAGTTGAGGCAGCGCGGTGAGGAAGGCGGCACGGCCTACCGGCTCATCGAGGACCACTTCGATGCGCTCATCAACCACCGTTGGAACGACATCGCGCGGGATTTGTCGATGTCGCCCAAGGACGTCCAGGACGCGGCAGATGTGATCAGTCATCTCGATCCCAAGCCTGGACTCAAGTACGCGGTGGATCCCGAGCAATATGTGATCCCCGATCTGATCGTCGAGAAGATCGATGGCGAGTATCTGGTCTTCGCGAACGACACGAGCCTACCGAGGCTACGCATTTCACAGTCCTACAAGGACGTCGCGCGCGACAAGAGCAAGTTCACGGGTGAGAACAAGGAGTTCATCGCCAGCAAGCTGAATTCGGCGAATTGGATGGTCCAAGCAATCGAACAACGCCGACAGACGATGCTCAAGGTCATGAACTTCATCGTGGACCGTCAGCGCGAGTTCTTCGAGCGGGGCGTTCAGTACTTGAGACCACTCACCCTACGCGAAGTTGCCGACTACATCGAAATGCACGAGTCGACCGTCTCACGCGTGACGAACAAGAAGTTCGTGCAGACGCCGCGTGGCGTGTACTCGCTCAAGTACTTCTTCTCGAGCGGGCTTTCCACGGTCGGCGGTGAAGACCTGTCTGCGCGGGCAGTGAAGGACAAGATCAAGGGGATGGTGGCCGAAGAGAACACCAAGAAGCCACTCACCGATCAAGCCATCGTGATGCTGCTCAAGGAAGACGGCGTGAAGATCGCCCGCCGGACGGTCGCAAAGTACCGAGATCAACTCGGCATCTTACCCGCACGCATGCGGAAGCGGGTGTGAGCTCCGAAGTGGCCGCTACACGCGACTTTGTCGCGCGACGCGACTTCACGGTGATCGTGCCTGCCTTCAACGAGGCCGCTGTCGTCCCGGACCTCGTCCGTGAATTGCGCGAGGCGTTCGAGGCACACGGCCTCGACGGGGAGGTGATCTTGGTGGACGACGGCTCGACGGATAACACCGCCGAGATCGCGGCGAAGAGTGCTGACGGCTGGGGGGCGTTCAAGGTCATTCGCCATCCGACAAACCTCGGGAAGACCGAGGCGATGGTCACGGGAGCGGCCGCGAGCCGAGGTAAGCGCCTCATCCTGTTCGACGCCGATCTGCAGCATTCGCCGGACGAGATTCCCCGCTTTCTGGACACGCTCGCTGAAGGGTGGGACATCGTCACCGGCCGAAAGGTCGGAAGCTACGACAAGGGCGCCATCTCGTCGGTCTACAACCGACTGTCGCGCCGCATCTTCGACGTGCCAGTTTCCGATCTCAATTCCATGAAGGCATTCCGCGCGGAAGTGTTGGACGGACTCTTGTTGCGGCATGACTGGCATCGCTTCTTCGTCGTTCTCGCACATGCGCGAGGGGCTACGGTAACCGAGATCGACATCGAGTTGCTGCCGAGGCGGGCCGGGGTGTCCAAGTTCCAAGGCCCCTTCCGCATCCTGGTGGGACTGATTGACCTGATTTCGGTCTGGTTCCTGTTGCTCTTCTCGCGGAAGCCGCTTTTGCTGTTCGGTGGGACTGGGCTGACGCTCGCAGCGCTCGGCGTTCTGGTGGCCGCGGGTACGATGTACCTGCGCTTCCTTCACCCGATGATCGGCTTCGACCCGTATGTGCCCCCCATGGGATACCGGCCGCTGCTCTATCTGGTGATGCTGCTCGAAACTCTGGGCTTCCTACTAGTGGGCTTCGGCTTGGTATCTGAACAGGTGGCGCAGGTCAGAGACGAGATCGAAGCACTCCGGAAGAGGGGTATGTAACCGCTTGGCGCGCTGCGTTCTGGTGGTAATCGGCACGCGACCGGAAGCGATCAAGATGGCGCCTGTGGTGGCGGCGCTCGCGGCATATTCGCCGCACATCGAGACCCGCATCGCGCTCACGGGACAGCACACATCGCTCGTCAATCAGGCGCTCCAAGTCCTTGGGCTCACACCCGACTTCGACCTGGGTATCATGCAGGAGGGGCAGTCGCTCTACGACGTCATGCACGCTGCGTTGGACGGCCTCAGGGATGTGGTACGGGAGCTCGCACCCGACATAGTGCTCGTCCAGGGTGACACGGCATCGGTGTTCGCGGGCGCCCTCGTCGGCTTCTTCGAGCGCGTCAGGGTCGGTCACGTCGAAGCCGGCCTGAGGAGTCACGACAAGGGGGCTCCGTTTCCGGAAGAGGTGCTGCGACGGATGACCGACGTGATCGCCGACTACTGCTTCGCGCCCACGCAATGGGCCGCCTCGGAGCTGCTCGCAGAGAACGTGCCCCCGCACCGTATCTACGTCACCGGCAACACGGTCGTGGATGCGTTGCAGTCGATCGACAATCAGGAGCGATCGATCCAATGCGACGCGCTGCGGAACGTCGTGGCATCCGGGGCCTCGCGGCTCGTGCTTCTGACGGCGCACCGGCGGGAATCATTCGGAGCACCTCTCCGTGAAGTCTTCGCCGCAGTGCGTGAACTCGTGGACCGCTTCGAAGACGTGCAGGTGGTGTACCCGGTCCACCCGAATCCGAACGTGCAGACGCCGGCGGAAGAGGTGCTCAGTGGCCATCCACGGATCCATCTGACCGAGCCGCTGGACTACCTGGACCTGGTTGCGGCATTGAAGCACGCCAGCCTGGTTCTCACTGACTCGGGTGGCATCCAGGAGGAGGCACCCACCTTCGGGACTCCGGTCCTCGTGCTGCGGGACGTCACTGAGCGTCCGGAAGGTGTCGCCGCTGGGGTCGCGGAGCTCGTAGGCACCAGCGGACCGCTCATTCTCGAGCGCGGCGCCGCGAAGCTCGCCGGGAAACCAGGAGGGCCGATTGCGAATCCGTATGGGGACGGG
>JAOTVA010000053.1 GCA_029863645.1 Gemmatimonadota bacterium
CGGGCCGCGCGCGGGCGAGAGGGGCGGCGGTTTGTGGGGGAGGTCGAGTTGGAGGAGGATGGCGGAGACGACGGGCGGATCGGTGAGGAACGCGAGGATTCTCATCTCGCCACCGCAGGCGGGACAGAGCAGCGGCAGCACGTCGTAGATCCGCGCGAGCAGGACGGCCCAGCGGATTCTCGCGGGCGAGGCCGGAGTGGGGGCGGGTTCGGGGGACGGGCTGGGTGAGGCGACATCGCTTTCGGCTGCTGGCGCCTCGGACACGAGCTCGGACCGGCCGAGGGCCACGACGTGGGGCCTGAGCCTGGCATTCGGAGCCAGGGCGCCGTGGTAGCGATGACGATGGACTCGCGGGGGCGGGACGAACTTGGCGAGGGCCTCGAGGAGCTCGAGAGGCGTGAGCAGCAGCTCGGTGCGGCCGTGGATGTCAGGCTTGGCGAAACGGTAAATCAGGCGGCTCTCGGGCGAGGCAAGGGCGGGGGTGGAGTCGAGCGCGTGCAGCCGTTCGAGTGCGAAGGGCGGGCGGGCACAGTAGCGGACGAGCCGCTCGACGCCGGCCCGATCCTCAGCCTCGATGCGTACGGAAGCGTCGACGCTGAAGCCGCCCGAGCCCTGCCAAGTGAGCATGCCGGCGGCATCGAGCTCGTCGAGAAGTCCGTGGCGACGGAAGTAGCGGAGGACGCGTTGCTGGACCACCGACTCCACGTGGGCGATGCGATCGGGCGTCAGGTCATAGGCCTCGTGAAACGCGATCCCGCTGTTGTCGGCCTTGCTGAAGACACCGTCGAGGACGACGAGGTGGTAATGCGGGTGGACGTTGAGGGAGGAGCCGAAGCGATGAAAGAAGCTGCCGGCTCCGAGCTGGGCGTCGGGTGGCGCTCCAGGGCTCGCGCGCCGGAGCGTCGTACGAATCGCGCGTAGCAGGATCTGGAGTACGGCACCGGCGACGCGCACGTCTTGGTGGAGGTAAGGACGCAGGCGCTTGGGGACCGAGAGCACCCATTGCCGTGCGGGCACATGTGGCAGCACGTGGTCGGTGAGGTGTGCGGCGACCTCGCACATGCGCCGCGCGTTGCACCCCTGGACCGGGGTCCAGCGCCCTCCCCGCCCATCCGCGCATCGCGGCGGCCCATTCCGGCTCACTGAACTCTCGAGGCGCCCCCATCGCATTGTGGCGCCTGCATCGCCCCCTGGTCCGCTCGTCTCCGCCCCTCTCCCTTGGCGCCCCTGCCCCGTTCCTACCTCGCCTCCTACCGTGAAAGGCCCTTTGAACTTCCTATCCGTCGCGCACTTCATGACGATCAGGGCGGCGTGGCGATGGTTCCCGCTCAGGATCGTCGAAGAGTGGCGTTCGGATGACTACGGTCTTGCTGCCTTCCATCGTCAGTCTGGTTCCTGCCTTCGAGGTTTGCCTCCAGCAGCCAATATGGGGCTCAAAGCGCGTCTCGGAAGGAGGGGGCCGAGGGTGTCGGGCGTCAGCGCCCGGAGGTCCTGTCGCGAAGCGCGATCGCAAGAGCGCGGTGCGGCTCCGAGTCGTCCCGGTTCGCACTGGCGCTGATGGCGATCGCTGCAGTGCGGGCAGCCGCGTCGTAGAGGCCGTGGCGCTCCTGACAGAGCCCCATCGCCGTGAGCGCATGGAGATGCTGATCGGTGCTCTGGCCGGACCCGGCCGCAAGCAACTCGACCCCCTCGCGGAGGATGGCGTACGCCTCGGACGGGTCGGGCGCATTGCAGCGGAGGGACCCCAGGTCGACGAGGTCCACCATGAACCGCCGGTCCGCGGGGAAGGCGGCACGAAGGATGGGGACGGCATGACCGTACCGGGCCTCGGCCTCGGTCGGTGACCCGGTCTGGTAGAGGAGCCGCGCGAGACTTCCCTCGATCACGGCCGGATTCACATGACCTTCGCCGAACGCCCGCACGTATCCGTCCCACGCTGTGCGGAGATGAGGCTCCGCCTCGGCGTCGCGCCCCTGATCACGCAACGCAATCGAGAGGTCGTTGTGCGTCGCGGCCAGCACGAAATGCGTATCGCCCAGGGTACGGCGCTGCGCGTCCAGCACCTCGCGGAGCAGGGTCTCTGCTTCCGCGGGCCGCCCCGCACGGCGCAGGATCCCCGCCCGCTGCACGCGAAGACCCAGGATGGCCTGGTGGTCCGGAGGATAGACGCGTTCCCGAATTGCGATCGCCGCGGTCACGGCTGAATCGGCCTCCTGGAGCCGATTCGTCCGGGAAAGCACGTGGACGAGGGCTTCGAGGTTCGCAGCCACCAATTGGTGCTGCGGGCCCAGCTCAGCCTCCCGGATCGCGAGCCCTTTCCGGAACAGGACCTCGGCCGAATCGTAGTCCGCCGCGGCGGACCTCAGCCAGCCGAGGTTCGTGTAGGTTCCGGCCCCCGACGCGCCCCGATCGGGGACCAGCGCCCACGTTTCCAGCGCGTTTTCGAGCAGAGGCTCTGCCCGCTCCCGCTGTCCGAGCACCTGCCAGGCGTATCCGATGTCGTTGAATGCCATGGCTCGTTCCGACAAGGAGGTCGGCGGCCGAGAGGCGAGCCGTTTCTCGGCAGACCTGAGGAGCGAGTCGGCTCGGACGAAATTGGAAGCCTGCGCATGCGCCATGGCGAGGCGACGCTCCGTAAGCGCCACATCGGGGTGCTCGGGGCCCAACGCACGAACCCCCGTCGCGAGTGCGTCCTCGAGCAGATCGATCGCCTGATCGCTCGCGCCGAGGCTGGCGTACACATCCCCGATCGCGTGCATGAGGGTGGCCTGCACAGCCGGCTGGTCCGCGAGGCCGCTGCGGATGCGCACGGCGCCCCGATCGAGCACGTCGCGAACCGTCACGGAGTCGTCCGGCGTCCTCAGCGGGTCGGCGCTCGTGAACAGTCCGACGAGAAGGTCGATCACCTGCTCCGCCCGATCGCGCTCCACAGCGGTCTCGATCGCCTGGCGCCGCATCCCGAGCGCCAATCCAATCACCAGCAGGAAGGCGCCTCCGGTGGCCGACACCGCGAGTGCATGCCGGCGAACGAACTTCCCGGACACGTACCGCCACGTATCTGGGCGCGCACGCACCGGCCGCCCGGCGAGATACCGCTCGATATCGTCCGCAAGGTGCCCGGCCGAGCTGTAGCGCTGGTCGGGCTCGGGGCGAAGTGCCTTCAGCAGAATCGACTCGAGGTCGCCGCGCAGCATGCGCGCCAGGGCTGGCGGCGTGGTGGCGCGGGCCGCCGCGACATCCGCCGTGTCGTCGCCCTCGAGGACGATGCGCGAGGGTCGGAGGTAGTCCGTCGACATGGGGAGCGACTGGTCGCCGCCGCCGCCGCTGCCGCCGTGTCGTCGCGCCGGCGAGCCACCGACCAGGAGTCGCCAGAGCAGCAGGCCCAACTGGTAGACGTCGCTCGCGGTCGTGACGGCTTCACCCCGGAACTGTTCCGGAGATGCGAACTCGGGGGTGAGTACGCGAGTGCCGATCTGGGTAGCGGACCCGTCGCCTGCCCGGGCCTCGTCCAGCACCGTGGCGATCCCGAAGTCGAGCAGGCGCGGCTCGCCGGCCGGGGTGACGAGAATGTTGCCGGGCTTCAGGTCGCGGTGGACGATCAGGTTCTGGTGCGCGTACTGGATCGCTTCGCAGAGGCGCGTGAAGAGGCGAAGACGTTCAACCAGACTCAGGCGACGAGCATCGCAGTATCGGTCGAGCGGATCCCCATCGACCTGCTCCATGACGAACCACGGGCGGCCGTCGGCGCTGATGCCTCCGTCGAGCAGCCTCGCGATGTAGGGATGCGCGAGGCGTGCGAGGATCTGACGTTCGGCGATGAATCGTGTCTCGGAGCCGGGCCCCGGGGACACGCTGGGGAGGATCTTGAGGGCAGCCTTCTGCTCGAACTGTCCGTCGGCGCGGCGCACCTGAAACACGATGCCCATGCCGCCCCGTCCCAGCTCCCCGATCACCTCCCAGGCGCCCAGCCTCGCGCCCGGGCGGAGGCGGTGTGGGTCGGCGGGCAGTTCGGTCAGGGGATCGAAGAGCCCCTGGCGCACGTGGGCCGCGAGCAGCGCGACCACCTCGTCGGCCGACGCCTCGTCCATGGCCGAGGCGCGGACGAAGCGCTCCCGATCGGCCTCAGGGTGATCGAGCGCCGCGGCGAAGAGCCGCTCGACCTCCTCCCACCGTGGGGCGCTCACGTGGCGAGGTCTCCTTCGCGGATGAGCCAGGCTCGCGCCAACGCCCAGTCCCGCTTCACGGTCGCGGCCGAGATGGCGAGAGCGTCGGCCGTCTCGGCCACGTCCATCCCGGCGAACACCCGGCACTCCACCACGCGGGTCTGTCGGGGACTGCGCTCCTCGAGACGCCGAAGTGCTTCGTCCACCCACAGGATGTCGTCCGGACGCTCACGCGCGGCGGCCGCTACGTCCTCGATCGGTACATGGAGCGCGGTGCCGCCCCGCTTCGCGGTGGCGCGGGCTTCCGCATAGTTCACGAGCACCCTTCGCATGGCCTGCGCGCACATCGCGAAGAAGTGCGCCCTGCCGGCCCAGGTGAGCGAATCGGCTCCGGCGAGTTTGATGTAGGCCTCGTGCACCAGCGCCGTCGTGTCGAGCGTGTGCCCCTGTCGTTCGCGGCCGAGCTGATGGTGCGCGAGTCGACGCAACTCGTCGTAGGCCAGTGGCAGCACACGATCCAGCACGCTCCGATCCCCTCCGCTCAGCTCGGCGAGCAGGACGGTGAGATCTCCAGAGGCGGGCGGGGGGTTGGCTTGAGGCATCGACCGGGAACGGAGCGAGTCAGTGCGCCAGAAAAACATGCTGCCGGACCACGATCGCTGGCAATCCGTCGCAGCTGCGTGAGCCCTGCGGTCGCGAAATCCTGCGTTGGGTAAGTGAGGACCGGTTCATCCCTCTACCCCGTTCAGGAGCGTCCCATGTTCCGCCGACTCTTTCTCGTGTGCACAGCCGTACTCAGCGTGGTCGCCGGGCTGACTGGTTGTTCGGGGGAGGGCATGGGACTTCCCGCGGGCACTACGGTAACGGTCGACGTGACAAGCGGAAGAGGATCCGGCGGAGGCACCGTGATGAGTCAGGTCGGCACGGTGCCCCCCACGTTCGTGATCGACTGCCGGATCGCCGACACCACCCGGTCCGAGTTCGGATGCAAAGACTCGTTCGGCGACGCCGGAGGCGGTGGCAGCTTCCCCCTCGTCGCGAGCCCTGATGCGGGCAGTCAGTTCGTCCGCTGGACCGGCTGTGATCCCATCTCTGGCACTTCCCTAACCTGTTCGCTGTCATTCGCCCCCGCTTCCGGCGATATCGAGTTCAACGTCACGGCCCGATTCGAGCAGGACGCCTGCTACGAAGTGAAGACGTCCGTCCCGAACAGCATCGCGGGAACGGGGCCAGCGACACCGGCCAACCTCGAGCCGACGTACGAAGCCGAGGCGCTCGCGAACTCATCCTTCGAGCAGGTCGTGACCATCGGCACGAACGCACAGCTTCTTCCGAATGCGATCGGATACTGGCAGGGCGACCGCAACTCACGGGTCGGGGCCCAGCAGGGGGTCAGCCCGAACGATGGGTCGTTCATGGCCCAGTTCATCGCCAGCGGGATTGTCCCCGGCCCCACTGGGACCGCTGAGTTGATCCAGCTCGTGAAGGTGAGCCACCTCGAGCCCGACGTGTCGAACGGCCTCGTGCGGGCCACGGTCACCGCCCGCTTCAACCGCGTTGCCGGGTGTGCGGAGACCGACACGAACATGCTCATCGTCGTTGCGGCCATGCCGGGCGACCCTTCGGAATCGCAGGCCCGCTGGAGCGCCGGCCTCGCGGCGAACATCGATGGCCCCGTGCCGAACGGGTGGCTCGGACGATTCCGACCCACCGCTCTGACGTCGGACGCAGACCCCGCGACCTGGGAAGAGCTGCGGCTGGTGTTCGACGTTCCCGCCGGCACCACCTACCTCGTGGTCGACCTGGGGGCTACGGAGAACGTCCGCAACGACGATGTCTTCCCCGAGCTTCATGGTCACTACGTCGATCGGGCGTCGCTCGTGCTCTCACGTATCACTCCGTGAGCCAGGAGCAACCACGCGTTCGAGGTGTGCCTCCTCTCTCGCCTGCCACTCCATGGAGGTCAGGATGACGGCTCCTAAATCCTGAGAAGGCGGTTCACCTTGATCACGAAACCGCGGTTCCTCAGCTGGGACCAGCGGTCCAGGATGTCGGTGTCCCGATCCTCGGTGTAGACGAGGAATAACTCGCTTCCGGGGGCCCACTCCCATCGTAATCGTAGGTTGCCGCTGAAGGTGTCGCTCCCCGAATTGTACTGGACCAGGCCGCTCACGTAGGCTCTCGGAGTCATCGTGTAGGTTACCCGCGTCACCGCCACATGCTGCTCGAAGCGACCCTGAGGCAAGTCGATCCAGTTGAAGGAGACGCTGGGCTCGACGGAGACCTGGGGCGTGACCTCGATGCGGCCGCGACCAAGCCCCGCGGACGTCAGCGTGCCGCCGAAGTAATCCCCCCTGCTCAGGGATAGATTCGCAGAAATCGGACGTTGGGGGCCGAAGGTGTAGCTCGCGCGGACCTCCGGGTTGGAGTAGTCGCCCGCTGGGACGGTCGCGCCCGAGATCGTTTCGTCCTGGACGAAGTGCTCGAAATCGTTGCTGAAGCTGACGCTGAACTGATCGCTATTCTCGAGCTCCGCTTGGAACTGGCCACCCCAACTCGTGCTCTCTTTGTATCCGAACTGCTCGTTCTTCAGGTAGTCGCCGTTCACCTGGAATGTGAGTTGCCGGATCCAAGAGATGGAGCGGGTGCGTGGGCTGTAGCGGCCCGAGGCCGAGGTCTGCCGAAAGTCCCGTCGTCGCACAAATCCTATTTCTGGATTGAAGTCGTCCCCGACGAGCAGATGGTCGACGCTCGCCCCCCATTCGTCCGCGTTGTAAGAGAGCTGCCCCCGGTAGCTCGCGTCGAGTCCGTTCAATCCCTGGGTCTCGGTCTTGGCGTAATACGCCAGGAGGCTCAGGTCGTCAGTCAACCCGAAGGAGCCGTCCACGCCCCACACCTGGTTGGAACCCTGGCCCGTCAGGGACCTCGACCGATTCTCGAAGAGCGCCCCCACGCTACTCCGCGCGAAGATGTCCCGTCTGAGCCGCACCACGGAGAAGTTGGTGGACTGGGCTCCGACCTCCTGAGCATCGTCGGTCTGAATGCTCACGAGCCCCAAGTCGAAGGAGCCCACTTTTCCGGTTACTCGGCCTCCGCCCAGGATGGGAACGGCCACTCCACTCTCGAGTCCGATCTTCCGGCTGTAGAACAGAGTAGGCGCGCCGCCACCGCCACCGCCACCTCCACCTCCACCTCCTCCACCGCCAAAGCTCTGCCCGCCAGTTCCGAAGTTGAAGATCCCGCGACTCTCGAGAAAGAACTCCCGTTTCTCGGGGAACGAGAGAGAGAAGCGAGTCAGGTTGACTTGCTGCTCGTCGACCTCGACTTGAGCGAAGTCGGTGTTGACCGTGAAGTCGGCGGTGAGGTTTTCGGTGATGCCGTATTTGATGTCCAGCCCCGCGTCCGCGTACGCGTTGTTAGAGATCTGGGGGTCGACCGCCAGGTTGGTCCGTGAACCGGCAATACCGTAGGGCTTCACCTCGAGGTTGCGGCTCGGCGGGGGTGCCTCGATCCCCACGAGTGTCCCGTACTGCGAGACCCGAAAGACTCCCTGAGATCCAGTGCCTACCACCGACAGCGGAAGCGCCCTGATGTGGTTCCATTCGTTCCTACGCAGAACCGAGCGCCGCATCTGGATGCCCCAGACCTGACCCCTGCCCGGCCGATAGCGTAGCGACTTGAAAGGAATCGCGAGTTCTATCGACCATCCGCCGTCGAACAGAGAGGTGCGCGTCTCCCGGATCGGATTCCAATCGAAGTTCGGACTCCCCTCATTGGTGATCTGGAAGTCGGAGAGGCCTCCGATGGCGTTTCCGTAGAAGCCCACGGAGTTCCGCCGATCGTAGAACGTGTCGAGCCAGACGCCGAAATTGTCATTCTGGCGCAGCTGTTGGCCGTCCCGCCTCATCTCGTTCGCGATCCAGCCGTCCGGCCCCTCCGTATCCCAGATCTTGGCCGAGACGTAGACGTTCTCGTCGTCGAACCCAATCCAGACCTCGGTCAGTTGAGTGGGCTCGGCGTCAACCTCGGGTACACTCTGAACGAACTCGGTGATCGGAGGAGTATTCGCGTAGAACGGCTCATCGATTACGCCATCGATCTGAAGGGGCTCGCCCACCCGAACCGCCCTCATCGTGGCGCCCTCCTCGCCGGCTTGGTTGATCATCGCGGCGCCCACGGGAGCGGGCGGACCGTCGATTGCGGGCAATTCAGAGTCCTGAGCGGCCACACCTCGGGGCCCCGGGATGAGGAGGGCGACGGCAAGCAGGCCGATAATGAAGATGTACTGGGCCAGGCGACTTCGTAGCGACACACTCGCTCCAATTCAGGTGACCGATCTGGCAGGGGTTTCGGTGAACCCGAGACCCGCTTGGTGACACCCCTAAAGGAGGTTTTGCTGGCGCGTCCTTCATGCCTCCAGATCGACTACCCCGTGCCCCAGTCCTGGGGCAGTAGTTCCTCGGCTCTGGCGAGCCCGCAAGCTGAGCTACTCGTTGAAACTCCCCGGAGCCACATGCTTCCTGAGCGCACGCGGACCCACCTCGGCCCCGTATACGTTGCCGTCGTTATCCACCGCAACGCCCTCGGCCGCGCTTGTTCCCGAGTTGTCCTGGTCCGGCTCGGGATCCGGGATGAAGAAGAGAATGGTTGCAGTCTCGATGTCCATCACGCGGATGCCCCGTTTGAAGCCGGGGTTACGGCCCAAGTTGGACTCGGAGTCCGCCACGTAGAGCCAGTCGTTGTCATCGATCGTGATGCCACTCGCCCGGCCCAGATGATAATAGTCTCGGACGAACTCACCCTGCTGCGTGAAGACCTGGACGCGGCGGTTGCTGCGGTCGCCGACGTACAGGAGGCCTTGCGAGTCCATGGCGAGGGCGTGCGGCGTGCGGAACTGGCCAGGCTCCGACCCCGTCTCGCCCCATTCCATGAGGTACGTCCCGTTGGGTGCGTACTTCACGATGCGGTTGTTTCCGTTCGCCGGGTGCCCGTCCGCCACGAAGATACTGCCGTCTGGTGCCACCAGAACGTCGTTCGGCTGATCCAGCGTCGTCCGTGTGCGCCCGGCGACGCCCGCCGTGCCGAGCCGCATCAGCACATCTCCCCGGGGACTGAACTTGAGCACCTGGTGGCCGCGTCCCTCTCCGCCGCGGGCGTCCGCGACCCAGACGTTGCCCTGCCGGTCGACCTCGATGCCGTGTGGCCATTGAATGAGCCCGGCCCCAAACGAGTTGAGGATCCGCCCGTCCTTGTCGAACTGGAAGATGATGTCGTCGTCGTGATCCGCCTCGCAGTTGTTGGCTCCACATCGATCGATCGCCCAGATCGTCTCGCCGTCGGGTGACACCGCGACGGCGCTCGTCGAGCCCCAGCTCCGACCGTCCGGCAGCGGTGCCCACACGCCTGCGACAGTGCTGTAGGGGCTGGAGGCCGTGTTCTGTGCGAACGTCTGGACGGGAATCGCCAGCCAAGCGGCTAGAATGAGAGCGACAGTTGTGGCACTTGCACGCATCGACATGTGGTCCTCGTGGATTCCGGGCGACTGAAGCGAAGAGGGTACGTACGGGGATGGCGTCGTGCAACGCATCCGCCACGGGCCGCCGCGACGCCTATCGCGTTCGTTCCTCCGATTTTCCATCGTCGTATCGCAGGAGGGTCACAAGGCAGCTTCGATCCGCGTTCAGCTACTCAACGATCGGGGAGAGCACACGGCAGTCATTTCCATCGATGATCGAGACGAGGAGTGGTTGGGAGCAGTGGGCCTGTTCAACTCGGCGGACCGGAAGGTGCGGAAGCTGGGACGGACGATGCGCCGCGCGATGGAGGAGCTGGGGAAGCGGGGTGCGATCGGGTTGGAGGCTTAGACGTCCCTGGTGCGTTCGGGGCGGTCGCCTGACGAGCACGGCATATCGTGCGATCATAGCCTCAACCTTCACCGCCGATCGAGGTGCCCAGGGTATCATGCCCGAGTTCAAGTGTCAGGTTTGTGACGGACCGTTCAGCATCGCTGAAGCTGCCCTGGAGAAGTACCCAGGATGGGAGCCCAAGTACTGCCGCGAGCACTCGCCCAAGAGGAAGACCGAGGGCGCGGGCAAGAAGAAGAAGACTCGCCGGCGCAGAACCGCCGGGTCCTCCAAGGAGGAGAACCTGACGCGCGCCGAGGTGCTCGAGAAGTACACGGAGGGGCCACCATCCGGCGTGTTCACGGACGGAGGCTGCTATCCGAATCCCGGTCCCGGCGGATGGGGATTCGTGTGGGCGAAGGACGGTGAGATCGAGATGGAGGGCCACGGATCCGCGAAGGACACGACCAACAACCGCATGGAGCTCACCGCGCTGATCGAAGCCTACAAGGCACTGCCGGAGGATGCGGCGGTGACGGTCTATTCGGACAGCCAGCTCTGCGTGAACACCATCACGAAATGGGCTCCGGGGTGGGAAAAGAAGGGCTGGATGCGCAAAGGCGACCCGCTGAAGAACCTGGATCTGGTAAAGAAGCTCTTGGCCCTGTACCGGGCGCACCCGGAGTGCCCACTCGAGTGGACGCGTGCACACGACGGGTCACGCTGGAACGAGTATGCCGACTCGCTGGCCTCCGCCTGGAGGCGGACGGAGGTCTAGCTCTGAGGGAAGGGGCCGATTCCACCATGCTGGTGCCTGGGTGACTCGCCGAACGTCTGAGGTCGGTCACCTTGTACTGCGCACCTCCATGCCCAAGATCTCCGAGTTCTTCGGGATCTCCGTCTACGTCTACGCTCCCGCCTCGCGCTTTCGGCCTCGTGGTCGAGTGGGCTACGCTGCACAAAGACGAACTCCTTGAAGTCTGGCGCCAGGCGCAAGCCATGCAGACCTTGTCGGGTATCGCACCACTGGAGTAGGCCATGCTTGATCGGATCGTCGCTGTGGAGGCGCGCCCCGACTATCACATCTGGATCGAGTTCGAGGACGGGCTCGAGGGGGAGCTCTCCGTGGCCCACTTGGTCGGCCAGGGCGTGTTCGCCTCCTGGGAGGACGAAGCGGAGTTTCAAAGGGTGTTCGTCGATTCCGAGTCTGGCACCGTCGCCTGGCCAGGTGGGATAGATCTGGCCCCCGATGCGCTGCATCGTCGACTGAGAGAAGCTGCGTCCCCAGCAGTCTAGGCTGCCACCTTTCTCCGACCCCTAGGGAGAGGCGTAATCCGAAACCGCGGCACGAATTCCGCAGATCGCGCTGTGGGCCTAGCAGTGCGCCGCAGTCTGCAGAGGGCGCTCACCGTGCTGCTTGTCCTGTCGACGTCTGCTTGCATGATGTGGCATCCCGCCAACGTGAGTGAGATCGCGCCTGAGGCGGTGCCAGAACGAGTGCGCATCACGCGTGTGGACGGCACGAGCGTGGTTCTCGACTACGCCGCCATGCGTGCCGACTCCATCACAGGTGTCGACGAGAACGGCGCCTCGACGACCGTCGGCGTCTCAGACGTTGCGACGCTGGATGGCTGGGGGTTCGACCCGGGCTTCCTGTTCATACCCGTCATCGTGGTGGGCCTCGTGCTCCTGAACTACTTCCCACTCAACGATGGGCCCTCGGGCAATATCCCCGAGGGGTCTTAGCCTCGGAACCCGGTTGACCGTCCAGGGATTTACGATGCGGCCGCCCGGCCGGCGTTTGACACTAGGCAACTGCCCGTAGAGACTCGAGGATGCTCCAGATACGCACTACGCTCGTTCTGCTTTGTTTCTTGGTGACCGGGCTCGCTCTGAGTGCTGCACCGACAGACGCGCAGCTCCGCCGACCGCGGGCTGAACTGACGCCCGTCGTCCTACAACAGGCCATTCAGTCTGGTCAGGCCGTGTCCGGCGAGCTCAGGGTCGAGCTCCCGGATGACATTCACGTGCAGTCGGACGAACCGCGCGATCCCTATCTCATTCCGACGCGACTCCGGTTCACGTTGCCGGAGGGAGTCACGGTGGAGGAGATGACGTATCCGCCGTCCACCGATTGGCTGTTGGAAGGGTCTGATGAGCCGCTGGCGGTTTTCGAGCACGAGTTCGCGGTCGAGTGGCGGCTGGCGCTGGCTGCGGATGTGTCACCCGGTGAGATGATCATCCCGGGCAGCTTTACATATCAGGCGTGCGACGACCGAATCTGTTTTCCGCCGGTGACCGCAGCCGTTGAATGGCGAGTAACGGTCGACTAGTGGCCGACCGAATCGAAGCATGTGCGATTACCCATTGGAGGGTGCCCATGAGGCAGCTCAAAGTCTACCGAATTCCGCTTCTGCTGGTCTTCCTCGCGTGGCCGTCGGCCGTGCTTGGCCAGTCCGGCAGCCTCGTTTCCGAGCTGAGCGACTTGGCGTGGGCGGGACAGGTCGACCGGGCTATCTCCATCATCGAGGCGAGGCGCCCCGAGTTCGGGCCACCGACTCCAGAGTGGCTAGCCGGAGCGTCCTGGGTCGCGCGGGGGGCGAGCTTCGCAGAGCGTTGGGACGTCGCGGAGCAGTATTCGCTCGAGGCCTACGAGGGCAGCGTCGCGCTGATGGAGGGCCGGACGCTCGACTCGGACCGTTTTCTGCCCACTGCCCTCGGGGCCGCGATCGAGGTGCTGGGTAACACCTTCGTCGCCCGAGGAGAGCGCGCCCGGGCTGTCGCGTTCCTGAGTTCCTCCCGAGAGGACTTCGCGGGCACGTCCATAGAGGTGCGAATCCAGAAGAACTTTCTCTTGCACAGTTTGGAGGGAAAGCCGTTCCCGGATCTCGAGGTCGCTGGCTACCTCGTGCCGCCGCCACCGGGGTCGGATGCCCTGGAGGGCAAAGTCGTGCTGTTCTTCTTTTGGGCCCACTGGTGCCCGGACTGCAAGCGACAAGAGCCGGTACTGGAGGCACTCTACGAAGAGTACAGTGACCAGGGTCTGGTCATTGTCGGTCCGACCCAGTTCTACGGTTTCGTCTCCCGCGGGGAGCCGGCCACGCCAGCAGAGGAGCTGGCGTATCTCAGAGGCGACTATCTGGAGCAGTTCCCGATACCGCCGTGGATGAGTGTGCCCATGGGCGCCAACAACTTCGCGAACTTCGGCGTCAGCACGACGCCGACGCTCGTCCTCGTCGATCGCCAGGGAATCGTCCAGCGGTACAACCCCGGCGACCTGAGTCACGAGGAGTTGACGGCGCTCATCGAGCCACTGCTGTAGGGGCCCGCTCAAGACCTCAGAGTCCCAGCGTGAACGTCCGGGAGTACTTCACGAGCAGCGTGCGCGCCTGACTTAGCGGAGCGACCGGACTCAACGCGAACCGGTCGGCCTCGAGCGTCTCGTTCCACACCAGATAGAAATCGGTTCCTTCGGTGGGGTTGTACCGGAAGCGCACGTTCCAACCGATCACGTCGTCCGCGCTGTTGTACTGCACGAAGGCTGACGCCGAGGTCGCGGTGGTGAACGTGAACTGCGTGCGCAGCCGCGCTACGTGCGATGTGAAGACCTGATCTCTGTCGTCGAAGTCGATGTGGTTCAGGCTGTACGCGCCGCTGAGGGTGAGATGCCTCGACACGGACAGCGAGGGCGAGAATCCCACGGAGATCCTCGTGCCGTCGTAGAACTGACCGGCCCCGGCGTTCAGGCTAGGTCGAAACAGCGAGCCGCTGGGTGGCGTGTACGACACGTTGCCCTCGGTGAACCAATACGAACCAACTGGGACTTGGGCGTCGGAAGACAAGCTGAACGGCACCCTTAGATCCTCGTAGCTCCGAGTGACGTCCGCGCTGAGGGCATGGCCGCCGCGCGTCTGGAGCTGGGCGTTGAGCGAGTACGCGGCGGACTCCACGGAGGAATCCGCGTTGCGCCCGAACACGGAGCCGGAGGCGTTGACCCCATACGAGTTTAGCGCCGACCCCGCATCGGGTCGCCAGCCGTAGCCGAGGTTGCCGCTTCCCGACAGATAGTCCCTGCGAAGCAGGAAGCCCATGCCGGGCTCGAAGACCTCGCCGGCCCGCGTCACGTCGGCCGCGTAGATGAAGCCGTCGTTGCCACGACGCTGCCAGTTCACACGCATGAAGCTGCGATCGAAGAGCTCCGGAGAGGCGTCTGTATCGTCGAAGCTTTGCGACCAGTTGAGCGTGAGGAAGTCTTGTCCGAAGATGCGAGTGACCGCGTCGCTGCCGTACACGACGTTGTAGCTGCCGTCGTTACCGAAGCGTGTGGTCGCGATGGCGCCGAGGTAAGAGAACTGGTTGATCACGCGTCGCCTCAAGCGCAGTACACCGAGGTTCTCGCCGGGCGATGTCTCGTGCTCGTCGGTTTGCATATCGATGAACCCGACGTCCCAGTCACCGACGCGCCCGATCACCCGAGCACCCCCGAAGATCCGGGTGGGCTCTCGGTTCACGAGTCCGATGCGCCGAGAAAAGAAGAGGCGCTCCACACCACCTATGGGCACTTCGAAAACGGCAGCCCGTTCTTGAAAGAAGCGCCGCTTCTCGGGAAAGAAGAGCGAGAACCGGGTCAGGTTGACCTGCTGGTCGTCGGCCTCGACCTGCGCGAAGTCCGTGTTGACGCTCACGTCCAGGTTGAGGTTCCTCGTGATGCCGTAGCGTGCGTCCAGCCCCACCTCCGTCACCGTTTCGTTGTTCCACTCGTAGCCGTCCCCGGCGCCGTTCACCGTCCTGGCGTACCCACCGCCCCCGAGCGCATAAGGGGTCAGGTAAAGCGGTTGGGTGGGAGCCACACCGCGCATCACCATCTTCCGCATCTGCGACGCCTTGGCGAGGCTCGACGGTCCCCAGGTGGGAGGCACCGCCGGGTGCGCGGTCGTCTCGTTCTTGCGCACGATGGACCGCACGAGAATGAAGCCCATTACGACTTGGTCATTCGTCACCTGGAAGCCGAGACTCGAGAACGGGATCCTGATCTCGCCCGACCATCCGTACTCGGTCATGCTGCCTGATGCATCCCAGAAGGCGTTCCAATCCATGTTCGGCCGGCCCGTCGCGTCGTTCGCGAATGCCCAGTCGGTCCGCACTCCCGCCGGTGTGGTGTTGAAGAGGAGCCCGTTTTCCTCGTCGTTGTATGTGTCGAGCCGAATGCCGCACGCATCGGTGTTGAACGTGCTGATGTCTCGCTCGAGCGTCGTGACCTGCACCTGGTCAGGCTCGGAGTCGTAGGCTCGGCAGGCCATGTAGAGGTAGTCGCTGTCGTGCGCCAAGAGGAAGACCGTTCGTTCGGTCGGTTCGGCGCCGAAGTCGGGGAGATGCATCACGCCTTCGAGCTGCTCCGCTCCGGCCCACTCATCCTCACCCACGATGCCGTCCATCACGATGCCGCCCTCGATGCGCGGCACGTCGAGAGGAAGCTCGCCGCCGGGACCGTTTCGGAGTTCCTGACCGGTGACCGGGGATGCGAGTAGGACGGTCGCGATCACGGTGCAGAGCAGACGGATGCGCGGGGAAAGGCTGTGAGCGTGCTGCAGCGGCAGGAGTGTCATGAGATACGCGTCGGGCTTCAATAGCGGGAGGTGGGTCGAATACCCTGTCTAGAGCGCCCGCATCCCGCAACGCCGCACCGCCGGCTTGACCTCCGTCGCGCGGCTGCCGAGACTCGCCTGACGCCGACGGGCCACCCGCTCCTCCGATGGTCGAAGCCGTTGAACTGTCCGAACTGCACCACCGACATGGATCGCTTGGCCCTGGACGGTAAGCTGGGCGCCGACATCGAAGTCGACATCTGCTTCGCGTGCCACGTCCTGTGGCTCGACAAGCGCGAGAGTCTGCAGCTGTCCGCGGGAGGCACCTTGGAGCTGTTCCGGGCGCTGAACGACCATCGTGACGATCAGCGCCATGCGCTCCGTAATGCGATCGTGTGTCCTCGCTGCGGGGGCCGCCTCAAGCTGCTGCACGACATCGGTAAGGGCGGCCGCTTCTCCTACTACCGCTGTGCACAACACGGCAGGCTGACGCCATTCTCTGAGTTCCTCAAGGAGAAGGCGTTCGTGCGGTCACTCAACCCGGCGGAGCAACAGAGTCTGAAGGCCGAGATCAAGCAGGTTCAATGCTCGAGCTGCGGGGCTCCCGTCACCTTGAGCGAGGGGTTCGCCTGTGGTCATTGTGGATCGGCCCTGACGGTTCTGGATCCTGAAGCGGTGAGCAGGACGCTTGCCGAGTTGAGCGAGGCCGATGCAGCCCGAAAGTCTGTGCCGCCTGAGGTGGCGGAGGCTCGGGCGCGAGCGACAGCCGCCATCGAAACGCTCCGAACCAGACGACCGGATGAACGTGGGGGGTCGATGTCGTTCTCGATCACCCATAGCGATGGATCGACCAGCACGGGGGCCGACCTTCTGTCCGCCTCGATCAACCTTCTGTTTCGAACGCTCGGATGAGAGCCGGACGGCCTGAGGTCCTACGACCCTAAAGGCTGCGCTCCCACGCCAGCATGCGTTCGAGATGCTCCTGATTCGGTAGCCGACCCAGCCCACCGCCGATGTTGTCGACCATGTGCTCCGGGTCTCCGGTGCCGGGTGCGGCAACCGTCACGGCGGGGTGCGCGACCACGAACTTGAGCATGAACTGCGCCCAGGTGTGCGCGTCGAACTCCGCGGCCCAGCCTGGTAGTGGAAGGTCTCCGATGCGTCCCCACATCCGGCTGCGCCCGAAGGGTAGGTAGACCAGCACGGCGATGCCCTCGTCGATTGCAGCGGGAAAGACCCGCTCTTCGGCCACTCGGTTGTCGATGGCGTAGTCGATGCCAATGAAGTCGATGGGGTAAGAACGCATCACACGCTCTAGGTCGTCGTATTGGTTCTCGCTCGTGGTCGTGATGCCGATGTAGCGAATGCGGCCGGCGTCCTTGTACTCCTGCAGGACGCGAAGCTGCGTGGGCGGGTCGCCCATGTTGTGCACTTGGTTCAGGTCGATCACCGGAACGCGCAACCGCTCGAATGATTGGTCGATCTGCGCACGGACCGCGGCCGGATTAACCGAGCCACCGCCGCCGCGCCCACCGGCTACGTTGACCTTCGTGGCCCAGAAGATGTCGTTCGCGAAACCGTCTTCCTGCGCCCACTCTCCCGAGAGTTCCTCGGAGGCGCCGCCGCCGTACCCCGCCGCGGTGTCCCACACGCGACCAGCCCCACCTTCAGCCAGGGCGTGCAGCACGGCGCGATGGCCGGCCAGCTCCTCCGCGCTCGACCCACGCGAAATCCAACGACCACCCAGGCCGATGACCGGTACGCGCTCGCCGCTCGACGGAATCGGCTTGGTGATCTGTCCCATGCTCTGGAACGCCCTCAACAGCTGAGGATCCAGGGACAAGGCGGCGCCGGCGGTTGCGCTGATGCGGAGCCAATCACGTCGGGAGATCATCGTTCCTGCCTCTTCGATTCTGTGAGCGTCACTTCCTACAAGGACCGATACCCGGACGGTTTTGTTAAGTCCAATGGCAGTTCCTTGCCGGGCCCGCAAAAGGCGACCTACCATGCGAAGCCCGCACCGTCCGGGCCGATCCGTCACCCTTCCCGAGGTTCTCCCGATGCGTTCCCGACTGCTCTCGATCCTGGCGCTGGTTGCTGCCGCCTCACTCTTCCCCGCCGACGCCTCGGCCCAAGCCGTACAGTACATCAATCCCGGCTCGGCTGCCGACGCCAGTGGGTCACCCTTCAGCAGTGCCGTCATGGTTGGCAACACGCTTTACCTGTCCGGAGTGCTCGGCCGAGGCGACACCGCCGAAGACGCCGCCCGCAACGCATTAAACAGCATCCGGAGCACCCTCGAGCAGGCAGGCATGACGATGGACGATCTGGTGAACGTGCAGATCTTCGCTGCTGACCTCGCCGACTACGCCGGGTTCAACACGGTGTACCGGACGTACTTCACTCGGCAGTTCCCGGCACGGGCATTCCTCGGCGCTACTCTGCTCGCCAACGCGCGCTTCGAGGTCTTGGGGGTGGCGGTGCGGCGGTAGGCCCTAGTCCGGTGGACCTCGTCGCACCTTCCCATCATTTTCCGGCGCCCTATGTAAGCTGACACCCAGTCGCCTTTGCCGAAGCTCTCACAGCGGTCCATCCTCGTCTTCTGGACCCCATTGGCGGCGACATGGGTCATGATGGCGACGGAGGGCCCGTTCATCGCCGCGATCATCGCGCGGCTGCCCGATCCTCGGTTCAACCTCGCCGCGCACGGAGTCGCGTTTGCGCTGGCCGTGCTGATCGAAGCTCCGGTCATGATGCTCATGAGCGCCGCGACGGCGCTCGTGCGCGACCGCACCAGCTACCTGAGGCTCCGCACGTTCTCCAGGGGCCTCGCTCTGGCCACGACGGGCCTATTAGTCGTCCTGCTGCTCCCCCCGGTCTACGATTTCCTGACGGTGACGGTCATGGGCCTGCCGTCCGAGGTCGCCGACCTCACACATGGAGCGCTCTGGTTCTTCTTGCCCTGGCCGGGAGCCATTGCATACCGCCGCTTTCTCCAGGGCGTGTTGATCCGCTCCGGCCAAACGCGCCTGGTCGCCTATGGCACCGTCATTCGCCTGTTCGGCATGGTCGCCGGCGCTCTGTTCGGATTTCTCGTCTTGGATATCCCGGGCGCATGGGTCGGCGCGTTGTCGCTGGCGTCCGGTGTCACATCGGAGGCGCTTGCGGCGCGGTACATGGCAGCCCCCACGGTGCGGTCCCTGCTCGCCGGAGAGCGAGAGACAGCGGGCCGGGAGATGCCGTACCGCGAGATCGCCGCGTTCTACTTTCCCCTGGCGCTCACGTCGATGATCGGGCTCGCAGTGCATCCCATGCTGACGTTCTTCATGGGCCGCAGCGTATCGCCCCTCGAATCGCTCGCGGTATTTCCGGTCGTGCACGCGCTGTCCTTCTTCTTCAGGTCGTTGGGCCTCGCATACCAGGACGCTTCAATCGCATTGATGGGGGAGCGCTTCGAGCAGCTGCCCGACCTACGCCGGTTCGCGACCGGACTCGGCTTGGCCTCCTCGGCGGGTCTCGCGATCGTAGCGTTCACTCCGCTGTCCCACGTGTACTTCTCGACGATCTCGGGGCTCTCCGCCGAGCTGACTGCCTTCGCCCTCATTCCGGCCCGGCTCATCGTCCCGCTTCCGGCGCTCTCCGTACTCCTCGCCCTCCAGCGGGCGATTCTGGTCGAGGGAAGGCGCACGCAGTTCATCACGGTGGCGAGCGCGATCGAGGTTGGGACGGTAGCGGCGACCTTCGTCGCCTTGGGATGGGGGTTCGGACTGATTGGTGCGACGGCCGCGTTCGCTTCCTTCCTAGGAGGGCGTCTCGCCAGCACCACGTATCTCTTCTTCGGGTGCCTCGGTGTGCTCAACGAAGCGGTCGCCGGCCCGGGTGTGGAGCCAGCCGAGGGCTAGAGGCGCCGAAGGCCCTCGTGGTCGGGACAGACCGCGAAACCGACGCACTCCGGGTCGTCCACGCCCGCCGAAAGAATGAGCCGCATTGCTTCGGCGATGTCGACCGATTTCTCCGGCTCGCTCAAGGCGATGAGTCCAGACCCTGCACCCGAGATCGTAACCGCCCACGCGCCCGCGTCGATCGCTGCCGACATCGCAGCCCCTGCGTTGGGGATCATCGGCAGTCGGTAGGGCACGTGAAGCTCATCCTTCACCCCGATGCGGATGAGCTCCGGGCGGCCTTCAGCGAGCCCGCGTATGAGCGCAGCGACACGCCCCAGCGAACCGGCCGCGACCTTGTGCGGCACCTTGGCAGGCAGCGCGCTGCGGGCGGCATGGGTACGCAGCTTCATAGCGGGCGCGGCGTACGCGAACCCAATGGACTCCGACAGCTCGAGCGGGAAGACGACCGTGCCGTCCGCGGTCGTCGCGACCGCCCTCAAGCCCCCGTAGAGGCTCGGCGCGGCGTTGTCGCCGTGGCCTTCGTGCTTGAGCGCTGCCTTGAACGTTTCGTCGTCGGCCCGAGGCTCGCCTCGGACGGCGCGCGCGAGGTCGAAGCCTGCCAGAACCGCGGCCGACGACGACCCCAACCCGCGGGAGATGGGAATCGCGGACGTGAGGCGAAGCAAACCATGTGGCATGACACCTTCGCGCTTCAAGGCGTCCTGAAAAGTCGTCGCGACGATGTCCGGCCCGTCGTCTTCCGATAGACTCGCGAGTGTCCCTTCGCGCTCCAGGACGAGCCCGTCCTTCGAGCCCGGCTCGAACGTCACGTCGAGGTATCGATCCAACGCGAGCCCGATGGTGTCGTAGCCAGCGCCGAGGTTGGACGTCGAGCAGGGTACCCTCACGTGGGCGGCTATGAGGCCTGCGGCGGTCACGCCTCCATCTTCCCGCTCAATGCGTCCAGCTCGGCGGAGATCTCTTCCATGTGCTCCTCGGCGTCCATGACGGCCTCGATTCCGGCGGGCAGCGGCACCGTTCGGCCGATGGCCTCCTCGACGACTTCGGGAAACTTCGCAGGATGCGCTGTCGCGAGCACTACGCTGGGTACGCCTGGAGGGGCTGGCTTGGCGTGGTGTGCCAAGAACCCGACCGCCGTGTGCGGGTCGAGCACGTAGCCTGTGCGGCGGTAGACCTCCCCGATGCACTTCTGCGTCTGATCATCGCTGATGGAGACGCTCGCGACGTCGCGACGCAGTTGACCCAAGTCGTCCGCGTAGAGCCAACGGATGCGCTCCAGGTTGCTCGGGTCCCCCACATCCATTGCGCTCGAAAACGTCGGAATCGATGGGCGCGCCGCGAACGTGCCTGCAGCCAAGAAGTCACTGAAGCCGCGATTCGCATTGACGGCCGCTAGGAAGCCCGCGCTCGGCATGTCACACCTGT
>JAOTVA010000054.1 GCA_029863645.1 Gemmatimonadota bacterium
ACATGGACCCGCACAGAGCAGCTCCCTCCGTCTTCCGCACCGAGGCAGTGGTATCGAGACCTGTGGGGCCAGGAGGTCGTCGAGCAGAAGATCTTCGGGGCGCCGCTCGACGTGCGCGTCCTCTTTTCTCTGCATCCCATCCTCGGCATCGACACGGAGAGCGGCATCCAGCCGCTCTTCGACAACGCGGGGGACTACGTCTACTGGGGTTCCGGAGCGCCCGTTTACACGGCCTACTCGCCCGCCAACCCGCCCGCGCCTGAAGCACTTCGCCTATCAAACCGCGGGTTCACACCGTCGGCGCTGCACTACCTGCAGCTTCCTCGGCTCGACCCTCGCATTCGCACCTTGGCCGACTCGCTGACGCAGGGCCTCGACAATCGCTACGACCGCGTCGTGGCGATCCGCGACTGGCTACGGACCTTCGTCTACACCCGGGACCTCCCGGGGTCGGCGCGCGAGGCAACCCTCGCTCACTTCCTCTTCGAGCGTCAGGCGGGCCACTGCGAGTACTTCAGCACCGCTATGGTCGTGCTCCTCCGGAGCCTGGGCATTCAGGCCCGCAACGTGAACGGGTTCCTCGGAGGACAGTGGAGCCAGTTCGGCGACTACCTCGTTGTCACGCAGAACGACGCCCACTCGTGGGTCGAGGTCTGGTTCCAGGGATACGGCTGGGTGACGTTCGACCCCACCCCGTCCGGAGCGTCCACGGGTGAGCTCGTGAGCGCATGGTTTTGGCCCGGTCGGATCCTCTTCGACGGGCTGCAGCATCGCTGGAGCAAGTGGGTCCTGGACTACGGCACGGAAGAGCAGGCAGGAATCTTCGCGAACCTCTTCGCCCGTGAACCGGAGATGGCTGGCGGTGCCTCGGCCACCTCCGAAGGCCGAGGGCTACCGCTCTGGGGTGCAGGGTTGATGGTGCTGCTGCTCCTGAGCGGAATCACCTGGGCTCGCCACGGCGCCCCACGACGGACCCCCTCGACGCAGATGTACTTGCAACTGCGTGCGAGCTGCGCGAGGGCGGGACTCGGTGTGGCCAGAGGCACGACGCCGCTGGCGTTGCTGGCGAGCATCGGAGAGACGAGGAGCTCCGCTGCTCGGCCCGCCGAGCGCGTCGTCGATCTCTATCTGCGCGCTCGTTATGGCGGTCGGCCGCTCAGGGACTCAGAGCTCCGCGAGATGCGCGAAGCGCTCGGTGCCGCGCGCCGGCTGCTACGGTCGCACGCTTGACGGCCCTGTTGTAATCACGTGCCTTCGTTGCCTATCCTCCATCCATGACCTCAGCCCCAAAACGTCGTGCCGTCCCACCCCAGGGAATGCATGTGGCTACCATCGCCCATGAGGGTCTCTTGTGGGACACGTACTTGGAGTTCGAGGACGATCCTCATCGGCCCTTGAGCTTCCGCGGCCGGTTACGCTTCGACGTTGCGGGTGCCGGCGGCGCGGTGCGATCTGCTCAGACCACCGTGATCTTCATCGAGGACTCCTACGAGGAGGCGGTGGCCAAGGCTCGCCGCATGGACGAGCGCCAGCTCGCGGGCCTTCTCAGGTCGGCGCTGCCCGACGAGGGATAGCTGGCATCCTACGAGGCTGTGATCATCGTTCTACCCTCCGTTGCCGCCCGGCACGTATGTTTGTGAGGGGAGCGTCTCCCCTCGCCATCCCGATAACTTCCCAACAAAGCCGGCCCTTGCGACGAATCCGAGGATTCCTACCCCACCTGACGGTCACGACGTGCGCCATCCTCCTGGCGTCGCCTCTCGCCGCCCAAAGCGGGACCACGGCCGTCATCTCCGGCACGGTCATGGGCGCGGGCGAAGTGCCGATCCCCGGTTCGCTGGTCACCCTCACGTCGCTCGACCGCTCGGGCAGCTACGAGACGTCGGCGGGCGGTGATGGAACGTTCCGGTTCGCGTTGGTCGCGCCGGGTTCGTACGAGCTTCGCGCCGAGGCACTGGGCTATCGGCCCGTAATCGCCCGGACACTCACGGTCACGGGAGGCGGACGCGCCTCGGTGGTGCTTCCGATGGCTCAGGCGCCCCCGCCAGTGTTGACCGTTGATACCATCGCGATCGGCGCCGCAGGCGCGAGCCGGTTCGTGGCCGGCGGACTTCAACTCGGAGCCCGCGAGCTCGGAGGCCTTCCGCACCGCTACGAGGACCTGACCAGCTTGGCCGTCCTCACGCCGGGCCTCGACGCCTCACTAGGGTCGCAGGGGCTCCCCGGGGCGATGACGTTCAGGGTTGTGGACGGCGTGCCCGTCTATCGCGCTCCCCATCCCGTGGCCCGGGCCGAGCAGCTGTCGGGAGCCGCCTTACCCCGCTCGGCCCTCTCGGGCGTCAGAGTCCTCACCACCGCGCCGGGCGTGGAATGGGGTGGTTCAACGGGCGGCCGTGTAGCCTCGACCACCACGACAGCCACAGCCGCAGAGGGCCTCGCCGAAGTCGCCTGGAGCGGAGAGCCGCTGTGGTCCTCCAGCGAGCTGGACTTCTCCACTCCATCCTTGATGTCGTTCCAGGGGTCCGGCCTCGCGACAGTTCCGGTATCGCCTGGTGTGTCTCAAATCGTCATCTCAGGGGACGCGCTGCGCCAAGAGACACCGCTCGCGCAGCGCATCACCGAGCCTGTTGCCACGGGGCTGGCAGGGCTGGACCCGGATCTCATCGCGACCCTTTCCGAGCCCTCGGTCGAGCGATACTCCCGGTTTTCCGGAATGGCCCGATTCGACGCGCAGCCCGGTGTGACGAGCCACCTATTCGTCCGGGGCGCCGCCGGGTACGCGAAGCGGGAATTCGACGGCGCAGGACCGGTGACCCTGGCGCCTGAAGCCGCGCTCCCCGAAGAGACCATCGAGTACTCCTTCGCGGGTGGCTACATCCGGGAGTTCAGCCCAGGGAGGAGCTTCGAGTTTCGCGGTGGCGTCTCCGGGGGCATCCGCACCTTCGACCCCGCGAGTGTGGGCATGCCGGCTGCGTTCTTGGCAGCAAGCGGAAGCTCCCTCGGTTTCCTCGCTGCCGGAATCGGTGAGTCGTCGCGCACCGACCTGGTCTTGAGCCCTGTACTCCACTTCGGCGTCGGCACGGGCGTGCTCAAAGTGGGAACGTCGGCCCGTGCCTCGAAGCACTCGATGCTTCACACGCAGCCCGCAGGCTTTCTCTTCTCGGACGGGCCAGCATTGGTGGCCGGGCAAGGGTATGCCGCCTCCGTCACCGCGCCAGAGGCTTCGTTCTCGACGCAGGAATTCGGCGCATTCGTTCAGCTCGATTCCGAGCCGATCCGCGGCCTGCGGACGTCCATCGGGACACGGCTCGACTACGAGCGCATTCCGGGTGGCAATGCGACGCTGAACACCCCGTGGCTCCAGGCGTCCGGCCTTCGCAACGACGAATACCCCGGCGGTTTCGTCCAGTTGGGTCTCGTGGGATCGGTGACGTGGGCGCCTACGGCGAGCACGGAGATCTTCAGCGTCGTGTCCGTTCAGCACGGCGATGTCGATTCCAGGGTCCTCGGGGAGTTCTTCTCTCGCGATGAGGGAGCGACGTCTTCGATCTTCGCCGGATCAGGCGTCGCCTGGCCGGATGGGGCAGTCCCAGCAGGGCCCTCGACGCTTCCCACGATCACGCTGTTGGGGCCGGACACCCGGGCCCCTCGCTCGATGCAGGCGAACGCCGGCCTGGTCCGGCAGCTCGTCGCAGGCTGGAGCGTGCACATGAGTGGAGCATTCCGCAGGACGGACTTCCTGATGCGGCGGCGGAACCTGAATCTGCCGCTCATGCCCCAGGCCGTAGACCCCGACGGACGTGGAGTCTACGGCACCGTGCAGCAAGACGGATCCCTCGTTACGGCCACGGGCACGGATGCACGTCGCTTCGACGGTTTCAACGCCGTCTGGGCCCTCGACCCAGATGGACAGTCCGAGTACGTCGGAGCCACCGGGGGACTCGAGTACGCGGGGGAGCGCACCGACCTCATCGTCACGTACACGTATTCGGAGACCACCGACAACTGGATCGGCGCTGCACTGGGGACGCCAGACTCCGGGCTGTCACCGCTCCTGCCTGAGGCTGGATGGTCCGAGGGCGTTTCCGACTTTGACATACCGCACAGGGTCACAGCAGCGGCTACCGCGCGGGTCAGCCTGGCCACGCTGTCCGCGGTGTACCGCTTCCGCTCCGGCTACCCATTCACACCTCGGTACCGTGCTGGCGTCGACGCAAACGGGGACGGCTCGCTGCGGAACGACGTCGCGTTCGTAGACGCATCGGTGGTGGACCCGCTCCTCTCGGAGTGGCCATGCCTCGACAGTCAGTTGAGCGGCTTCGCCGTGCGGAACTCGTGCCGCGGACCCTCCGCGCATTCGGTGGACGTCAGGATACGGTTCCGGTTGGGGCGACTCGCAGGGAGGGATGCCAGCCTCGTCCTCGACGGCTTCAACCTCGTCGAGAGCCGCGACGGAGTGGTCGACGACGCGCTTCTCCTCGTGGACCCGACCGGTAGCATCACGACGTCGTCCGGCGTCGTGACGATCCCCTTCGTGCTGAACCCCGACTTCGGGAGGGTCATCTACCCGTCCACCAGGGGCCGCATGGTCCGCATCGGATTCAGGATCGGGTGACGCCATGAAGATGAAAACACTTGGCTCGACGCTGCTGATGGGAGTCCTGATCATCGGCTCCTGCGACTTCGCCACGGACGTCGAATTGGTCGAGGTCGGCGGGACGGGGGTGCTTCTCGGTCAGGCGGTCCTCGACAGCAACGGAAACGGGGGGGCAGACGCCGGGGACCAGCCGCTGCGAAGCGCATCGATCGTTCTGACCACAAGCACGGGGGTCGTCGTCCTGAACGCGACCACGGACACCCTGGGGCTTTTCGTGCTGCCCTCTGTCCCAGTCGGGTCGTACGACCTCAGCCTGAGTGCCGCGGTGCTCGGGGACTCCCTGACGACCCTGACCCCCGGGGGCGATGTCACGGTCGAGCTGGGGGACACCACCGTCTTCAGCATCGTCGCGACCTACCCCACGCTGACGCTGGCGGAAATCCGCTCCGCGGCACCGGGGCGCAGGGTCTTCACACAAGGGCTGGCGCTCAACTCCCGCCTGCCGTCCACCGACGGCACGGTGCACCTCATGGACACCACGACCGTCACGTACCTGCGCACGACGGGCGTCACCATCCCGCCGGGCAACGTGGTGACCGGAGACTCCGTGCGACTGCTCGGCAGGACCACGGTGAGCAACGGTCAGCCCACGCTGGACGTCGTGACGCCGTTCGTGTTGCAGAGAGGGTTGACCGTACCGCCCCCGGTCGAAGCCGCTACCGGCACCGCTGCGACCGCAGACGGCGCCGCGCTCGACGCCGCGCTGGTGCGCATTCGGCTGGCCGAGATCAGCGATACCTCGACCGCGCCCAATGGCGACTTCCGCTTCTGGTCCGACGACGGGAGCGATTCGGTCGAGGTCGTGATCAGGAGCTTCCTGATCCCGAGCATCAACGTATCGCAGTTCCGGCCCGACACGATTGTCCGAGTCCGCGAGATGACCGGCTTGCTCTCGCCTTACGATGAAGGCACCGGGTCGATTCGCTGGCGACTTCTGCCACGGGCAGGAGGGGATATCGCCTTAGAGAACAAGCTCACGGACGTCGGCGTCACAACCGTCTTCGACACAGCTACGGCGAGCCTGGCAGACACCATCGAAATTACCGTCGTTGCCTCGAACAACGGGCCGCTCGCCGCGACCTCAGTGCAGGTGAGGGACACCGTTCCGGCCGGGGTTGGCTTCCTGTCCGCCAACGTGACCGCGGGCAGCTACAGCGACATCACAGGGCTTTGGGATCTCGGGTCGATGGACGCTGGGGTGGCCGACACCCTGAGGATCATCGTCGTCGTCACGGATGACACGCTCAGCTCCATCGTCAACATCGTGGAATTCCTGGGCCTCGTCCGCGAGGTCGATACGAGCAGCGGAAACAATACGGCCAGCGCAAGCCTATCCATCAGCACACCAGGCATCTCTGTGAGCGGGACGATGGTGGGTGCTGGCTTGCAGTTCGGGAACTTCAGCGCGGTGCTGGGCGCCTCGGATCACGGGGGCGTGATGGTGACGCTCCAGAGCGCTAATCCCTCGGTGATGCTCGTGTCACCCAATGCTGCTACAGCGGGGACGGCGTCTATCGACGTCTTCGTGACCGATGGACAGAACCAAGCGAACTACTACGTACACGGCGTCGAGGGGACGACCGGGACGGTGCAGCTCACGGTGTCGGCCCCTGGCTTCACCTCCAACGCCGCCAACGTCACCGTCCTGACTCCGGCCTTCGACCTCAGCGGCGTGCCGACGTCCCTGACGACCTTCTCCCCGGACGATCCCTTCCAGGTGCGCCTCGGCCTGCCCAACAGTCTGCAGACTGGCCTGTCGGTCCAGCAGGCGGTGCGCTCGGGCGGCGCCACCGTCACAGCCACCATCACCAGCAGCGCGACCAGCGTCGGCGACCTCATCACGCTACCGGACAGCACCTCTCCGGTCGCTGTCGGCATCGTGGCGGGTCAGTCGCAGAGTCCGAACTCCGTGGCCGCCGGAGGCGTGGCCTTCAATCCTATTGCCGCGGGGACCTCGACGCTGAGCGCGACGATTCCGGGATTCATCGCCACGGATGCAGCTAGCGCTGATGTCTCTGTCACCGCACCGGGTATCTCTGTGAGTGCCGCGACGGTGGGTGCTGGGCTTCAGGCCGGCAGCTTCAACGCCGTACTCGGCACGTCGGCACATGGAGGCGTGACCGTACGCCTCCAGAGCGCGAACCCCTCGGTAGTGCTGGTGTCCCCCGACGCGACCACAGCCGGGGCGGCATTCATCGATGTTGTCGTGGCCGACGGACAGACCCCAGCGAGCTACTACGTCCAAGGCGTCGAGGGGACGACAGGCGTTGTGCAGCTCACAGCGTCGGCTCCGGGCTTCACCTCGAACAGCGCCAACATCACCATCGTGCAGCCCTGGTTCGATATCTTCGGGCTCCTGCCGACTGAGACGACGCTGTCGCCGGACGACGCCTTCCAGGTTCGAGTCGGACTGCCCGACGGTGGGCAGACACAGGTCGCCACTCCACAGGCCGTGCGCATCGGCGGAACGCCGCTCACGACGACCGTCACCAGCAGCGTTCCGGCCGTCGGCGTCATCAAGACCGCGAGTCAAGCCGGCCCAGTCCTGTCGCTGGATATTGTTCCGGGCTCTTCAAGCACTCCCGCCACGGTGGCGGCGGGTGGCTTCGCCTTCGACCCGTTGGGGGCCGGCACGACGACCGTGACCGCCACGATTCCAGGGTTCGCCCCGACGGCCAATGCCGCCCTGAGCGTGACCGTCACCCCGGGCATCGCCTTGAGCGGCGCCACGGTGGGTGCTGGGCTTCAGGATGGCAGTTTCAGCGCGGTACTCGGTACCTCGACACATGGAGGCGTGACGGTGCGCCTCGAGAGCGCGAACCCCTCGGTGATGCTCGTGTCCCCAGACGCCACCACGGCTGGGACAACGTTCATCGACGTCTTCGTGGCGAACGGAATGAACCAGGCGAGTTACTTCGTACACGGCGTCGAAGGGACGACCGGCTCGGTGCCGCTCACGGCGTCCGCTCCGGGCTTCGCCTCGAATGTCGCCAACATCACCGTCGTTCCGTCCGCTCTCGACATCGTGAGCCTGAACGGGTCCTACCAGGCGACCGCGGCCGACGACCCATTCTGGGTTCGCCTCGGCATAGCCAACGGAGCTGGGACGGCAGTAGGGACGGAGCAGGCGATTCGCGTAGGGGGGACGACGCTGACGGCGACCGTTACCAGCAGCAACGCATCCGCGGCGCAACTCGTCACGACCCCCACGTCCGGAGCGACGATCGTCCTGCAGGTTCTTCCAGGCCAGTCGACCACGCCTCTCAGCGTGGCTGCGGGTGGCGGCGCCATTGATCCGTTGGTCGTCGGCTCTACGACCATTACCGCGACGATCCCCGGAGTGGTGACGACGGGGGCCGGCTCACGAGCCGTCACGATCGACCCCTAAGGCTCCGGCAGCGGGGACGGGGGCCCCATCACCCAGAGCGCGAGAGTGGTCTGGGCAAGTGTCAAGCCGCCCGCACCCACCTCCAAAGCTCCGGCAGCGTCGGCCGCTTGCCCGTCATGAGTATCCCCACGCGGTAGATGCGCCCCGCGACCCATGCGATCGCGACGATCGCGAGGGCCATGAGCACGAACGAGAGCCCGATCTGCCAGGCCGGAACACCCCCAGCCGCGACCCGAGCCCACATGAGGATCGGCGAGAAGAGCGGGAAGAGCGACAGGGCTATCGCCCAGGTCGCCGACGGGTCCTGGATGATCGGCATGACCATGAGGATCGGGCCGACCAGGAGCATCACCACGGGAAACTGCGCCTGGTTCGCCTCCTCGTCCGTGTTGCACATCGCGCCGACGGCCGCATAGATGCCGGAGTACATGAAGAACCCCAGGATGAAGAAACAGGCAAACAGCGCCAGCATGCCCACACTGGGCAGTGCGGCCTGCACGTCGACGAGTGCCGTGAGGTCCGGGCGCGCCGACATGAGCGTGGGTACGCCTGCGGCCAGCGCGAGCGATGCCGCCAGGATCCAGATGCTGAGCTGGGTGAGCGAAACCGCGCCGACCCCGATGACCTTGCCGAGCAGGAGGTGCCAGGGCTTCATCGACGAGACGATGACTTCGACGATACGACTGGTCTTCTCCTCCAGCGTCGCCCGCATGACGGCGACCGAGTAGATGAGGATCACCATGTACAGGATCATGGCGCCCATGTAGGCGACCGCGAACTGGGGGCCTTCTTCGTCGGGGTCGGCTCCGGGTGCATCGGAAAGCAGCTCGATTCTCAGCTCCCCCCCGGAAAGCATGGACGCCGCGCTGCCACTCTCGGTGAGCCGGTAGTCCATGGCCGCGCGTGTGATCGCGCTCCTCATTGTGAGGCTGCGCACCGGCGTGGGTCGGACGGTAGTCTGGAACGTGGCGACGCCCTCTTCGAGCGTCTCGTCGTCGAGCATGAGGAAGCCGAGGATCTCGCCGTCGTCGGCCCGTAAACGCAGCCGCACTTCCACATCGGGCGTCCACGGCTCCGGCTCGACCGTCCATCCGAGCTCCTCGAGTTCTGGGCCGAGTCTGCCCTGGAGGACACCGGTCCGGTCGACGACCACGATATGGCGTTCGTCGTCCTGACTCCTTCCCGCGATCACGATCGGAACCGCAATCAAGAGGACCATGATGAGCGGCACGGCGATCGTTCCGAACACGAAGCTCTTCGTGCGTACGCGCTGGATGTACTCGCGTCGAATGACGGCCCAGACGTTACGCAACATCATGAGGCGCCCCACGCGTCGGCCCCGCCGCGGGAGCCGGCGACCGGTGTCCCCCCATCGCCCGATGCGTCTGCACCCGCATGCCGCACGAAGATGTCGTGCAGGCGTGGCTCCACGAGATCGAATCGCAGGATCGTCGCGCCCGCGCTGACCCCACGCCGAAGGATCGCTTGGTGGTCCGCCCCATCGGCGAGCGTGAGGTTGAGCCCACCGTTCACCCGATCGACCCCCGCAACTTCGGGTCCGGCGATCCACGCGTCCGAGCCCTCGAACTCGACGACCACAACGCCGCCACGTTCCGCCGCCTTCAGCTCCCTCATGTCCGCGTCAATCATCTTCCGGGACTTCGAGATGAGACAGACGCGCTCGCAGAGGCGCTCGGCCTGATCCATGAGGTGCGTCGAGAAGAGGATCGTCGTGCCCTTCGCCCGGAAGTCCCGGACGATCCCCTCAAGGACGTCCTGGTTGATGGGGTCCAGCCCGCTGAACGGCTCGTCGAGGATCAGCAGCTCCGGCTCATGCACGACGGTCCCGATGAACTGGACCTTCTGTTGCATCCCCTTCGACAGGTCCTCCACTCTCTTTTCGGCCCACTCCGGGAGGCCCAGCCGTTCCAGCCAATTCAATGCGCGGCGCCTGCCCTCTGCACGCGGGATTCCGCGAATCTCTGCGAGGAAGGTCACGAACTCCACGCACTTCATCTTCCGATAAACGCCCCGCTCCTCGGGTAGGTATCCGACTTTGGTGCGCCTCGTCAGTTCCGGGTCCCCGCCGAAGAGTGAGACCGAGCCCTCGTCGGGGAGCAGGATTCCCATGATCATGCGGATGGTCGTGGTCTTGCCCGAGCCGTTCGGCCCCAGCAAGCCGCAGATTGTCCCCCGTGGGATGTCCAGATCGAGCTCAGACACCGCGGTGTGCTTGCCGAAGCTCTTGGTCACGCCATGGAGGCGTACGGCGAATCCGTCTTCGATCATAGGGGTGCTGTCGTGCCGGGAAAGGCCGAATGGAAGGGTGCCGGAGGGGTACCCGCCCTACGCGCAAAGGGGCTTACGTGTTCACTCGACGCAACGGCCTGGTGGCGAAGTCGCTCTTCCGGGCTCCGTACCGGACCCTTGCGGAATGGCTTAGATTGTGGCCTGGCAGCGCGTAATTAGAGGAGTGCAGATGGCCATTTATCGTACGCTTTACTACACGGATGTCGTCGTCGGCGTGGGCGGCCGGGTCACGATCCCGCAGGACATGCGTGAGGATCTGGGCATCGACGAGGGCGACTCCCTGACCGTGCGTGTCGAGGAAAACCCGCGCGGGGGTCGGCAGATGGTCATTTGGCGAGCCGAGCAACAGCCTGCTGAGGACTAGGGAGCCTAGGCTCCCTCGAGATCCACCCAACGCAGCAGGTCCAAGAGCGGTCCCCTCCCGTCGTGGTGCCACCACGGCGGCGGAAACGCGACCGAGCTGAACGGCACTACCCGCGACGCACCAACCGACCCGAGCGCTCGTGCGACAGGGTCGAGTCGCTCACCCAGCCCTGCCACCCCGACCGTTTGTAGGTGGCCAGCGAAGGGCGTCAGTAGTGCGGGCACATCAGAGGCGTCGGACACGCCCCGAACTCGGACACACCGACCGCCAGCGCTGGGCACGAGCTCTCCGGTCCCGTCGAGGACTATTGTCCAGGCCGCGTCGCCACCGTGGATGACCGTGACTTCTCCGAGCGCGGCCATGAGCTCCGCGGTACCTCGCATCTGGTGCTGCGCCGAGGCCTCCCCAGGATCTGGAGCGACGCTCGGGAGCCTCGTCTCGAGCAAACGGAACTGCTCACCCAGGGCCGCGGCGAACGCCTCAGGGCCACATAAGCCCCCCTCCTCGACGAAGACCACTTGGGGAGACACGCATCCTCTCTGATCGAAGAGGGCCACCGACAGCGCCACATCCGCCGCCGCCCTGTCGACCTCGTCATTAGAGAGGGCGTCGCGGCCGACGATCCCGACCGAAACCCGATGGTGGTATGCCACGAAACGCGCGGTTGGAGGCGTGCGAAGCCTCAGCTCGGCGACCGTTTGGTCAGAGCCATACGCCGTCACGACCTCGGCGCGGGCGAGCGCAGCTGATTCGAGCGAGCGAGCACCCCCGCGCCAATACAGGACGGCGAGCGCATCGGCGAGGTCCGGGTCGACCTCGCGGAGCGCCCGAGCGAAGAGAACGGGTAGAATCACGTCCCCTCGTCCAGGCTTCACGAGCGTCGGCCCCTTGAGCAGCAGGCTCCTCAAAAGCGCAGTAACCCCGACGCCGGGAACACTCCCGGCCACGATCTGCACGCACAGGGACGGCCCGATCGCCATTGCAGAGCGGTCCGCCGTGTGCACGAATCCGTCCAGCGCGTGCTCGGTCCGGAGCTCGGCCCGCACGAGGGCGAGTAGTCGCTCGCGGGTCCAGTCGGCAGCCATGCCATCGAGAACTGCGACAGCCATTTCCTTCGAATAGCCGGCCGTGGCTGGCAACAGCCGAAGCGCCTCGGCGCGAAGGGGTCACTCTGGTCCGAGAAGCGACTTCCCACACGACCGAGCACCGTAGCGATGTCCGATGCGTCCCGAGCCGCCAGCCCCTCTCGGGCGCGCAGAAGCGCGGCTGCCAAGCCCTCGATCCACTCGGCTGTCGCTTGGACGTACCTGACTCGGATCCCCTGTGCGTCGTACTCCAGGAAGGACGGCGTAGCCTCGACGCCTGCTGGCAACGCGTAGGCGTCGAAGTCGACCGCGCTCACGACGAGGGCCGGTGGGAGGCCATCAGCTCGTCCATGGCCCGCGAGCACCCACGCGGCTCGGCCCCTTCGATGCGGCCTTGAAGATGAACGCGGCCATCGACAACCGCACCGACGTCCTCGGTCAGCACGTGGCACACCGATCCCACGTTGGCCAGGTCGAAGAACGCCAGGAGCCCGGGGTCCCCGGGCCCGACCTCGCCCAGCGTCACCGGGTCCAACGCGCGGACCCTCAGCCAAGGCGGCGGCACAAAGACGCCGGCCGCACCCAGACCCTCCGAGAGGACGGGCTCATAGAGTTGCGAGAGCAGCTCGGTCATGCCGTACTCGCTGACGATGCGGCCCCGAGGCACACCAGTCGCGCTGGTGACGCTCTCGTAGAAGTCGGCACGACTGATTTCACGGTCAAAGCCCTTGAAGCCGCCCGTCTCCATGATCCAGCTTCCGTCTGGCAGGGGTTCGATCGGCGTCGTTTCGAACCGCTCAACCGCATGAAGTATCGCTATGGCTGTGCCGAGGATCAGGACTGGCTCGTCCGTCGACGAGCTGCGACCCAGTTGGGTACGAAGACCGTCCTCGTCGAGTGCACCCCCAGCGTCGACGAACCAGTGAGCCTGTGAAGCGAAGGCCGCGGCTGCGGCCCCCACCATGAACGAGAGCGACGAATCCGGCGAGTGTTCGGGCGAGGGAATGAGGGACACGATTCGGACCGGGCTTTGGTCCAGCACGTGTGCCTCGAAGGGTGGAAGTAACGACGCCCGGTATAGGGAAGCGCTGGGTACCAAGTGCCGTCCGCGCCGGTCTCCGCCGCGGGTGGTTCCGCTCGTCCTGAAGACGACCTCGGGCTCACCTACGCTGAGGTCCAGGTGCTTGAACGCATCAGCCGGTATCGCCGGAACCTCGTGCCAACTCGATACCGTGCTCGGCGTGCGCTTCCGACCTTCGCAGAAACCGCGGTACGCTGGGATGGCCTCGAACTGGATTGCGAACGCGTCCATGGCCAGGGCATTGAACTCGTCGGCTGGCCACGGCTTCTCAACACCTGCCGCGAAGCGCCGCTCGAGCTCCTCCGTGAGGTGGGTCAGGGACCGTGCACCCATCGTCAGGTCCTTGGAGTGTGGATCGTCATCGCCCAATGTAAGCGTCTCGAGAAGCCGCGCGCCGGCCTCAACCGACAGCAGCCGCGGCCCCTTATGTGTCTGAGTCAGACACCAAAGCCTTGTCCCGCATGGAGTGCACTTGATGAAGCGACCGGCCCCGAAGGCCGTTCACGTCCTAGCCGTCGGCGCTGTCTTGGTACTGGCTCCATGGCAACTCAACGCGCAGCAACCGCAGGATCGACCCTTGGTCGGGGCCACCGACTCACAGGGTCGACCGGCGTTGTTGGCGCTCGAGCTGGCCGGCCGCCCGATCGATCTGGATGGGCTGCTCGACGAGGATGTTTGGGGCGACGCGATCGCGATCACGGACTTCACTCAGCAGGAGCCGGAGGAGGGGGGCACCCCGACCGAGAGGACCGAGATTCGCGTCGTGTTCGACGCGGATGACCTGTATATCGGAGCGATCCTCTACGACGACCCGAACGGCATTATCGCGAGTCAGCGTCAACGGGACGGCTCTTTGTTCACGGATGACCGCCTCGCCCTCATTCTCGACACATTCCTGGACGGACGCACAGGGTACCGGTTCGAGATCAGTCCCGCGGGAGCAATGGTGGACGGGCTCCTGAGTGGCGGGGGTGGTGGTGGCGGGGGACGAGGTGGTGGTGGCGGCGGCCCAGGAGGCTTCGGCGGATCCAGCAACGCTTGGGACGGAATCTGGGACGCCCGAACTGAACGCCGTCCCGACGGTTGGTCGGCCGAGATCCGCATTCCGTTCCGGACGCTCAACTTCGATCCCAACCTCAGCGAGTGGGGGATCAACTTCCAGCGGACGATCCGCAGGAAGAACGAGGACATCCTCTGGCGGGGGTACCGACGCTCCGAAGGCCTTTCGAATCCCATCTTCGCGGGCCGGCTCCAGGGCCTCCGCGGCATGTCGCAGGGAATCGGGCTGGAAGCCGTGCCGTCAGCGATCGGGAGTTGGCGCCACACGCCCTGTGCCGATCCGGCCGGCTGCGCCCCAGGGTACGAAAGCCACGAGTTCCCTTACGATTTAAGCCTGGACCTCAACTACAGCGTGACTTCTAGCTTGCGTGCATCGGCAAGCGTCAACACCGACTTCGCGGAAGTCGAGTCGGATCGCCGGCAGGTCAACCTGACCCGCTTCGCGCTGTTCTTCCCAGAGCTGCGGGACTTCTTCCTCGAGGGCTCCGGGGTCTTCGACTTCGCGCCCAGTCAGGGCGCTCAGCCCTTCTATTCCAGGAACATCGGGCTCGATGCGAGGTCGGGCCAGCAGTTACCGATCCTGTATGGTACCCGTCTGACCGGTCAGGCCGGCGCCTACGAGCTCGGGTTTTACCAGATCGGGACCAGAGACCACACCTACTTCAACACGACCCTAGGGCAGGACGTGGTGATTCCCCGAGAGGATTTCTCGGTCGCACGGGTGAGAAGGCGCATTTGGGAGCAATCCTCGGTCGGACTGCTCTACACCAGGCGTTCGAACGCAGAGGCCGCATCAGGCACCGGAACGATGGACGCCCACACGGGCGGTATCGACGCCGACTTCAATACGCGGCATTTCTTGGGGGACAAGAACTTCTCGCTTAACGCGTTCCTGACCTGGAACTCGGAGCTCGATCCACAGTCGGACGTGAGCTTCGCCCGCTCGTTTCACCGCCTCACGGCACGCGGCGCGAGGCTCGTCTACCCCAATGACATCTGGTACGCACACCTCTCGTACCGGGAGTTCGGGGACGACTACGACCCCGCGCTCGGGTTCGTGACTCGGAACAACTTCCGGCGCCTCGAGCCGAACATCTCATGGAATCCCCGCCCCTCCATCAGTTGGATTCGGAGCCTCAGCTTCGGCGCGCAGTATCGGACACAGTGGACCATGAGCGGTCCGGAGGCCGGCAACGTCGAGGAGGAGGAGCTTCGGCTCAGCGTCATCGGCGTGAACTTCGCGAGTGGCGCGCGCGTGAACTTCCAGGCGACGCGCAACCACGAGTACCTCCAGCGCAACTTCCCGATCAGCTCCAACGTCACGCTGGCACCAGGCGACTACGAGTGGTGGGAGTATCAAGTCACCGGGAACACCCCACCCAACCTCATGGCGGGTGGCTTCCTGAGCTTCGCGAAGGGCGGGTTCTGGAACGGCGATCGCACCCGAATGAATGGCAGGGTAAACGTCCGGCCCGGCCCCAGCGTGAACCTGGGGGTCAACTTCGAACGCAACGACGTCACGACGCCGTTGGGCGACTTCCAGGCGAACGTCTATGGCCTCGACGGACAGTGGACGCCGACGGCGCGGGTGGGTCTAACGAACCAGCTCCAGTACGACGACGTGAGCGAGATCGTCGGGTTGTTCCTCCGCCTCCGATGGATCGTGCGACCCGGCAACGACCTCTACCTGGTGTATACGCACAACTGGCAGAATTTCGGAGGAGGAATCCTGCAAGACGCTGACCTGCGTACTCTGTCGAACGGCGGCTCGGTCAAGTTGAACTACACTTACCGTTTCTAGAGCGGCAGCGGACCGACTATGACCGAGAAGTTCGACATCGTCGTCGTCGGCGCCGGCCCCTGCGGGATCGCGGTCGGGGCCGCGGCCAAGAAGGCAGGGCTCTCGTGTGTTTTGTTCGACAAGGGCGCCGCTACGAGCTCGCTCCTCAACTATCCCTACTACATGACCTTCTTCAGCACCGCGGTCATGCTGGAAGTCGGTGGTGTGCCCTTCACGATTCCCGAGGCCAAGCCGAGTCGTCGCGAGGCACTTGCCTACTACCGGAGGGTCATCGAGCACTGGGGCCTCGCCGTCCGCCAGTATGAAGAGGTCGTCGAGGTCGAAGGCCGGGAAGGCGCGTACAAGGTCAGGACGCATAAGGCCGCGGGAGAGGATCACGACTGTGTTGCCGCAGCCGTCGTGGTCGCCACCGGTGGCTTTCACGACCCCAACTACCTCGGAGTCCCGGGGGAGGACCTACCGAAGGTTCGGCACTACTACCACGAGCCGTATCCCTACTACGACCAGGACGTTCTGGTCGTTGGCGCTGGCAACTCCGCGGTGGAGGCGGCGCTGGAGATGTATCGGAACGGTTCCCGAGTATCGATTGTCCACTTTCTGGACACCATCGACCGTGGGGTGAAGCCCTGGGTCGTGCCCGACATAGCCAACCGTCTGGCCAAGGGAGAGATCCCCGTCTATTGGCGGCATCGGGTAGCAGAGATTCGCCCCCAAACCGTCCTCCTCCGCGCGGAAGACGGAGGTGCCACGACCGAAATCACCAACGACTTCGTCGTCGCGATGACGGGCTGGCGAGCCAATCATGAGCCACTAGTGAAGCTGGGCGTGGACATCGACGCAGCGACTGCCATTCCGTCACACAACCCGGCGACGATGGAGACAAACGTGCCAGGGCTGTACATCGCCGGGGTCATCGCCGCAGGGCACGACGCCAACAAGATCTTCATCGAGAACGGGCGCGAGCACGGGGAGCTGATCGTGGCGCATCGGCTGAAACCATCGTAGCGTGTCCCGTGTTGGGAAGCCGTACCCTTAGGAGGTGACAGATGCACAGGTTCGCACTGATCATGCTCATGGCGGCAGTCGGTCTCGTCGGCTGCACAGCTCAGGAGGACGCTCCGCAGGCAGAGTCGTCGGAGCCGGTCGTCCTAGGCCCCGTCGACGGCCGAGACCTGCCCGCTGTCGACCTCGAGCGCGTGCAGGTGGGCGACCTGGCTCCCGACTTCTCGGTCGCCTCACTCGCCGGCCCTGTCGTCACCCTCTCTGACTTCCGCGGTACGAAGAACGTGATTCTGGTCTTCTATCGCGGATACTGGTGACCCTACTGCGCACAGCAGCTCGGGGAGCTGCGCGACCTTTTGACGGACGAACAGAACGCCACGACAGAGCTCATGGCGCTCGCGTCCGATGACGCTGAACAGCTGCAAATGATGGTCGATCGCGTGGCCGAACAGAACGACGGCGCGGTGATCGCCTACACGCTTCTGTCGGATCCCGACGCGGCGGTCATCAACCGGTACGGCCTCTTCAACCAGGACGACCCGCGCGGCCGGGCGATTCCGCATCCGACCACCTATGTCATCGACATGGACGGAGTGGTTCGTTGGAAGATGACGGAGGTCGACTACCGGATCCGTCCTGAGAACGAGGACATCGCGGCCGCATTGGCCGCCATCGGAGGGTAGAGGACGGGCTAGTTCGGGACCGCGATGACGCGGTCGTCGAGCAGCACGCTCCCGGCGCCGCGAGCGACGTAGGCCAGTGCCACCACGCCGCCGCGTTCGGGCGACTGCGCCGCCGAGGTAATCCGGCCCACGACCTTTCCCGATCTGTCTGCGGCCAGCAGTTCGGTCCCATGGGCAGGGGTGGGCACGTCTCCGAGGTCGAGGCGACGTAGGTACCGATTGACGTGCCCGCGGTCGCGGATGCGGACGATCACTTCCTGCCCGGTGTAGCAGCCCTTGGTGTGATCGATCGCCCGCTCGGCGATCCCGGCCTCGATCGGGATCGTGTCCTCGTCCATATCGGTACCGAAGGTGGGGCGGCCCGCCTCTACACGCAGCGTGGACCAGACGCCCAGCCCGGCTGGCCGGGCGCCATCCTCGACCAACGCGGTCCAGAGTGACACCACGGCTTCCGCGGGCCCTTGGACCGAATATGCCAGCGGCGCCACTTCGGCCGTCCGGGTTACGATCAGGCCGTCTGGGGGCGAGCCGGCCGCGTGCCAGTCACCTTCCTCGAGTGCGCCGAGCTGGTCCGGGGAGAGTTCCCCGCCCAAGGCCAAACGCGAAACGAAGTCCGGAGCTGCCGGCCCCACCACGGAGATCATGGCCGTGTCGGCCGTCACGTCTCGCACTGCGGCGAAGCGCGGAGGGAGGACTTTTGCGAACAGGGCGAGCAAACCCTTTCGTCCCGCCACAGGCACGTCGAGGAGATAGCCGGCCGTCTCCTCCTCACCGAGTAGCGTCGCCCACAGGTCCGTGATCATCTTGCCCTTGGGCGTGAGCACGGTGTGGTACGTGGCCCGACCCGCCGTGGGCATCGTTCCCGTGATGACGCCGTTCAGCATCTTCCCGGGCGCGCGCCCGCTGACGATGAGGCGAGTCCGGTGACTCCGGTCGAAGACGGCTACGGCGCGGGTCGCCGCCTCGTACTCGGCAGCCGGATCCCCGAAGTGGCGAATGAGCGTCCGGCCGTGGTAGTCGGCGCGCACCCCGCCGGCCCGTTCCATCGAGGGAAGGAGGGGACTGTCCGGCCCGTTGCTCACAGGTCTTGTCCGTCGTCCGCCGGCTCCCTGCCCGCTCGCAACTCCCTCAGCATGTCCTCGACGCGGCCGGCATCCGTTGCCGCGGGGGAGACCCGGAGATACGCCTCGAGCTGCGTGGCGGCCTCTTCGTGCCGGCCCAGCCGAGCGAGAAGGACGCCTCTGGACCTGCTCTCGGTGGGCGCCGTCGGAGTGATCATCAAAATTCGCTCCACTGCGGCCAAGGCCCGCGGGTGGTCGCCGACCTTTACGTACAGGCTCTTCAGGTTCGTCAACATCCTCGCCAGCATCTCGCGCTTCGAGGCGGTGCGGAGGTACGCGTCCTGCAGGCGGACGACGCCGCCATATACCTGATCGAGCAGCTCCTGGGCCTGATCCTCGAAGCGGATCCTTCCCCCATCGAACGGATCGAGGAGGAGACCGAACTCGTCGCCCCGGAACCGCACAAGGAAGTGTCCCGGAAAGTTGACCCCTTCGACCGGGAGGTCGAGCCTCCAGCCGATCTCGAGGAGAACCATTCCCAGCGTCAAAGGGATGCCGAGTCCGCGGTCCAGGACATCGTTCAAGAAGGAGTTCCGGGGGTCGTAGTAGGCGTCGCGGTTCCCCTTCATGCTGCGACGCACGTAGAGTGTTTCGACGACCTCGTTGAGCACCAGGAGTGGTGCGTTCTCACACGCGAGGCGGTCCTTCACTTCTTCGGCAACCTGGTCGAGCCGGGCCAGATAGAGGTCGATAGGGAGTTGCGGGTACTCCTCCTTGGCCACCAGGAGCGCCGCGCGCGCAAGGTTCATCTCGGCCTCCGAGCGGGCGAGCTCTTCGGCGAGTTGACGTCGGGGCGATACGGCTGGTGTGGGCACGATTTCTGGATGGGTAGGGGCGATCTTCGCGAGGCGCCCGGAGCGCGGCGCGATCCTGGTACCCGTTCCGTTCCCGTGGTTTCCAGTCGCCCCCCACCTAGAGGTGCCGGGGCAGGCCGTAGGGCCGCCTCAGACTACGGTGATGCGGCCCGCCACTCCGGCGGTCACTTCGCCGACTAGCGCTATCGCGGGGACGTTTCCTTCCAGCTCCCCCAAGAGCGCTCCTAGACCCTCGGGCGGGACCGACATCAGCATTCCCCCCGATGTCTGCGCGTCGCCAAGAAGGACACGCGTCGTTTCGTCGACGGAATCGGCAAAGTCCAGCGAAGCTTCGAGGTCGGCGAGGTTGCGTTCCGTCCCGCCGGGGACGTGCCCAGCGACAGCCAGCTCCCGCGCGCCGGACATCAAAGGCACGTCCGCAGCATTTATGCGGCCCGACACTCCGGAGGCATGAAGCATCTTGTGCAGATGTCCGAGCAGACCGAACCCAGTCACGTCGGTGGCGGCGCTCACCCCAGCGTTGGCCATCGCTTGGGCGGCGGCGCGGTTGAGCGTGGCCATGACCTCCACGGCTGCAGCGACCACATCCGGCGGCGCGGCACCCTGCTTGATTGCCGTGGCGATAATGCCCGAGCCGATGGGTTTCGTGAGGACCAGTGCGTCCCCCGGCCGCGCGCCGTCGTTGGTCACGATGCGCGCCGGGTCCACCTCTCCGATAGCAACCAGTCCATACTTGGGCTCCGCGTCGTCGATGGTGTGACCCCCCAGCGTCGGCACGCCCGCCTCGCGCGCCACATCGCTTCCTCCGCGCAGGATCTCCTCGAGTATTCCCGAAGACAGAAGCGTGCGAGGAAAGCCCACCAGGTTCAGCACGAAGAGTGGGCGAGCACCCATGGCGTAGATATCCGAGAGGGCGTTCGCGGCGGCGATGCGTCCGAAGTCGTAGGGGTCGTCGACGATGGGCGTGAAGAAGTCCGCCGTCACGACCACGGCCCGGTCGGCGGCGACACGATACACGGCAGCGTCGTCCCCCGTCGCGTATCCGACGAGGGCGTTGGGGTCTTCCAGCGGAACGACGTGACGCAGCACGTGCGTCAGTTCGGACATGCCGAGCTTACAAGCTCAACCGGCTCCGTGACTGAGCTGGGACAGCCGGATGTTGGGCCGCTGGTCCCGGGGCTCGTTCGTCATGGGCCTCCTCGGGGGTCGGAGGGAAATCGCGCCACACGATGTACACGGGGGCGGTATTCGGCAAACATGAACGGGGTACGGGTGAGGGCCGCCTACACCCAACGAGCGTTGGCTAGCTCTTCTTGGCGGGCTTCCGAGCCGGCTTCCTCGTCTTCGCCGCAGGCTTCTTCGCCGCAGGCCGCTTCTTTCTCCCTGCGGGCCTCCCGGCGGACCCACCAACCAGCGCGACTTCCATGACGTCGTGAAGCGTCTCCGCAAGGTGGAACGTCATCCCGGACCGGACGATCTCGGGGATGTCGTCCAGGTCGGCCTCGTTG
>JAOTVA010000199.1 GCA_029863645.1 Gemmatimonadota bacterium
CCCTGTCATCGAGGGCAGGAAGGGGTGTGTGTGAGATGCATGATGCAGCAACGCCCACCAGGAGAGCCGTGCGCCACTGAGCGTTCCGTCCTGCGCGTCGGAGCCCTCGAGCTGGATCGCGAGGTCAACCCCGCCGGTGAAGGTGGTGCCGGCCGCGGGGGAGATGATCGAAACGGTCGGCGCCGAGTTCTCCTCGGGCCCGGACGTCGTCCCGCCACATGCGGCCGTCAGCGGAAGGAGGAGCGCGGCTGATAGGATGGGGCTGAGTCGCATGGCCTCGGGCTAGGCAGTTGGCGGTGACCCCTAAGCTAGCGCCTGCGTCCCCCGACCGACGGACCAGTGGCTCAACCCAACCGGTCCCCGAGCACGTCCGCGGACGTGTCGGTCGCGGAGGGATAGAGCTTCGGACCGCGTTCCTCCGCCGTGGTGGGAAGCCGGCCGCGCCGCATCATCTTCCGGATACCGCTCAGCACGTCCCGTCGGCTGACGAGCCCTACGAGTTTGGCGTGCTCGATGACCGGAAGCCGCCTCTCGTGATGCGTGAGGAAGAAGTCCGCGAGTGAGTAGATGCCCACCTCGGGCGTGACCGTGTACTTCGGCTGGCTCATGAACTCGGAGACGGCCCTCAGCCGCTCGTGATCGACCGCGCTGTACTCCCCGACTGCGATCACGCGCAGGCAGTCTCTCTCCGAGAGGATACCGACGAGCCCACCGGCGTCATCGACGACTGGAACACCCGAGATGTCTCGTCGAAGCAGGACCCCGATCGCCTCGGTGATCGACGCACCCGCCCTCAGCACGACCGGCTTTCGCGTCATGATGTCCGCGGCGGTCAGCATGCCGCGCCCGCTCTTCATCGTTTTCCCCATGCGTCGCAGGCGCGGGTGCGCGGATCACAGGGGCAGCCCTCGCCAGCTCCACGCCCACACGAGCCTGTGAGCGGAGGGCGCCCCACCAACACGCCAAGCCCGAGCGCGAGCATCGCGAGCACGAACGCGACGGCCGACGCCACCAGCGTGCCGAGGAGCGCGCCGCTCATCGCGTTACGACCTCGGTGTACGTGTCGACCCGCTCGAGGAACGCCGGTGTGGCGCGGGAATGGAAACCGTCGGGTGACTGCATGACGAAGAGTGCCGCGATGCCTTCTCGGAGGGCAAGGTCGTAGCCGTCTTCCGGACCTAGTACCGACAGGGCCGTCGCCCACCCGTCGGCCATGGCACAGTCGCGATGCACGACGCTGACCGATGCACCCGCGTAGCGGATCGGTCGGCCGCTGCGCGGGTCGATGATGTGCGCGTACCTGGCTCCCTCCTCATCGTAGAAGCTCCGGTAGTCGCCCGACGTCGCGATCGCCTGGTCGACGAGGTCCAGGGTGGCGTAGACAGCACGTGCCGCGACGTCGGGACCCTCGACGCCGACCCGCCATGGTGTACCGTCCCTCTTCGCGCCCGCCGCCTTCAGCTCGCCGCCCACCTCCACGAGGAAGCTCGTGAGCCCCAGCTCTTCGAGGTCCGATGCGACGCGATCCACGCCGTACCCCTTCGCGATCGCCGACAGATCGACCACGGCCTCAGGGATCGTCTTGGAGACGGTGCCCGCATCGTGATCGAGAACGATCCGTTCGTAACCGACCCGTGCCCCCAGCTCGTCGATCAGCGTCTGGTCCGGCGCGCGCTCGGGTCGACCGCCGGGACCGAAGCCCCACGCGTCGACGAGGGCCGCGACCGTCACGTCGAACGCTCCGTCGGACCGCTCGCTCACCTCACGGGCCATGGCCAGTACGTCGAGCAGCGCGCCGCTGGCCGCGAACGGGTCGGTCGTATCATGACGGTTGAAGCGAGACAGCTCCGAGGCCGAATCGTATGTCGACATCAATTCCTCGACCCGGTCGAGTCGCGACTGGATGACGTCACGCACGGTCTCTCGCCCCGCTGCCGTCAGATCACCGTCGATTCTGACGCTGAACGACGTGCCCATCGTCATACCGACGAAGTCGTGCACGGTGGCCGCGGCGTCGGACGGGAGGCGCCACAGGGTCAGCGCGACGAGCAGTAAGAGCGCAACGCCGAGCGTGGTCGCGCTGCGGCGGTCGAGTCGCGCCGGAGTCGGGAGCGGCGGGTTAGGAGCCGAAGTCATCGAACAAGATGTCGGCGGGCTCGACGCCCAGGTCGTCGAGCATCTTGCGACACGCGGCGATCATCACCGGCGGGCCACACAGATAGTACTCGATGTCCTCTGGGGCAGGGTGATCCCGGAGATGATTCGCATAGAGGACCTGGTGAATAAAGCCCGTGTCACCGTCCCAGCGATCTGCTGGAGCGGGGTCCGAGAGTGCAAGGTACCACTCGAAGTTCTCGTGCTCTGCGGCGAGCCGCGTGAAGAGGTCGGCGTAGAAGGTCTCGCGGACGCTCCGGGCTCCGTACCAGAAGCTGATCCGGCGCCGCGTGTGGAGTCGCTCGAGTTGATCGAGGATATGAGAGCGCATGGGCGCCATTCCGGCACCACCGCCCACGAAGACCATCTCGGCATCGGACTCCTTTGCGAAGAAGTCGCCGAATGGTCCCGTCACGTTCACCTCGTCGCCGGGCCGCAGGCTGAACAGGTACGACGAGGCGACGCCGGGCGCGACGTGCTTGCTCTCCGCCGGTGGCGTCGCGATTCGGACGTTCAGCATCACCACACCGGTCTCGGTAGGGGCGTTCGCCATCGAGTACGCGCGCGTGACCGATTCGGTCGAGAGCGACTCGAGTTCCAGGAGCCCGAAGCGCTCCCAGTCCGTCCGATACTGCTCTTCGACGGCGAAGTCGGAGAACTGCGCTCGGTAGGGGGGGCACTCCACCTGGATGTAGCCACCTGCACGGAAGTCCATGGCGGCGCCCTCCGGAAGATCCAGAACGATCTCCCTTATGAAGGTCGCGACGTTGTGGGCTGAGCGGACGGTACAGCGCCAGCGACCGACCGCAAAAACATCGGGAGGCAGCTCGACGCTGAGGTCTCCTTTTACCTTGATCTGGCACGCGAGCCGCCACCCCTCGCGCGCCTCCCCGCGGCTGATGTGGACGGCCTCGGTGGGAAGCAGCCTCCCTGCCCCCTTCTCGATGCGCACACGGCACGCACCGCACGTCCCCTGACCCCCGCAGGCGGCCGGCAAGTAGACGCGCGCCTCGGTGAATAGTGAGAGGAGCGTGTCCCCGGAGAGCCCGCGTATGTCCTGCTCTCCTCCGCCGTTGATGACAATCGAAACCGGCCCGCTTGGTACGAGCAGTTTACGGGCGATGAGGAGTACTCCGACGAGGAAGAGCACGACTGATGTGAACGCTCCGACCGCAGCGAATATCGTGGACACACTCACCGCGCCCTGGGCACCTGCCGCCCGTCCGCCGTGGAGCCCCTCGTCTTCACAGGAGGATGCCGCCGAAGATCATGAACGCCATGGACATCAACCCGACCACCATGAACGTCATGCCGAGCCCTCGCAGGGCCGGCGGGGGATTGCTGTAGCGCAGCCGCTCTCGGATCGCCGCGAGCAGGATGATCGCCAGCGCCCAGCCCACTCCGGAGCCGAGCCCGTAGACCACGCTCTCCGGGAAGGTGTAGTCGCGCTCCACCATGAAGAGGGAGCCGCCCAGGATAGCGCAGTTAACGGCGATCAGCGGGAGGAAGACGCCGAGGGTGTGGTAGAGTGTTGGGAAGTACCGATCGATCGCCATCTCCACGATCTGGACCAGCGCCGCGATTGTGCTGATCAGGAACAGGTACGTGAGGAAGGAGAGGTCGAGACCCGCGACCGGGAGCCAGGAGAGCGCTCCTGGCTCCAGGAACCAGCTGTTGATGAGCTGGTTCAGCGGTACGGTGATCCCGAGCATGAGGACCACTGCCACGCCGAGCCCGATCGCCGTCTCGACCTTCCTCGACACGGCCAGGAACGAACACATGCCCAGGAAGAACGAGAGGGCGAGGTTCTCAACGAATACGGCTTTCGCCGCCAGAGTCAGATAATGGTCCAACGCTCAATTCCTCCTCTACCTGCTCCGACTTCCAGCTCCGAAGCAGCCAAATGAAGCAGCCAATCAAGAGCGACGCCGAAGGCGCCAGGGTCATGAAGCCATTGACGGGATACCAGCCCCCGTCCGTCGTCGTTCGCAGAAGGGTCACGCCGAAGACAGTCCCGGACCCGAGCAGCTCGCGGAAGAAGGCGACGAACATCAGGACCGCGCTGTAGCCGAGGGCGTTTCCCAGCCCGTCGAGCAGACTCTTGCCCGGTCCGTGCTCCATCGCGAAGGACTCGGCACGTCCCATCACGAGGCAATTGGTAATGATGAGTCCGACGAAGACTGAGAGTTGCTGATTGATCTCGTAGGCGAACGCCTCGAGGATCTGGTCGGTCACGATTACGAGGGAGGCGATGATCGTGAGCTGCACGATGATCCTGATGCGGAACGGGATCCGGGTGCGAATCATGCTGATCGTCACGTTCGAGCCCAGCAGGACCCCGGTCACCGCCAGGCTCATGACGAACGCTGTCGACATGCGGGTCGTGACGGCCAGCGCCGAGCAGATCCCGAGCACCTGCAGTGCGATGGGGTTGTTGTCGAAGATGGGGTCCAGGAGGACGTCGCGGCCTCGGCTCATGGGATCCCCCTTTCCTCGCGGTACCGATCGAGGTAGGTGCCCAGACCCGCGTCGCCGAGCCAGAAATGCAGCGCGGCCGTGACGCCGTTTCCGGTCAGCGTCGCTCCGGCGAGGCCGTCGACTTCGTAGGGTGACTCGTCGGGGGAGGGGGCGCGGCCCTTGATCACGCGTAGCCGCGGTTCCCACTCCTCGTCGAAGATGCGGCGACCCACCCAGAGCTCACGCCATTCCGGCTCGCTGATGAGCGCTCCCAGGCCCGCCGTCTCCGCGTGCTCGTAGAAGGTGATGCCCCGGACCGTGGATAGATCGGCGCTCAGCGCCACGAA
>JAOTVA010000055.1 GCA_029863645.1 Gemmatimonadota bacterium
TGCGGCTCTCATCGTTCTGGCCCTCGTGGGGTGCGAAGGTGTGGAGCAGGTTCAGGACCGGTTTCGGGACCTGACGCCGTACGAAGCCTACCGGGAGTCCCTCAGCGAGGCAGGGCTGGCCGAGACGGCGCTCGGACGTGACTGGCTGTTGGCCGGGCAATCCGCCGTCGAGCTGGCGGCTCCGGTGACGCTGCCCTTCGAGGAGCAGGGCTACATCACCGTGGACGAACCCGGCGCGATGGCCTACCGGCTGACGGTCCCGCGTGGGCGGCGGCTGACGGCAGAGGTCTCGCTGGCGGGTGAGGAGCGGACGAAGGTCTTCGTCGACCTCTTCCGTGTCGCCGAGGACGAGGCCGATGCACCCCGTCCTGTTTTGTCGAGCGACTCGGTGCCAGGCACCTACATCCACGAGCCCTGGCGTGGCGGCGACTTCATTCTTCGGCTTCAGCCTGAGCTTCTGCGGGGCGGACGGTACCACGTGACGCTGCGCCTCGAGGCGCAGCTGGCCTTCCCCGTCGACGGATACAGCATGAGGGCCATCCAGAGTGTGTTCGGCGTCGAACGCGACGGCGGGGCCCGAAGCCACGACGGGGTGGACATCTTCGCCCGCCGCGGCACGCCGGTGCTCGCCGCGGCTGCCGGGCGTGCCTACGGGATCGATATCACGAGCCGGGGCGGCAAGGTGGTCTGGGTGAGAGACAACGTGCGGAACGCCCGCCTCTACTATGCCCACCTCGACAGCCAACACGTGAGCGAGGGTGACCTCATCGAGATTGGAGACACGCTGGGCTTCGTAGGAAACACCGGGAACGCGCGCACCACCCCACCCCACCTACATTTCGGCATCTATCGGAGCGGACAGGGCGCGATCAACCCGGTGCCGTTCCTCGATCCGCCGCGGGGTACACTCGCCGACCTCACAGCCGATCTCGAGCAACTCGGCACGTGGGTGAGGCTCGTGAACGACGGGATTCGACTCCGGGCCGCTCCTGGCTCCCGCGCACCGGTGCTCAGGGAGTTGCCCGAACACACCGCCGTCCGTGTTCTGGGAGGCTCTGGTGAGTACTTCCGGGTGCGCTTGCCGGACGGCGCGAACGGGTATGTCGCCGCGCGCCTCACCGAGCCTGTCGCCGAGCCGTATGGGTCTCGGCTCGCGCGCAGCGGAGCGCCGGTGCTCGTGCGACCCAACGCGACGGCTCCGGTCGTGGCAATGCTAGAGGGAGAAGCCGAGCTGCCTGTGCTCGGGCTCTACGAGAGCTTCCTGTATGTGCAGGCACCCTCTGGGCAGTACGGGTGGGTGAACGCCGCGTCAGAGGAGTGAGCGAGAAGCCGGGACGACCCGAGTAGGGCCGCCCCGGCGACGGGGTTAGCGCTCGCGGTACCGCATCCACCGCCCGAGCCCCAAGTTGCCGACGTTCGCCATCGGCCGCCTCCGCAGGTCGGCCAGGGTGGTTTCCAGATGTGCTCGCTTCTCCGCGGTGAGCTCTCCTGTCGGGACGAAGCCTGTGATGGGAATCATCTGGCCACGATCGGCCGGCACTGGGCGTTCACGGCTGACGCGGGCCAGAACCAGCAGGGCGACGCTCAGGGCCTCCGGCTCCGCGTCGGTGGCCCGGAGGACGATGATATCCCTGCCCTGCTCTCTCATGAGCACGACTCGAGCGTCCAGGTCGGGAAAGCTTTCAGGCATCGCGAGGAAGATCGGTCTCGAGCCCGGCTCTTGAGCGGCGAGCGACGAAGGCTCGCCGCCGCCGAGACATGCGACCGCCGCCACGAGGAGCAGAGCGAGACGAGTGTAGGTGTTCATCGTTGAATTCTCCGTGAAGGGGTTGGTAGGGTCAGCCGCCCACCGTGACGTCGTCGCAGTACAGGAACTGGGCGTCGTAGACCTCGCCGGTGTATGGGTCGTAGGTCACCCAGTACCAGCACGTGACCGCACCCGACTCCTCTCCCGTTCCGGATTCGCCCCCTCCCGTCCATCCGTTGTCCGGCTCTTCTTCGGATGGGCAAGCGGCCTGGTTGACGGGCGGGAAGGCCTGCGTCGTCTCGCCGGCGGTACCCCACTCGGGTGCAGGACCGCCTAGAAACCACTGCCAGCGAGCGTAGTGCTCCGAGTGCCCGTCCACCTTCAGACCACATTCCTTGTCGATGAAGACGAAGGCCTCCACCCACAGGTCCTTGATCGCGCCGAAGTCGAACAGGAACGGAACGTAGTGCTCCCGAAAGGCGACCTGGCTGCCGATTTGCGTGCCGTCGTATGAGACCGTCGCGGTCGTATGAACCCGCCCCACGTTGCCCGTGTAGCGCTGCTGCGCCATCGAGTACGCGTAGTCGGAGTCGAATCCCACCTTCGTGCTGGCGCCTACGATCTCCGAGAAGGCCTCGTCTCGCAGGACGTCCCCCCCTTCGGAGTAGGCCCCGGCGGGTCGCGATGGATCGCCGACCTCGATGACCTCACCTTGGATGAAGGTCTCGCGTGTAACGCTCGGGAACGTCAGCAGCAGGTCCGAAGGGACCTCCAGCTCGGCGGCAGGCACCCACGTGGCGCTCTCTTCCGAGCATGCCGCCGCAATGAGTATCGTGACGAAGGCCATGCTGAGACTGCGTGTAGGGGACATGAGCTCCTCCTAAATGAGTGATGGGCTTGATGGGGGCCCGCAGCGAGGAGCTAGCGACGAAAAGGAGTCGGCCGGAGAGTGAGGCTGCGAACGCGTACATGCCGAGTACGTTGCGGCTCGCGCCGGCGCCTCGACATGTCTAGATGGGACGCTAGCGGGAACGCCGGATGGGCAAGAAGGGACGCCGCTTAGGCCAGCTGTCGAGCGTCGGTGGCCAGTTGGGTTCGTTCACGCGTTCGACGACCCCACCGGCAGGTAGATCCGCCAAGAGCTGAGCCGCCGTCCGGCCTAGGACTGGATGCACTACGTCTGGGGCGATCTCGGTTAGTGGCACCAAGACGAACCGACGTTCCGCCATGCGGGGGTGCGGCACGCTCAAGCCCGGCTCGTCGATGATCCTCTCGTTGTACAGCAGGAGATCGAGATCCAACGTGCGCGGGCCCATGGGCACAGCGCGCACGCGCCCCATCTCCATCTCGATTGCCACGAAGCGCTGGATAAGCGCACCTGGCTTCAAGCGCGTTCGCCCGGTCAGCACCGCATTCAGGAAGAAGGGCTGGTCTCGGAGCCCAACCGGTTCCGTGCGATACAGGGACGACACGGCTCTGACATCGACTTGGTCCGCGAGTCGTGCGACCGCACCACGCAGATTAGTCGCCGCATCGCCGAGGTTGGCGCCCAGACCGACGACGATGTCAGCCATCCCGAGTGCGGTGAATCTCCACAGCGGCGAACGGCACGCCACGGGCCCGCAACGCGCCAGGCTTCTCGACGCGGACGTCTACGGCCGCGACGTCGTATTCGTCCAGGACGATTCCCGCGACCTCCTCGGCGATCGCCTCGATCAGGTGGTAGGGGCGCGACCCGACCACTCGGGTGGCCGTGGCACACGCGGCATCGTAGTCGATGGTGTTCGCGAGGTCATCCGTCGTCCCTGCCCGTCGCAGATCGAGGTACAGGACGAGGCCTACCACGATGTCCTGCGGCGCCTTCCGCTCCTCGGCGGTGACGCCCACGCGCGCTCGTAGCGGGACTCCGGGGACCACGATCCTGTCCATGCTAAGCACCCATGATCGCGTCGACGACTTCGACCACCCGCTTGGTCTCAGCGACGTCGTGAACCCGCACAATAGACGCGCCGTGGAGGACGGCGGCCGTGACCGCCGCGAGCGTTCCCTCCAACCGCTCCGAGGACGGCAGTCTGCTCGGGAGCGATCCAAGGAACGATTTCCGCGAGGGTCCAACGAGGATCGGAAGGTCGAGCACCTCGAATTCGCGCAGGCGGCGCAGCAGCTCGAAATTGTGGCTGGCGGTCTTCCCGAATCCGAGCCCCGGATCGACCACGATGTGCTCGATGCCACCGTCACGGGCGCGCTCAACACGCTCCTCGAGGAAGGCGAGAATCTCCCCGATGAGGTCATCGTAGTGGACCTCCTGCTGCATGGTCCGAGGGCGCCCACGCATGTGCATGATCACTACGCCGGCGTCGGCCGCACGTGCGACCTCGATCATCTCCGGGTCGCCGAGCCCCGTGATGTCGTTCACCCACTTCGCTCCCAGCGCGAGGCATGCCGCTGCGACGCGCGGCTTGTAGGTGTCCACCGAAACAGGAACCCCGACCTCAGCGACGACTCGCTCGATGACCGACGCGACACGGTCCAGCTCCTCCTGCTCCCCCACCTCGTCCGCACCGGGTCGGCTGCTTTCGCCTCCGACGTCGAGGTAGTCGGCGCCTTCCTCCGCCAGGCGAAGCGCCTGCGCTACGGCCTCGTCCGCGCGCAGGAAGCGGCCTCCATCCGAGAAGGAGTCCGGTGTGACATTGATGACCCCCATGACCTTCGTCGGGGGACGTGAGGTGCCTCCGTGGATCATGCCGTAAGCTGGCCTAAAGCCGCTTCGTCATGAAGACGCTGTTGGGGTCCTCGGAATAGTCGCCGAAGGGGCCGCACACCTGGAATCCATTGCGCCCGTAGAGCGCCCTCGCAGCTGCGAACTCGGGCATCGCCCCGGTCTCGAGGCTGAGGGACTCGTATCCGCGCCGGACGGCCTCGTCCATGATGTGCACCAGGACGCGCGCGCCGATGCCCTGCCCTCGCCTGGACACCGCGGTCCTCATCGACTTGATCTCACCGCGCCGGGGCCCGATCTCCTTCAAGGCGCCACATCCAACCAGGTCTTCAGCGTCCCAGACAGACCAGAAGGTCACCTCGGGCGCACGTAGCCCTTCGAGGTCGAGAGCGTGGACGCTCTCTGGTGGCGTGACGCTGTGCATCTCCTCGAGGTGTTCCTCGAGGAAGGCGGCGATCTCAGGTGCGCTGAGGTCGTCCTCGCGAATGTCCATCAGCCATCCGATTCGAAACTCGGACAGGCCATCGGCAGGGCCGGGCCGACGGCCCCACCGACGATCGGGGCGACGGTCGACGCGGAGTACCCCCTCGCCCACCCGGTGGGCGCATCGACCCAGACCGTGGTCCCGACGAATGAGCCGGCAATACGCCCAAGCAGATAGCCGGCGATGCCGCCCGCCAAGGCTCCGCCGGTCATATAGACCCCCTGCGGAAAGTGCACTTTGGCGTCCCTGTCATACCAAGTGCGGCCATGATATGCCCCTCCTGCGATCCCGAGCACCGCCCCGACGAAGCCGACCAGGCGCGACGCCGAGCCGCGGTCCTGGACCTGGACCCTACCGACGTTTTCGACCGGGACTGCTACGCTCCCTGTCGCGATGCCGACGTCCAGGAGCAGCTCACCCTCACCCGCCCCCATGAAGAAGCCCTCCCCAATGGCCAGGAGCTGAGCCCGCGGGATTCGGCACTCGATCCGCACCCGGTCCCCGGCCACGGGTATGCGGCCTTGGTTGACGAGCGTCGACGCTCCAGCGGCCGGTGCCACACCCCCAGACAGCTCGATGTCGATCAGATCCACGATCTGCCGTTCGAGCGTCCGCTGCGAAGCGCACTGCAACGCGTCCCCTGACGTGTCCCTCGGCCGGGCATAGGCGTCCAGCGTGGTCCGCACCAGCGTGCCACCTGCCGGATTGTTAGCCAGCTGCACCATGAGTTGGAGCGTGACCTCGTAGCGATCGGCGTTCGGTCCCAGGATGCCGATGCCGCAATCCAAGTAGGTAGACAGCCTGGTGCTTCCTCCGATCCTGGCCACCCTCGAGCCAGGATCGCCCATTGTGAACGATGCGGGGTCGACGGTCGGGGTCTCGATCCCCAGCGTCTCGAAGACGGACGGAAGCGCGGCCCACACGCGAGCGCGCGGTGCGTCCACGACGCTGTCTCTGACCGAAGAGACCACGTTCGTGAAGCCGCCCCGTACTTGGGTGCCGCCATCGAACCCACGGTTCGCGGGGGCGATGGCCGGCGCCGCGGGGCCAGCGGACGGTGGGGCGCCCGACGCGCATGCGCTGCTCAAGGCACACAGACCCACAAGCAGCCAGATTCTTGTCGAGGGCCAGGTCATGGCGTCAATCGGCGTTCCTTACTTGGGCCGGGGGGATGACGGGGATGACGTCGACTTCACCTCGTCAGAGACAAGGAGCAACGCTAGATCGTTGAGAGTGCCTATCGCGCGAAAACGTTAGAGGGTCGCGGGCGCTGCGATGCTACCGGGTGAGGTCGAAGAGCCGCGTGTACTTGATGACGATCTGCCTCTGACGGGCTCCCCCGGGAATCCCGGTGCGCGCCAGGCTCCCGATGTGCTCCGTGTCGTTGTACACGATGAAGAGCCCGGTGCCCGCGGTGTCGAGCCACCCCAGCCGCACGTTGGTGCCGATGTCCTCCGTGTCATCGTTGTATTGGACGTTCGCCTGCAGATAGAGGCGAGGCGTAAACGCGTAGGACCCGTTGAACCCCAGCACAGCGGTACTGAAGTCCCCCTCATCGAGGCGGACGTCGAAGTAGTTCAGGCGAACGGACGCCGTAAACTGGTCCCGGAAGCGGTACGAGAGCTGGGCGTCAGGAGAGAACTGGGTGCCCGTGTAGAAGCCGCCCAACGTCCATCCGGCCGAGAACGAAAGCGGCGAACTCCGGTTCGTGTTGCTCCGGAACTGCCACTCGACGTTGTTGTAGCTCCCGGCGGGAATGACGATGCCCGGACGAATCTCGAAGGGCACCTCCAGCCCCTCGCCCGTGAAGTTGAAACCCGGTAGCTGGAAGAGTGCTCCGTTCTCGAACTGGAAGTGGTTGTCGAGATGGACGAGGTACGACTCGCTGAAGCCGCCGAGCGACCAGTATTGCTCCCATGAGGCGTGGGGCCTGAACTCGCGGAACCAGCTGACTCCCTCCGTCCGCCAGTGATAGAGAACGCGCGCGTTGACGCGCCGGTACTCCCTGCGATTGACGAAGCCGACTTCAGGGTTGAAGTCCTCTCCGATCTGCCGGTAGCCCAGCGAGGACTCCCAGTCGCGCGTGAGGTACTCTCCGCCGACCGAAAAGCCGTACTCACCGTTGTTGAAACCGCTCCTCGTATCCGGAGTGCCGTCCGGAATGGGAGTCGTGGTCAGCCCCGCCCATCCGTCGAACGTGACGTCCTCCCCAATGCCGAGTCGGCCGTCCACCCCGTAGGTGAGGTTGTAGTCGTCGGGTGAGCCGGTGTTGATGCGCGACACGACGATGGCGCCGATGCGTGTCCGGTTGTCGAACTCCTGGAAGGCGCGCACGACGCCGAAGTTGTTGTCTGGCGCCACCTGCTGGGGCGTCCCAGTGACAGCATCCAGCTCGAAGGCGTCGCCAGTCTGAATGTTGAGGAGGCCCAACTGCATCCCGCCGAGCTTGCCCGTGAGGCGAGCACCGCCGTGGATCGGCACCTCCTGGCCGCCGGCCAGACCGATCCTGCGACTGAAGAAGAGCTCGGCCGACCGGCCGGCACCCACCGAGAACGTTCCCGCGTTCTCGAGGAAGAAGCCGCGCTTCTCCGGGAAGAAGAGAGAGAAACGGGTGAGATTCACCTGCTGGTCGTCGACCTCAGCCTGTGCGAAGTCGGTGTTCACGGTCAGGTCGAGCGTGAGACTCTGATTGAGACCGATTTTCGCGTCTCCCCCGACCTTCGTGCCGAAGTCGGCCTCGGGCGAGGCGACAGAATAGTCCTTGAAGACGTCGCTGAGCACGTAGGGACTGACCGTCGCAATCCGGCTCGTTGGAGCCTGGAGGTCCAGAGAGCCTGCGAGCGAGACCCGGTACACCTCGAACTGCCTCGGCAGTGGCGCCCATACCGACAGCTCGTTGTTGCGCCTGATGTTGCGCTGGAAATTGAGACCCCATGTCTGCGGGCCGCCTTCCCCGTACCGGAGGGTGGCGAAGGGGATGCGCATCTCCGCGTACCACCCTTCCCCATCAGTCGTCGTGGCGACCTCCCAGCTCCCATCCCAGTTGAGGTTGAAGCCCCCGCCGGATCCCGACTGTTGGCGCCCGATGCCACCGCCACGACCGCCACCACCGCCGCCACCCTCGTTCGAGAACTGGCCGTCGTACTCGATACCAGCCGGCGTCGTGCCGAAGGCGAAGCCGTTCTGCCCATCCCTATACGTGTCCAGTACGACCAGGAACGCGTCAGCGTCGTCCAGAGATGCGTCCCTGAGCGTCTGTCCGAACACGAGCGATTCGGGCCGACCATCGTACAGCCAGGCGCCCACGTAGAGCGCTTCGTCGTCATAGACGATGCGGACTTCGGTCCGTTCGGAAACCGGCGTGCCCTCGAGTGGCTCTCGCTGCACCATGCCTGACAGGACCTGTGCCTCACGCCAGGCGTCGTCGTCGAGCCGCCCGTCCACCACCGGGGCCACAGCGGCAGCAACCGCGGTCGCGGCGGGCCTGGACCCACCCGTGACCTGTGCCTCCAGGATGCCAGCAGGTGCCAGAAAGAGCGTGGCCAGCAGTAGAGAACGGAACCGGGTGGCGAGCATCGGGTGAGGCGGCCTGTGGAGGGGAGTGGCCGCTCGTTCTACGCCGAGCGGCCGGCAGCGGCAAGGCCCGAGCTACTCGGGCCGGCCGTGGCGGTAGGTCCGCACGCCGTAGTCCGTCGAGTGCAAGACGAGGCGCGCGTCCTTGTGCCCGTGGGCTCGCATCAGCTCGACCATCATCGGCTCCTCGCCTCCCCAGGGGAAGGCATACACCACGTCGAAGTCGGACAGCGCGTGCCCAAGTTCGAGATACCCGGATGGACCCTGGCCGATCGTCCCCAGGCGTGCGTCCCCATCTCGTGCCCGGAACTCCCATCCAAGCGGGAGGAAGCTTCCTGTGGCAAAGCGTGCTTTCGAGCCCGTTCTCGCAGCCAAGCCTCGTCCCACTTCCACGAGGGAGGCGTCAAGCTCGATGCCGAAGGAGTCGAAGCCGAGCATGTCCGCCATGATCGCGATGACGCCTGTCGCGGATCCCCATTCCAGGAAGCGCTTGCCGGGCTCACGCAGCTCTATGAGTGCGTCCAGGACGCAGTCGTAGTCGGCGGCCACGAAGGGGTGCCAGTGGTCCTGACGCACTTCTGCGTCGAAGTCGTGCCAGTATGCCCGGCCTTCATCGCAGAGCGCGTCGATGCGGGCACGTAGCGCCGCATCGATACCGACCGGACTACGGACGCTCTCAGTCACGGTCAGGGTGGTCCGAACTGCCCGTCCCGGCGACGCCGGCTTCACCGGCGACGTCCTCGTTCGCGGCCTCGGCCCGCTTCCTCTCGGCCTTCTCGTCCTTCTTCTTCTGCTTCCTGATCTCTCGCTGCCGCTTCTCAAATCCGTAGTTGACTCGCTTCCCCATTCTTCCTCCAGGTTCATTCAAGCGCGCTCCCTATTGAAGCCCGCGCGACGGGGCGAGGATCGAAAACGCCCGCGAACACTAGCCCGCCAGGATCGTTTCACCCGATCCGCCCTATATGAAGGTAGCTTATCGTCGATGGTCCCTCGGATTCTGCTGCCCTCCGTGCCGTTCGCTGCTTGACGCTTGCTTACCCGCAGCGCATGATGGGCACGTGGGACAACCAAGTCCCTCGCCGCCAACCGGAAACGTTATGAACAAGCTCAAGATCGTCACCGGTCTCGCCATCGCCTGCATTACGCTCGTCTCCGGATGCGCCGGTGGAGGTGGAGGAGGTTCCTCTGCGGAGGAGATCGGTCCCGAAGGAAGCGTCGAGATGCGTTTCTGGAATCGCTCCGACCGGACGTTGATCGCGTTCGCCCGCTGGGGCGCTGGTCCGCGGGTACGCCTTGGTCAGATGTCCGGGGGCAGGCGGGCGACCTACACCACGGCCGTACGTGGGCCAACCCTGGCCATCTCCTGGGACATCATCTCAGGATCTCCGCCGCCCGCGACGGCCGGTGCCGGCGCCGCCTTTCCCCAGGTTGCCGACGGGACCGGTGACCCGCAGTGCCCCGTCAATGTATCCGCAGGAGACCGCGTAGAGTGGACGATCGGCAACACGGGAACGACGTGCTCCTACATTCGGCTCGACCCGGGACTCGAATGAGGTCAAAGCAAAGGCCCGGCAGCGATAGGTCGCTGCCGGGCCTTTGTTCGTTCAGGTATGTTTCCCTAGCTGGTCGTCAACTCGTAGCTATACCCGCCCACGGCTTCGGCTGAGTCGAATTGCAGCTCGAAGAGCTGCGGCGTATCGGCCTCACCGACGCTGATGGTCTCGGACATCGATCCGATGGCGCCCCCACTGGGCCCGTAGAACGTGAAGTCCAGGGTCACCGACGAGCCTGATTCCAGGGTCTTGTTCACCAGCATGCCACCGACGATCCCGCCGCCGCCGCCGAACCGCTGGAGCTCGAGCTGATCGATGCTGACCTCCAGCCCCTGGATCGCGGTCATCGCCTCCTGGGTCGTCTCGGCGTCGCCGCTTGAGTTCGCGGCCTGAGCCAAGATCGCCCAACCGCTCTGGCTGTAGGGATCGAGCTCGAGCCAGCGCCGGGCAACCGGCGGAATCTCGGCGTAGAGGGAGTCGAGCTGAAGCGACCGCGCCCACATCTCGAGCGCGTCCCGATCAGTTGGGTTCTGTTCGGCGGCTCCGCTGAAGCCCCGTACGGCGTTCCCGAAGTCATCGGCGTTGTAGAAGCCGACTCCGATCGCGTAGTAGTCGGGCCCGCCGATCCCCGGGCTCGAGAGTAGCTCTTCGAAGATCTCGAGGGCTTCGGCACTATTCCCCACCGTCATCAGGATCGCGGCGTGGGCCAGCGTGAAGTCGACGTTGGACGGGTCGGCCTCGCTGAGCGCCGCATACGCATCAGCCGCCTCCTCGAGTCGACCCCCGGCCCGCAGGACCTGCGCTTTGAGCTCCGGGAGCGTCGCGGACTGCTCCCGCCACCCGGCCATCGCCTCTTCGCCGTTGGCTATGGCGTCCTCGGACTCCAAGAAGGCCATGACCTGGTCCACGAAGTCGATCGAACGGTCGTACTCGCCGATAGAGCCGAAGATCTGGGCCAAGGTGATCATGATCTCTGGACGGCCCTGGTAGATCGTGTGGGCGTTCTCCAGGATCACGGCGGCCCCCTCGTAATCCCCGGCGTCGAGGAGCGGGCCGGCCTCTTGATAGAGGTTGATCCAGGTCTGCTCCCGCATGGGCCGGTCCTCGACCTCGTAGAGCGGGTACAGGGCGGTCGCCCGATCGAAGTATTCGCCCGCAGCGGCGTACTGCTCTAGAGCGAGCGCGGAGAGCGCACCGAGGCGGTAGCCGAGCGGGTTGTTCGGGTTCTCCGCGATCTCGGCCTGGGCGTGCGTGAGGGCCGTCTGGAAGTGACCCCGACGCTCGGCTTCGTCGCTCGCATCGTCGCCGTCTTCGAGTGCTTCCTCGGCGTCCCGCGTGTTGCGTGTTTCCCGAGGACGCTCGACGGACTGTGCGCCTACCGAGACGGCGGCGCACAGCATGAGCGACGCCACGATTCCTAGTGTTGCCGGTACTCTCTTCATTCGATCGCTCCCGATCCGTTTGAGGCCCACAGGGACTCGTAGTCCTTAACGGGCCTTCCTGTTCCTCAAAAGCGGGAGACCGGGCTCGAACCGGCGACCCTCAGCTTGGGAAGCTGATGCTCTACCAACTGAGCTACTCCCGCGTGGCGAGAAATGTAGCTCGGGGGCATTAGGGGTCAAGAAAACGGGCGACCCCCCTGGGCCGCCCGTTCCCGGACCGGCGAAGCGCGCTCGTCAGCCGCCTACTGTGTACCCGTACCCACCGACGGGGCTCGCGGAATCGAAGGTCAACTGAAAGACCTCGCTCATGCCCTGCGCGCCGAGCGCCACCGTATGATTGACGGTACCCAACGCGTTGCCATTCTCGGCGTAGAAGGTGAATACCAGCGTCACGTTCGAGCCCGGTGCCATGGTCTTGTTGGTGACGCCGCCACTGACTTCAGCCCGATCGGGTCCACGACGCATCTGCAGGTTGTCGACGCTGAACTGCAGGCTGGAAACGGCCTGCACGGCCGCTGCAGCGCCTTGGGTGTCCCCGCTCTCGTTCGTAGCCTGAGCGAGGATCGCGTACCCCTGTTGGCTCTGCGGATCCAGCTCGAGCCAGCGGTTGGCGACCGGCGGAACCGCCGCGAACTCCGACTGTGCCAGGAGCGCGCGGGCCCACCATTCGAGGGCGTCACGGTCCATGGGGCTCGCATCCGCGGCCCTTTGCAACGCTGACGCCGCGCGAGGGAAATCCTCGGCCTGATAGAAGCCCAATCCGATACGGGAAAGGCCGTCGGCGTCGAGCCCGGGGCGGCCCAGGAGGCCCGTGTAGACCTCCAGGCCGGCCGGCGTATCACCCATCTGGATCAAGATCGCGCCCAGGTCCTGCTGCAACTCCAGGTCATTCGGACTCGCGGCCACGAGCATACGGTACTCCGCGGCTGCCTCCTCGAAGCGCCCAGCATCGGCCAGAACCTGCGCCTTCATGAGGGGGAAACCCTCGGCTTGAGCGCGCCAATTGGCCGCGGTCTCGTCGTCGATGTCCTCCAATGCCTCCGAGGCGAGGAACGCCTGCACCTCGTCGATCTTTTCGATCGCCTGGTCGTGCTGCCTCAACGCGGCGTAGATCTGGGCCAGCGTGATCGTGGCCTCCGGCCGTCCCTTGTAGACCGCTGACGCGTTCTCGAGATGGACCGCCGCCTCCGCGTACGCACCCTGGCTCAGCAACGGGGACGCCAACTGATACTGCGTGATGTATGCGTCCTCTTTGAGCGCGACATCTTCGAACTGGTAGATGGGTCGGAGTTCCTCGGCCCGATCGAAGTGCTCACCAGCCGACTGGTAGTTCTCCAGGGAGAGGTCGGCGAGCGCCGCCATGCGGTGCGCCAGTGGATTGCCCGGGTCTTCCGCAATCGCGGCCTCAGCCGAGGTCAACGCCAGTTGATAGTGATTGCGTGCCTCAGCCGGCGTGTTGGCGTCCTGGCCCGCGTCCAAGTGGTCTGCCGCGGCATCCGTATTCGGCGTGTTGCGGGGACTCACGCCCTGCTCTACGTCACGCGCCTCCGCAATGAGGGCGTCCACGTCTAGAGAGCCTCCCCCGGACGAACCTCCGCCGCTCGCGCAGCCAGAAAGGCCCACGATGAGCACGATAAGCAGGGAATACATGCTCTTGAGCGAGCTGTACACCATCGTAAGGCTCCTTCCTAATTGTTGATTGTCATGGGCCTTGGACACGAGTCCAACCCGTTTCGCTGCACGCACCGACCGCATGGCGCCTACGCGAGTGCTTGGTCGAAGCGTCGGAACGCCTCGTCGGGACCGATCGCAGCGAGGATCATGCCGAGATCGGGCCCCTTCTCCGTACCGATCAGGACCTCTCGCACCGGGTGAAACAGGGCGGCACCCTTTGCATCTACCGCGGCGCCAGCTGCCCGAACGAGCTTGTCCAACTCCTCCGCCCTCCAGTCCGCAGATGCCGCGATGGCCTCTCGCACCGCGGAGAGGACCTTCCGGGTCTCCACGTTCGTACCGAGCTCTGCCCTTCGGGGTCCGACCTCCGATTCAGCTGGATAAAGGAGCGGTAGGTGTTCGTTGATGTCGCCATAGGTCGCGAGGCGGGTACGGAGCGTATCGACGACGCCTTCGAGGTGCCCGAGTGCCGCTGGATACTGGGCCACGTCCACGAAGGGTCCTACGTGGCCGGCCAGCTCCTGGAGCGTTTCGGCAGCGAGGTGCTGCGAGCACACCCAACGCAACTTCTCCGGGTCGAGCTGCGTGTCGCTCCGGCCCACACGATCGAGTGAGATAACGTCCGTAAGTTCTTGACGTGTAAGGACTTCCTTTTCTTCTGGATGGGACCACCCCAGCAGCGACAGGTAGTTCAGGACCCCGTCGGGAGGGTAGCCCTCCGCGCGCAGGTCGGCGACCGAGGCGGCACCCTCCCGCTTGGACAGTTTGCGCCCGTCCGTGCCCAACACCGTCGGGAGGTGGGCGAAGGCCGGGCGCTCGGCACCGAGGGCATCGAACAGGAGCGCCTGCTTCGGGGTGTTGCTGAGGTGCCCCACGCCACGGACCACGTGAGTGATCCTCATGTCCACATCGTCGACCACGACCGCGAAGTTGTACGTCACGCGGCCGTCGGTTCTCCTAATTACGAAGTCGTCTATGTCCTTAGTAGGATAAGAGATAGATCCGAATATCTCATCTTTTACTTCCACTTGATCCAGGCCCTCGGGAACCGCGAAGCGAACCACGTGCGGCTCCCCTCGAGCGATCCGCTCCGCGCGCTCTTCGCCGCTGAGCCCACGGCAACGTCCGGAGTATCGTTGGGCCGTGCGTCCCTCCCCGAACTCCTCCGCATCCTCTGCGAGCTCCTCCTCACTACAGAAGCACGGGTAGCCCGCGTCGGCCTCCAGGAGGCGGGCAAGCGCGGCTCCATACGCCTCGTCACGCTCGCTCTGGCGATACGGACCGTGGGCACCACCGACATCGGGTCCTTCGTCCCAGTCGAGGCCCAGCCACCGCAGGTCCTCGACGAGGGCCTCCTCCCCACCCGCGACGTTGCGCTCCGTGTCCGTGTCCTCGATGCGGAGGATGAAGGTCCCCCCGTGGCGTCGCGCCAGCAGCCAGTTGAAGGCCGCCGCACGGACGTTTCCCAGGTGGAGACGTCCGGTGGGGCTGGGCGCGAATCGGGTACGTACGGTCACAGTTCTCGGGCTCCGGTTGGGGAATCAGCGACCAAGATAGGTCAGAATTCGGCTCGCCAGGGCCTCGGAGAAGCCGGGCACCCGCGCGATATCCTCTTTCGTCGCTTCCTTGACCCCCTGCAGAGACCCGAAACGGCGCAGCAAGACAGTCTGCCGGCGCGGGCCGATTCCGGGGATGTCGCCCAGGTCACTACGAATGGTTCGGCGGCTGCGGAGCTTTCGGTTGTACCGCACGGCAAACCGATGCGCCTCGTCCCGAATCCGCTGCAACAGGTGAAGCGCGCGGTTTCGCCGGTCCAGTCGTACGGACCGAGCGCGGCCTGGGATGAAGACCTCTTCTTCCTTCTTGGCCAGAGCCACGACCGCCACGTCCCCGAGTCCCAGGCTCTTCAGCGCCGCGACGGCCGCCCCGAGCTGGGGCTTCCCACCGTCGATGACCGTGAGTTCGGGCAGCGGCCTCCCCTCGTCCAGGGCGCGTCGGAAGAACCTGGTGACGGCCTCCTCCATCGACCGATAGTCGTCGTTGCCCCAGTCCCCCTTGATGCGCATGTGGCGGTACGCCGCTCGGCGGGGCTCGCCATTCTCGAAGACGACGGCGCTCGCGACGGTCTCGGTGCCCTGGGTATGAGAGACATCGAAGCAGACCATGAGCCGCGGAACGACCTTCAGGTCCAGCTCGTTCTGGAGGCTGAAGAGCGCCTCGTCCGCCCGGTCGGCCGCATAAGCCAGCGCGGTGACCCGATCCTCCAGGACCTGGCGCGCGTTCTGCTCTGCCAGTTCGAGGAGGCGCAGCTTCTCACCGCGCGTAGGAACGAGCATCGCCACGCGCCGTCCCGCTGCCTCCGAGAGGACCTCACCGAAGACCTCCCTGTCCGGCACGTCCTTTGGCAAGAGCACCTCACGGGGAAGGTCGACGCGTCGAGCCTTCCCACCACCGAGGTAGTGTCGGGACAGGAGGGAGGCGAGCAGGTCCTGGTCATTTTCGTTGAGGGCCTGGCCGAAGCGGAGCGATTCTCGCCCGAGCAGCAGCCCCGACCGTATCCGGAGCACGACCCCGGCACCCAACTCGCCGTCCCGCGCCAAACCCACGATGTCGAAGTCCCCTCCCCTCGTCCGCTGCACGCGCTGTTCTTTCGCCAATGCGTCCAGGCCCGTGAGGACATCCCTCATCGTCGCTGCGCGCTCGAAATCCAGGTCATCGGACGCGGCGCGCATGCGCTCCTCCACCCCGCCTCGGAGCTCCTCCGTGTCGCCCTCCAGGATCCGCACGATCTCGTCGGTCATCGCCCGATACTCGGCCTCACTCTGGAGCCCCACGCAGGGTGCCTTGCAGCGGCCGATGTGGTAGTCGAGGCAGGCGCGCTCGGGAGCCTCGCCCGGGAGGTCATAGCGACAGGATCGCACCGTGTGGAGTCGCTTCACGATCTCCAACGCTTGACGCATCGGACCCACCGACGTGTAGGGTCCGAAGTAGCGGGCACCGTCGTTCAGTATGCGTCGCGTCACGTAGACGCGCGGGAAGGGCTCTTGGACGGTGACCTTGATGTACGGATATCGCTTGTCGTCCCGGAGCAGGATGTTGAAGCGCGGCCGATGCTCTTTGATGAGGTTGGCTTCGAGAATGAGCGCCTCGGCCTCGCTGCCGACGACGATCGTGTCCACCGCCTCGACGTGGCGCATCAACTCGCGATTCTTCGCGCTGAGATCGGCCTCCCGCTGGAAGTAGCTCCGAACTCTGGGGCGTAGCGACTTCGCCTTCCCCACGTAGAGCACCCGTCCGCGGTCGTCGCGGAACAAGTAAACCCCGGGTGTCGTGGCGAGCTTGGTGAGGAGCTTAGTGTCGACGGGCACTTGGCTGGGCTCAGGTTCGAGCCGATCGCCGCAACTGGATGCTCTCTCCGAGCAGCGCGGCGACGGCCAGGTAGACTACCCCGAACGGAACAAGCGTTTCCAGCGCAATCACGATGGGGTGCGCCGTCGGCACGACGAGCTGCACGCCGATGGCTGCCGCTGTGGCCAGCGTCGCCGCCAGAGCGACCTTCGACAACGAGCCTCCCCCCGGTCCGTGCGACCCGATGCGTCGGCCCAGCGCCCTCCTCAGCAGCCCGTACTCGAGCCACGCACCCACGGACGCACCCAAGGCCAGGCCCGCGGCACCGAGCCGGAGATTCGAAAAGCCGAAGCCGTCCGCAGGAATCATGAGGGCTACGCCAACGACCGCGGAGACCGCGACTCTCAGGTACGCCACCCGCGCCGGCGTCTTGGTGTCGCGCAGCGCGTAGAACGTGGACGAGAGCAGGCGGGAGCTCGCCGAGGCCGGAAGGCCGAGTGCATAAGCCGCCAGCACGGCCCAGGTAACCAGGCTCTGGGCAGCACCGAACTCGCCGGTCTGGTAGAGCGCGGACACCAGGACGTCCCCCAACATCAGGCACGCCAGCGTGGAAGGAATGAGGAAGAACGTCACCCGTCGAAGCGCCCGCGAAACCCGCTCCGCGATCACGTCCTCGCCCTCGCCGCGCATCCTCGAGAGCTCCGGCAGCTCGGACGCCGCAACGCTCATGCCGAAGAGTGAGATCGGCAGCACGTAGATCGTTTGTGCGTATCCCATGACCGCGAGCGCCCCGTCGCGGAGCCGGCCCGCCAAGATCATATCGATCCAGCCACTCAGGTTGATCACGCCACGCGCCGCGAGGACCGGCCAGAAGTTCGTCACCGCTTCCTGCACACCGTCCACTCCGCGCCCCACGGAGACACGCATGCCTCGCATGTACCGCACCAGGAACGGGATCTGGAAGGCGAGCTGCAGCACGCCCCCGGCTAGCCCACCCCAGGCGAGGGCCAGCACGAGATCGCGAGACTGGGCCTGGAGCCCGAAGTACACGGCCCCGCCGATGACCGCCGAGATCATGGCGACGTTCCAGACGACCGGGGCGACGTAGGAGATGAAGAAGCGCCGGTGGCTGTTCAAGATCCCCAGGGCCCAGGCCGAGAGCACCAGGACGCCCGTCATGGGGAAGAGGATCCGCACGAGCGAGACGGTGAGTGCCTGCTTCTCGGCGTCCCACGCGGCGAAGAAGAGCGCGACGAGCCATGGGGCAATCAGCCAGCCCAGCAGCGCGAGCGAACCCGCGACCACGGTGAGGATGCCGAGTGCCGCGCCGGCGAAGCGAGCGGCGTCTTCCTCCCTGCCCTCCTCGATCATCTCCGCATAGATGGGGATCATCGAGGCGGAGAGCGTGCCCTCGCCGAGCAGATTCTGCACGACGTTGGGCATCCTGAGGCCGGCCCGCCACGCATCGGCGAAGTCGCTCGTGCCGAAGTAGTACGCGACGACTCGGTCGCGAATGAAGCCGAAGATGCGACTAAAAAAGATGCCCGCGCCGACGCGAGCTGCGGCGCGAGCTTCCCCCGGAGCAGGCTCCGGGCGCGGGTCAGGCCGGATCGTCACCGGGTGGTAACGCGCCTTGCTCCGTCCGCTCCGTGAGAAGTTTGTGTACGAAGTCGCTCTGCTCGTCCAAGCGCTCGATCTCGCGCGTCAAACGCTCGACCTCGCCCTCGAGCAGGCCGATGCGTTCGGCGGTCATGTCCGCCGGCCCGTCCAGGCCCTTCCGTTCCAAACGTCCGGCCAGCGCCTTTCCGACCTGCGAATCGAGGATGATCGCAAGGAGCGGTATCAAGACGACGAGAACGAGGATGAGCTGTAAGAACATGGCTTGAAGTTAGGTTCGGCTATCCATACGCGCGACGCTCACTCGAGATTCACGCGGAACCGCTCGTAGAAGGATTCAAGAACCGCGCCACCGTAGCGCGCCAGATAGTAGAACGGACTCTGCACCCGTTCGGCCGGCTTACCCCCAGGGAAGAGGTGCACCTGGGCCTTCTCGAGCTGGGACAGCGCGACTTCGCTTTGGCGCTTCACAGCCTGAACGACCTTCTTTTCCAGGTCGTCGAGGACCCCCAGCACCTGCTTGCCCCCCTGCTGCATGGGGCTATTGAGCGTCTCATCGACCCCTCGGGCGGCCTTCGTCAGTTCTGCGAAACCCGACCCGACGGCACCGCGCATCTTGCCCACTGCGGCCCGCACATCGGCCGGAACCTCTTCGCGCGCCACCTCGCTGGCGATCTCGTGGAAGGGCCGGTCGAGCGCCCCGACCTCCATGCCGAACTTCTGAAGCACCTTCCCGATCTTGCCCTCCACCGGCGTTGCGGACCAACGCGGATAGACGATCGGCATGGTGACGCCGTGCGCCTCGAAGTAGTCACGGAGCTGGCCGAAATAGGCCATCTCTCCGGGACCGCCCACATAAGCCAACGTCGGAAAGAGCGCGCTCTCGACGACGGGCCGTAGCAGGACGTTGGGACTGAGCGCGTTGGGATCGGATGCGAATCGGGCCCGCACTTCATCCATGGACAACTCCTCGCCTGACGTCCGCAGCCGGAAGCCTCCGTTCTCTCGGTAGATGCGCTCGCGGCCCGCGGGACCTTCCGCGAACAAGTTGACGCCGCCCTCCATGATTGGGACCTGGAGGGCATACCCGCGCTCCTCCAGAGCCGACGCCGTTCCCCTGAGCACATCCTCGAGTTCCTCGCCGCGTTCGAGCTCGGCAAGGATGACACCGGCCGAGTCGCGCTTCACGACCGGGTGGATGGCGTCGGTGAAGAAGATTCCGTAGGAGCCGAGGAGGGGCTGCAGGACACCGTGAAAGCCGTCGGCGAGCGTGCCATCAGCTCGAAACGAGCTCTGCAACAACTCCCTGTACTCGGCGCTGAAGTCCGTCTCTGGGAGGAGCGCGAGGAAGGCTGTCAGGGCCGCATCGATGTCGGCGCCCAGCGTGATGCGATGAATGGCCGGGGTGACGTCCGGACTCGGGTGGGCGAGCTCGACCCGGTGCAGCTCGTTGTCGACACCTACGAGCTCGGAATGACACGCCTCGTCCCAGTCGTGATCCTCCGACGATACCCAGAACAGCGGAAGAACTGGTTTGCCGAACCGTTCCTCGAGAGCCTCGGCCAAGCGCGCGGCCGTGAGCGCCTTGAACAGATTGTAGAGAGGACCGCCGAAGAGCGCGGCCTGCTGGCCGGTGGTCACCATGTACCCACCCTCTTCGACGAATCGCTCCAGCCGAGCAGCGTCTCCCCCGGGCGGAACGATGACCGCTGCGGCCGCGCTTTCGCGCGCGTCGCGATCGAAGCGCGCGTCAACCTCGCGCGCTTTGGCCTCGAACGTTGCAAACGCGCCGAAGGAGGGGCCGAAGAAGCGCTCGACGCTTTCGTCGCCGCTCAGGTAGGCGCGCACCAACTCACCCCCTGACGGGTGACCGACCAAGATTTCGAGGTTCGGGATGCTCGCCACGCATGTCTCCGGTTGTGGACTCAGGCCTTGTGGTACGGCTCCCCGCGGACGAGCGTGCCGGCCCGGTACAGCTGCTCGGCAAGGACCAACCGGGCCATCTCGTGCGGTAGGGTAAAGCTGGACAGCGACAACTTCCTACGGGCCCTCTCGAGAACTGCGGCGCCAAGCCCGAAAGCGCCCCCGACCACGAAGGCCACACCGGCCGACGAGCGAACTGCGTGCTCTTCCAGATACCCCGCAAGTTCCCGCGAGCCCATCGCCTTGCCGCCCCTGGTGAGCGCGACGATCTCGAGTTCACTCGGAATTCTCGCAAGGATGCGTTCCGCCTCGGACTCCTGGACCTGCGAGGCCGAAGCTTGGCCGCCACCTGTGCCCGCGGCCACCTCCATGACTTCAAGCTTCCAGTACCTGCTTGCCCTCAGCTCGTACTCCTGCACCGCGGAGACGAGGTCGCCGCGCACCTTGCCCACCGCGATCACGACGACCTTCACGGGCGCGGGCCCCGTGTGAGGATCGCGCGCAGGTGATCCACGAAGGCGTCCTCCCCCCAATCCCAGCGCACTTCCTCGGCCAGCACGTAGCACTCGCCCATCTCGCCGGCGTAGGCGCGTAACTTCACCGCATCCTTCTCCGTGACCACGATGGGTCGACC
>JAOTVA010000200.1 GCA_029863645.1 Gemmatimonadota bacterium
GGCGGCAGAATTGAGCGCCGAATCCAGCTTACCCCTCGCGGACAGCGTGATCCTAGCCACCGCACGAGCGGCTGGCGCGACGCTGTGGACGCAGGACGGACCTTCAAAGGCTTCAGCGACGTCGAGTACAGACCGCACCGAGGCTGAGTCGGTCAAGGCGGAAGGCCGTATAACGGACTCGGAATTCTGCTGGCGCGGCCTATCAGGTAGCAAGGCTGTGTGCTTCTAGCCTACAGGTCACCACAAGAGTCTAGCTCGTACAAGAGCGAGCTCTGACGAGCGTTGCTCGCGAGTCTGTACGGTCGGAGACCGTTCCCTCCAGGGAGCCCGCGCAGCAGCAATTCCTTGTTAGACCGAAACGATGCCACGCTTCCCGCGAAGACCCCCGGCGCCTCCTTGGCATTGCCGAGAATGCGTGAGTCAGGCGTTGCGCGCCGTGGACACCTTCGAAGGTGGCTGTTAGAGCGAACCGAAGTATTCAACGACCGAGCGTTTACGGAATAGATACCACAGAGCCAGGGCCACGAGGACGGTGAAGGCCATGGCCGAGAAGAGCAGCTCCGCGACGGAAACATCGGTGAGCCTGCTGGCGAGAACCAGCATGGCCGCGTCCCCGACAACGAACTCGACGAGAAGTGCGGTGAGAAGCAGGCGGGCGCCGCTCCGCTGCTTCCATAGAGACCACGACGCCGAGCCAGCGGTGACGCAGGCCGCGACGTAGAAGAGAAGAAAGGGGACTGCGACTGCGAGGAAATCGGACCGCAGCACTGGGTCTTCGTTGATCGTAAACGGACGGTCGGTGACGACGACATCGACCAATGCGGCCAGGCCGGCGGTTGTACCTACAATTCCGAAGAATCCTCCGAAGAGCATGGCTACGCGGAGGAGCAGCGGCATTCGAAGCCGTCTATGGTTCAAGCGAGCTCCCCGATCGGTGGACAAGACGGACTTCGTCGAGTTCTGAGAGTCACGGCGGGCACCCGTAGGACCTGCCCGTGTTTCGGTCTAACGGACTCGGAATTCTGCTGGCAGGACCCGTATGACCACAAGCCTGTGTCCACCAAGCCTACCTACCACGGAGTCTAGCCGGTACGGAAGCGAGCCCCGTCGAGCGCTGTTCACCTGTCCAAGAAGGTCGGCGACGAGGCCGCGACGCTTGCCCTGCAGCAGCAATTCCTTGCTAGCCTGCACCGCGCCAGCAGGCGAAGCGTTCTGCGCCAGTCAGAAGCCAAGTGTCACGGCTAGGGTCACGCCCGCGACCGACGTCGAGCGATTGACGTGAGCTTGACCCATTAGGCCGAGGCCTAAGCCGCGGCCGTCGCCAAGGTTCAAAGAAAGCTCCAAGGGAATACCCCAGGCGATTGGCGTGCCCGTCGAAGTGCGCGCTCGGTCGACATGTCGACCTCGGACGAACCCCAAGCCGATTCCGAATTGCAGTCGATGCGGCGATGACTGATCCAGGCCGCGAAGGAGGAGAAGCGAGAAGTCGTGGATCATTCCCGGTTCCCTGAGATCGATCAGGAGCCCGGGGAGGTTGGCCTCCCGCCGCGTTGGAGATACGTAGCTGGCGATTCGGAAGAGGCCACCCCACATCTCGCGAGTCATCGCCACGGCCAGTCGACCGGTAACAACACTGCCCGACTCGTTCTGGAAGGCGGTGCCCACGCCGAGGCCCAGATCGAGTCGGGTAGTTGTCTGAGCGACCCCCGCGTGAGGAGTGCCCGCCGCTAGAAGCACGAGAAGGAGAACTGGTGTCCTAAGCACACGAGCTCCTTCAGGTGCAGGCTAACGGACTCGCGATTCTGCTGGCGGGACCACCGAGGTCGCAAGTCCAGGTGCTTCTAGGTCACTCACCACAACAGTTCCACCTGGTACAACAGCGAGCCCCGTCGAGCGTTGTTCACCGACCCGCTAGGTCGGCAACGAATCCAACCAGACAAGGCCCGCAGCAGCAATCGCCTGTTAGCCTGCGGCACCTTCTGCGTAGATGTAACGAAGGCCTCGACTGATTGAGGGTCCGATCACCGACTGGTGGTTCTCGTCCTCGAAGAAATGGGAGTCCCACTGAAAGCCTTCGTAGTCACGCCCGGTTAGGACATTCAGCATGTCACGGAGATTCGAGATCATGCGGCCGCTACCAAGCGGCGGTGAGCTGTCCTCTGTTTCGAGGAGGCCAACCGAAAAGAAGGCCCTGGCGGGCAGTTCTCGGTGCTGAGCGGCATGGGCAGTCTCGATACGGAATGCGACCCGGTCGTCATACCAGAAGGCCGGACTCGCAATGATGTATCTAGAAAAAGCCCCCTCGGAATGGAGCAAGGAGTAGAAGGCGAACGCCCCACCAGCCGAATGGCCGTAAAGCGCCCGCCCGGTGGGCCGGGTGCGGTAGTGGGAATCGACGTACGGGAGGGCATCGTTGGCGATGAAGTCCAACAGTTCGGGGCCACCTCCGGAACCGAAGGGCGGAGGTGAGTCAGGGAAGGCCTCCGCCATGATTTGGACGTAGTCGTCGATCGCGGTTGGATAGAATTCGTGTAGCCGGCGGGGCCTTGTGACACTTTGGTAGCCGCCCATGGGGTAGCCGATGCCGACGACCACGAGCGGTGGAATCTGACTCCCAAGCCGCAGGAGTCGGGCTGTCTCGGTTAGAGTGCCGAACTGTCCGTTGGCATCCACCCCAACGAGTACCGAGTAGGCCTCATTCGACTCGTAGTAACCAAGCGGCAGGGCGATGGAGACCTGATATTCCCGGCCCGTAGCGCTGGAGCTCAATAGCACGGTCTCAGTTCCCCCAAGGAAGGGTGGCGGCTCCGAGTCCGCCTGGCTTCCACAGGCAACAAGCGATAGAGCAACGACGACGCTACTTACTCGCATCAGCTAATCCCTCCGACGACCGCTGGCAGGCTAACGGACTCGCGATTCTGCTGCGCCGCCGGCCCGTGCACAAGCGCGTAGCGCTTCGACCAAGTCCCTGGCGACAGTAGCAATCGCTTGTTAGACGGCGGCACGTAACGCTGTGACACGCCGAAAGAGCCCTGGGACGACGACCGGAATCGAAGCCGATGCGAGAAAGACCACTCGGAGTCGCCGCAGGCGACACTCGCAGTGTTCGCCACCCGCTTCTTCGCCCCTGCCCTCCCTTCTGCTGTTCCGGGGGGTGGGGTCCGGGCGGACGAGCGAACGCTGCTGCCGGTCGGGTCTGATTTCCCGCAGGCTAACGTCTCGCGATTCTGCTGCGCCGCCCGCCCCCCGCAAGCGCGAAGCGCGTACCTGCCCCGTCTTCGGCGTCAGTAGCAATCGCTTGTTAGGCCGCTGCGGAGGTTGTCAGCTTCCGTAAAGGAACTTGTACCCGTTGAGCAGGGCCGGGACAGCGCCACCATCGTGACGAAGACCTGGGAATCTCTCTGATCGAAAGGACAGATTCACGTCGTCCACGCCGCTCCACGCTTCAATCCAGCGTGCGGCACCAACCTTCACCATCTCGAGGTCGTCTTCAGCATACGAGACGTAGACTCGTGTCGGGCGATCGAAGCCCTCGCCCAGACGTTGTTCGAAGGACCGCTCAAAGTCGCTGCCGATCATCGGTGCCGAGAGTGGCGGGGCAATGATCAGGTAGTCGGTAAAGAACCCGGGATGCGTGACCAGATGCCACGCGGCGAACAGGCCGCCCATCGAAAAGCCAACCAATCCCATTCGCGCGTGGTCCACACTGTAGCGGGCCTCGACCGCCGGAAGAACTTCCTCCGCTAGGAACAGCGCAAGTTCAGTCGCTCCCCCGCCGGTATTGAGCGGTAGTTGGGCTCCATAGTACTCGACGACCCCGACTGAGTCCGGCAGCAAGTAGTAGGAACGGTTCGCCCAAATCGCTCCCGCACTGTCTCCAAACGGGAGGCCAACGAGAATTGCCCCCTGAGCAGTCCCCTCTTCTACCCACAAGAAGCTCACCGTCTGAAGCAAGCCCATGAGCGGGTCGGCATCGGGGATCACGAGAACCGGGTATGCCTGCGACGGGTCGTAATTGTGCGGGAGGGAAACCGCCACCTCCATCAGAAGGCCCGCGTCACCGAGGGGTAGCCGGAGCCTGTCTATCGGAAGACCAGTGACCACGCCCTGCTCGGCACCGACCTCGGGTGCCTCTAGCTCCGGGGCCGGTGCCGGAGAGCACGCCCCAACTAGCGCGACGCCAACGAGGATGGCGCGGGTCGATGGGGTCATAAGGCTTCCAAGGTGGGTGTCTTGAGCAGCGGCCTAACGGACTCGCGATTCTGCTGCGCCGCCCGCCCGTACACAAGCGCGCAGCGCTTCGACTAGCTCTTCGGCGTCAGTAGCAATCGCTTGTTAGGAAGCACGGTGCCACGTGAGTGCACGACCCGGGGTGAGTCCTCGTCCGAGCCCAAAGAGAGGATGCGGTTGCGCACGCCGGCGTTTCACGGCGACTGGGCTGGTGGTTCACACGTGTTGATCTACGAGGATCGGATTTCCGTCCGGGTCAACGGCGACGAAGCTGGCAGGACCCGTGGTGGTTTCGTCAGCCTCTTGCGAAAGGTGCACCCCACTAGCCTTTAGCCGGTGTTGGATTTCGCGAACGTCCGTAAAGGAGTCGAGCTCCTGAGCGTCTTGGTCCCACCCGGGATTGAACGTCAGGATGTTCTTTTCGAACATCCCTTGGAAGAGGCCGATCACCTTGCTCCCGTTCTTGAGCATCAGCCAGTTTTGAGAAGCGTCGCCGGCGAACTCCGAGAACCCGAATTTCTCGTAGAATCGCTTGGATGCCTCCAAGTCCTTGACCGCCAGGCTGATCGAGAACGCGCCGAGTTGCATAGTGACTCCGCTGGGTAATGAGTGCTTTCTAACGGACTCGCGATTCTGCTGGCGGGACCACCGAGTGCACAAGTCCAGGTGCTTCTAGGTCACCCACCACAACAGCTCCACTTGGTACAACAGCGAG
>JAOTVA010000056.1 GCA_029863645.1 Gemmatimonadota bacterium
ATCATCCTGGTGCACAACCACCCCTCGGGCGACCCGGCCCCTTCGGCCGACGATCGGGCCGTCACTCGGCAGTTGGCCGAAGCCGGCAGAGCCCTCGGGATCCCCGTGTTGGATCACGTCGTGATTGGCCGCGGAGCATACGTTTCTCTGGCCGACCACCTCGCATGAAGCTGTGGCGACGCGCACCACCGTTGGAGGCCACCGTAAACATCTGAAGTCAAATTCAAAAAATGCGTTGACCTGAAGCGGGGACGGTCCCTATCTTCGGGTTGCGTTCACTGGGCGAAAAGCCCGTACCTATTGCCGAAGGAGCCCAGATGGTTCGCTCGGCCGCTGCGGTTGTAGCTTTACTGATTCTGCCAAGTTTTGCCCAGGGCCAGGAGGTCCCGGGTACTCATACCGTCGTCGACCGCGACACGCTTTGGGATCTGGCTCAGTTCTATTACCAGGACCCATTTCAGTGGCGGGTGATCTTCGAGGCCAATCAGGACAGCATTGCTGACGAGGACCTGATCTATCCGCGAGAGGTGTTCGTGATTCCGGGAATCCCGGGAACCCGGACCCCGACGACCACCACTACGGCGGCGGTCCCGCTCCCGCAGGTCGAGCCCCAAGACATCGGGCCCACGGGTAGCGGCGATCTGGTTCAGTTCGGGTTCCGTCAGGCGAGACCGGCCCAACAAGTACGATCGATGTTCTATCAGGATACTGCCGCGGCGCGCGGGGCGAGCCGCGGAGTCTCCCCCGGGAACCGCGTCGCCGTCACTCGGGACGCCGTCTACTCGGCTCCCTGGGTCGTACGCATCGGTGCGGAGGCCGAGCGGACCGGCGTCATCGACGGTTTTGCGGATGAGGGTCAGCGCGCGTTGGCCATCCGATCGTACGACCGGGTCCGCATGACCATGCCTTCACCCGCGCGTGTCGGTGCTCAGCTTCAGACCTTCCGCATCATGCGGAGCATCGAGAGCGTCGGGGAGGTCGCCGTTCCCACAGGAATCGTGACCGTATCCGCCATCAGTGATGTCGGCGTGATCGGAGTGGTCACCAAGGAGTATCAACGCATCCTCGCCGGAGATTTCGTCCGGCCCGTGCCGTCCTACACGGTGCAGCCGGGTGCGGTCGCCCAGGAAGTCTCGGGTGGGTCCGAGGCGATGATCATGGGCTTCGCGGGAGTTCAGGTGCTCAACGACCTGGGCCAGATCGCATTCCTGGATCTCGGGTCGAACGACGGCATCACGATCGGGGACGTGTTCGTCCTCTACGGGGTCGCGAGCGCGAACGATCCACGAGGTTCTTTAGAGGTCGTGGGTCTCACGCCGAGCATGGCGTCGGCGCGCATCGCCTCGATGGTCGACGCGGTCTTCCGGCAGGGCGTCATCGTACGGCTCGCGAGGAAGATGCCCTAGATGAGGACGGCGAGGACGCACAGTCCCCTCGCCTCCACGCTAGCTTCTGAGTCCCCGTCGGTTTCGGCCGGCGGGGACTTCTTGTAACCCCTTTCCAACGCCATGAAGCAATCCAAACGTAGGGTCCTCGTCACCGGAGGTGCCGGGTTCATTGGAAGCCACATCGCCGACGCCTACATCGCCGCCGGCGACGAAGTGTGGATCGTGGACAATCTGTCCAGCGGACGCCGGGAGAACCTCCCCGGGGACGCCCACTTCGTCGAGCTGGACATCCGAGACGCCGAAATCCGAAATCTGTTCCGCGAGGTCCGCTTCGACCTGGTGAACCATCACGCGGCCCAGATCGACGTGCGCGTGTCCGTACTCGACCCCGCGAGGGATGCGAGCATCAACCTCCTCGGGCTGCTCAATCTCGCCGAAGCCGCAATCGAGGTAGGCACGGAGCGCTTCGTCTACGTGAGCAGCGGGGGCGTCGTCTATGGCGAGCCGGAGGAGATCCCGACCCCGGAGATTGCGCCGAAACTGCCGCTCTCGCCGTATGGTGTGACGAAGCTCACCGGCGAGTACTACTTGAACTACTACCGGGTGGTGCGGGGGCTCTCCTACGTCGCGCTGCGCTACTCCAACGTCTTCGGGCCGCGCCAGGACCCGCATGGTGAGGCGGGTGTAGTAGCCATCTTCTGCAACCGCATGCTGAGCGACGAGCCGCTGACGATCTTTGGCGACGGCGAGCAGACCCGGGATTATGTCTTCGTGCGGGACGTGGTGGCCGCGAACATGCTGTCTTCCAATGTGTCGATGGGTGATGAAGCAGGCCTCGACGCACGGGCGTTCAACGTCGGCACCGGGGTCGGGACCAGCGTGAATAAGCTGGCCGACGTCGTCGAGTCGATCGCCGAGAAGGCGCCGGGTCGCATCCTACAGCCGGAGCGCCCAGGCGAGTTGCGCCACAGTACGCTGAACGCATCGGTCCTGAGGGGCCGTGGATGGGCCCCGGCGTTCACGCTCGAGCAGGGGCTCAGAGAAACGTACGAGCACATCGCGAAACAAAGGTCGGATAACGCCGAATGACCCTAGCCACCTTGCTCCTCCAGGCGCGCCCACCTCAGACCGTCCTGGACATGATCGTGGGGGGCACGCTCGCTACCACGATCGTGCTCGGCGTCCTCGCCATCTTCTCGCTGATTTCCTGGTGGCTGATTTTTCGCAAATGGAGCCAGTTTCGCAGGGTGCGCAGGGAGGGGGACCGCTTCCTCGAGCACATGGAACAAGCGCAGCGGCTCGAGGATGCGTACAAGGCCATCCTGACCCTGCCCGAGTCTCCGTACGGCCGGGTGTTCCGGCAGGGAGTCAACTTCTTCAGTGAGTTGCGACCGGGCGCGCTTCGCCAGGGTGCGCCGCCGAGCCAGGGACTCTCGCTGACTCAGCTCGAGGCCCTCCGCCTCGTTCTAGAGAAGGAGGAGGCGGAAGAGCGGGATGAGCTTGCCGTCGGCATCACCTTTCTCGCGGTGATCGGGTCCGTATCCCCGCTTCTCGGCCTGCTTGGGACGGTGATCGGGATCATGAACACCTTCCTGGGCATCACTTCGTCGGGCTCCAGCAACATCATGGCTGTCGCTCCTGGCGTCGCCCAGGCGCTCATCACGACCGTGGCCGGACTGTTCGTCGCCATCCCGGCGGTCATCGCTTACAACCACTTCGTGACCAAGCTCAACCTCGTCAGCGGGGAGCTCGAGGGCTTCTCCAGCGAGTTCATCGGCACCTTGGCTCGGGAGGGCCGCGTCTAATGTCCGTCGGGCTTCGCAGGGCCGCCCGCGACCGAGCGGACCTGCCGATGAATGCCGAGATCAACGTCACCAGCCTGGTCGACGTGGCGTTCACACTGCTGATCATCTTCATCATCACGGCCCCGATCCTGCAGGGTGGCATCGAGGTGGCGATTCCGCGGGCCGACGTGCAGGCGTTGACCGCCCAGGACTCGCCCTTCTTCATCACGTTGATGGCCGACGGCAGAGTCTTCATGGAAGAGACCGAGGTGACGCTCACCGAGCTCCAGGAGAGCCTCCCGCAGCTCCTCGCGGCGGGCGGCATCGATCGGGTGTTCATTCGGGGCGACTCGCTCGCAACGTATGGCACAGGACTTCAAGTGATGGCGATCACCCTCAACAGCGGCGTGCCCTGGTCTCTCATCGCCGAGCCGTACACCGGCCCGAGGTAGCCGTCCATGCGCCGGGTCGACCCGTTCAACACACGTGCGGCGGCGTACTCGATGGTCCTCCACGCCACCGTGTTCGCGGTCGTGTGGCTGTCGACGCTTCGGAGCCCACCGCAGTTCGAGTTCATCGCGTACGAGATCGAGCTGGTATCGCCGCCTCCCGCCGCCCAGGCCGAAGAGCCTCAGCCAGCCGTGGAAGAGTTGGTCGTAGAGCGCCCGGAGCCCGAACCCTCGCCCCCCGAGCCCGAAGCCGTCGCCGCCCCGATCGAACCGGCAGAGCCCGAGCCCGACCCTGTGCCGCAGCCGGAGCCCCAGACACAGCCGAATCCTCCCGAGCCGGCGGTTCAAGACGAGCCGGCTACGACAGCCGACGCACCCCCCGAGACCACTGCCGAGACCTCGGGGGAGAACCTGAACGTTCGTCTCGAGGGCCTCAGGCGAGACTACCCGGCCTACTACGACAACATCATCCGGCAGATTCAGCGGTGCTTCCGCTGGCGAACGGGGGGAAGCTGGGAGACGGCGGTCGCGTTTACGATCCGTCGAGACGGTCTGGCGTCCGACATCGAGTTTCTGAATCGGTCCGGAAACACGGCCTTCGACTTCGAAGCCATGGGCGCGGTCGATTGTGCGGGGCAGGGCCGCTTCGGCCCGCTTCCGGAGGACCTGCCGTGGCCGGCAGTTCGCATCAGCTTCACGTTCGAACCGCCGAGCGACCAAGACTAGGAGTGATGGGCCGATGAGAGGAATGACCATGTATGAGCGCCTGTGGTGCCGACTTGCGGTGGTCGCGTGTCTTGCCGTTGCTGGATCGGCCGCCCCCGCATCCGTGGGCGCGCAGGACCAGATTCCCGGTGTGAGTCTGGGTCTGGTCTATACGGGGTCGTACCTGCCAGCGCTCGCCGTTCAGCCCTTCACGGGCCGCTTCGGCGGCTCGGGCCTCGCCCCCCAGGTCGAGACGATCGTAGGCGATGACCTGCGCTACTCGGACCGCTTCGAGATCATCAACGACCTTCCTGGCGGGTTCGTTCGGGACGAGGTCGACTACGCGCTATGGGATCGGCTCGGCGCCGTCTGGCTGGTGACCGGCACGCTCGAGGGTGCCGGGGACGGGTACGTCCTCCTCCTGGAGCTCCACGACGTCGTGTATGGAGAGGTGCGCGAGCGAGGTCGGTTCACGGTGCCGGACCCCAGCGACGCTGACTACCGGATGTCCGTGCACCGGGCCTCGGACGAGATCGTGAGGTGGGCGACCGGGGATCCCGGAATGTCCGCCAGTCGCATTGCGTTCACGATGCGGGGCTTCAGGGATACGGACTCACTCACCTACAACGAGGTCTACCTCATCGACTCGGACGGTGAGAATCTCGTACGATTGACCGACTTCGAGGATGCGCTCGAGTCGCCGTCGTGGTCTCCGGATGGCTCGAAGCTGGCCTACTCCTCTTGGAAGTCGGGCTACCCACGCATCTACGAAATGAACGTCGACACGCGCGTCGAGCGCATGCTCCCGCCCGTTCGCGGGGCGGGCGACTACATCACGCCAACGTATAGCCCCGACGGGCGGACGCTGGCGTTCTCCGTGCTCGGCAGCGATTCGAGAAGCGGGATCTTCACGTACGACTTCGACGGGGACTGCTGCCTCGCGTATCTGTCGGGTGGCCCGTGGTACGACCTCTCCCCGACTTATTCGCCCGACGGTCGTTGGATGGCGTTCAACACGTTGCGCTTCGGTGACGCGGTCCCTCAGGTCATGCTCATGCCGGCCGAGGGGGGACAGGCAGAGACGCTGTCTCCCTACGCATACGGCAACGGGGGTTACTTCACGTCACCGGATTGGTCTCCCCTGGGCGACCTCGTGGCTTTCCATGGCGCGATCGAGCGGGGGCGCTATCACATCTTGGTGGCCGATCTCGCCGACAACGGTCGCGTCCTGCGTCAGCTCACCAGCGAGGGCAACAACGAGGATCCCAGCTGGGCGCCCGACGGGAGGCATCTGGTCTTCGTGGGGGAGCGCAATTGGGGCTACGGACTCTTCGTCGTCGACGTCACGACGGGACGGGTCAGGGCGATTCTCGCGGGGCGGCGGGTGGGGGTCCCCGACTGGTCGCCGGCGCTGCTGCCACGTTGATCGCCCGGCTCAGTGTGAGAACGGGAGTCCGGGGAGTCGGCTGGGGCGAGCGTTGCGCGCGCCCCCGCTCTATACCTATATGGCAGGGGGATTCTCCCTGCGGAAAAAGAACATTAGCTTCCGTGCGGCGCAGAGTGCATATTTGCGGCCGTGGGTAGGTTAATTACTTCGTTCAACCCGGGAGTTGGGATGATCGTCCGCCGTTTTGTCGTTCCCGTTCTGGCTGCGATTCTCGTTGCTGGTGCATGCGGAGGAGATCCGCCGCCGCCGCCACCGCCGCCGCCCGCGGGTCCGGACATGGATTCGCTGCGCGCCTACCAGGATTCGGTTCGCGCCGCTGAAGAGGCTCGGCGTCGCGCCGAGGCCGAAGCTGCTGCGCGCAGGGCCGCCGAGGCAGAGAGAGCACGGGCGGTTGCCGCTGCTCGTACTACGCTCGAAGCCATGGTCTTCTTCGACTATGACATGTCGGCGATCCGTGATGACGCGGCTGCCCTGCTCCGGCAGAAGGTCGCAATCCTTCGTGCGAGCCCGCAGGTACGGTTGCGTATCGAGGGGCACGCCGACGAGCGGGGGTCGACCGAGTACAACCTCGCCTTGGGCAACCGCCGTGCTGAGGCGGTCCGGCAGTTCCTGACCGGCTTCGGCCTGGCGGAGAACCGCTTCGAGATCGTGTCGTTCGGAGAGGGCCGTCCGCTCCAGCAGGGGTCGAACGAGGCCTCGTGGGCACGAAATCGTCGTGGTCAGTTCGTGATCACGGCCGGTGCGACCGCGATCAACCCTGCCCAGTAGTCGGCATGACCTTTGCGTGGCCCCTCCTCCGGTACGCCGGAGGAGGGGATCCATGTGTGTAATGAGACGTAAGCGATATTATCCGGCAGCCCGCGCCTTTGGCGTTGTGGCTGCCGCTGTCGTATTGGGTGGCTGCGCGACGAAAGGCGACATTCGCTCGCTCCAAACCGAGATGCGGCTGGAGCTGCAGGCTCAGGCCGCGCGTCAGGACTCGCTCATGGCGATGCTTCGCCGCGAAGCGATCTCGACCCAGGACACCCTGCGGACGCAATCCGATCAGCTCTTCGACTTTCGTGGGGACATCACCCGCTTGCTTCAAGCTCTGACTCAGGGGCAATCGCGGCTCGAGGCCCTGGTTGGCGAGACGCAGCGCGGCATGGCGGCACTGCGCGGCCAAGCCGGCACCAATCGCGTATCGACCGGGCCGGCCACCACCCGAGGTGTCTCGACCGATTCGACGCAGGCCCCTGGGACGGAGACGGTCCAGGGTGTCGGCGGCAACGCCGACCAGCTCTACGGCGTGGCCCGGGACCTGCATCAGCGCGGATCGCTGAGTGCTGCACAGCAGGCGTACGAGCAGTTCCTGCGGGACCATGCGAGCGACGTACGGGCGCCGGATGCCCGGTTCTACCTGGCGGACATCCTGTCCCAGCAGAATCGGCCTGACGACGCGCTCGCCGCCTTCCAGGAGATTGCGGAGCGATACCCGACGGCGGCGCGGGTTCCCGACGCGTTGTTCCGGATGGCGCGGATTCAAGCGGACCTGGGAAACACTGCCGATGCGCGCCGGACCCTCGAGCGCATCGTGAACACCTTTCCTGACTCAGGCGTTGCGTTCCTGGCCCGGGACATGCTCGAAGAGATCCGCTAGTGGCCGGCACGGCGCGGCCCCAGGGGGCTTCCGCCCCACGCCGCTAGCCCATGCGGTGCCCAGAGTGCGACGCGACTGAGAACCGGGTGGTGGACACCCGGGCGAGCCGAGGTGGGAGGGCCGTCCGGCGCCGTCGGGAATGCAGCGTGTGTGGCGCGCGCTTTACCACCTACGAGTACGTCGAGGAGCGACCGATACAGGTCCTCAAGCGTTCGGGAGCCGTCGAAGAGTTCGATCGGGGGAAGCTGCTGGACAGCATCAGGGTGGCGTGCGCCAAGCGCCCGGTGTCCGCCTCGGAGATGGAGCGCCTCGTCGATGATATCGAGGACGACCTCTCGAAGGACGCGGGTGTGGAGGTCCCCAGCGTCCGACTGGGTGCCCTCGTCATGGACCGACTAAGGCCGCTCGACCGGGTGGCGTATGTCCGTTTCGCCTCGGTCTACCGGAACTTCCAGGACGCCGGTGAGTTCCAAGAATTCGTCGACGAAATGGCGGCGGCTCAGGAACGTGAAGAGCTTCGCCGGAATCAAGTAGAGCTTCCGCTCTGACGGCCCCTGCGCGCATGTCGCCGCGGCTCGGGGGGTGGACCTCCGTGATTCCAACACGGGCTCCCAGGGGGAAGGCTGCGGATGTCGCGTCACCGTAATCCGAAGGGCGAGATGCCCTTCCTGGATCACCTCGAAGAATTGAGGTGGCGCATCCTGTGGTCGATTCTGGCCATTGTCATCGGCACGGGTATCGGGTTCGCACTCGTCGTCTACTTCGACGTCCTCGAGCTCCTCGTCCTTCCGGTTCGCGAGGCGTGGGACGATCCGAATCTCCGACTTATCTACCTGTCGCCTGCGGATCCGTTCTTCGTCATGCTCCGGCTCGCGATTTACTGCGGGCTGATTCTGTCGTTTCCGATCATCGTCTATCAGATCTGGGTATTTCTGTCCCCGGCGCTCGAGAAGCGCGAGAAACGAGCCGTCATCCCGGCGCTCTACCTCGGCCTCCTGCTGTTCATCGCAGGCGTAGCGCTCGCGTATTTCGCGGCGCTGCCTGTGACACTCGAGTTCTTCCAGAACTTCCTGAACACCTCGTTGGAAGGGCAGCTCGAGATCAACAAGACGTTGGGCTTCATCGTGAAGATGCTCCTTGCGTTCGGGGCCGTTTTCGAACTCCCGATCGTCATCATGATCCTGAGTGCGTTGGGACTCGTCACGCCCGCCTTCCTGCGGGCCAAGCGCCGCCACGCGATCGTGCTCATCACCATCCTGGCGAGCTTCATCACGCCTGGTGACGCCATCACGCTCACAGTGATGATGATGTTCCCTCTGCTTCTCCTCTACGAGTTCGGGATCTTCCTCTCCGTCGGGATCTACCGCGGCAAGCGGAAGCGGGCAGAGGAGTACGAGGCCAGCCTGGACGGTCCGCCGGGGGCGCTGGAGAGCCAGTGAGGGTTGCCCGGACGCCGCTCCTGGTCGCGGCGGCGCTCCTGGCGTCGTTGAGCGTATCAGGCGTTCTCGCGCCGCTCGCGGCTCAGCAAGACGTGCAGGTCGAGGAGGCGGACTCGGCGAGGCTGAGGGCCATGGAGCGGCTCCGCTCACTCGCTCGGGCGCCCGGCTATGACAGCATCCTGTTCGCGCAGGACTCCGTGCTCCTTGCCGAGGCGGCGCTGGGAAACCGGCCGGGTGGCGGGACGGCTACGGATTCCGTGGCTCGGGCGCTCATCTCGTTGCCCGGGTACACCCTGACCGAGTACCAAGGAGGGGCGGCGGACTTTCGCACCCAGGAGCGCATCCTCGTCTTGCTGGCGCCTGAGGATGGACGTGCAACCGTCTCGCAGGAGGGTATCCGGGCCGAGGGGGACACGTCAGTCACGTTCGATCAGGGCACTGGGATCCTGCAGGTCGTTGGGAATCCCTCGTTCAGCAACCCACAAGGCGAGCCGATCAACGCCGCGACCATGGTCTACGACCTGGGACAGAACAGGGGCTCGGCGACCGGCGCCCGTACCTCGGTCAACGAGGGAGGCGCCAACTGGATCGTGACGGGCGACATGCCTTATGCGGCGCAGGACTCGTCGTTCATGTCCCACTCGCGCTTCACATCGTGCGACCTCACGGAACCGCATTACCACTTCGAAGCCGACCAGGTGAAGATGGTTGGTGGGAGCACTCTCATCGCCCGAGGAGTCCGGCTCTATTTCGGCGATGTGCCGGTGTTTTGGCTCCCGTTCATTGCGCAGAATCTCGACAGCGAACGGTCCTCGGGCCTGCTCCGGCCGCGCTTCAGCGTCAACGACATCGTGCGGACGTCCACCGGCTATCGGCGACGCGTGAGCAACGTCGGGTTCTACTGGGCCATGAGCGACTACTCCGACGCGCTCCTCTCACTAGACTGGTTCAGCGACACGTTCTGGAGCCTCACGAGCTCGACCCAGTATCGGTTCAGTCGTCAGTTCCTGGACGGCTCCCTGAACCTTCGCCAATACTGGCGGACCGGCGGATCGACCGAGCTCGCGCTGGATACGCGGCACTCCTGGCAGATCGATGAGCGTTCGGCCCTGCGCGTATCGGCCCGCTACGCGGAGAGCAACGACTTCGTCCGCGAGAACTCGTTCAACCCACGAGAAGTCACCCAGTCGATCGACTCCGAAGGTGGGCTGAATCGTCGCTTCAACTGGGGACAGCTCGCCGTATCGGCGAACCGCAAACAGTATCTCTCCGACGACCGCACGGAGTGGACGCTCCCGTCGGCAAACCTCTCGCTGTCACCGATCACGCTGTTTCGGGCCCCGGCGGCTGACGCGAACATCTGGAATAACATGACGTGGTCGGGCTCGAGCAGTTTCCAGCGCCGAACACTCGACCGAATGGCGGCCGACACGTTCTCCTATGGTCTGGCCAGCACCGAGAACCAAACTGCCTTCGTGCGCAGCAACCTCAGCATCGGGAATCTGACCTTCGGCCAGTCGGTCAATGTCGCCGAGGCTTCAACGCTCAACGTGCCCGAAGCGCTACTCCTGCTCGGGGACAGCGCGAGTGGCCCCGATCTCCTCACGAGCGCGCCGGCGCGAAACATCGCCGAGTCGAACCTCAGCTGGTCGATGTCCCTCGGATATCAGCAACAGCTCATCGGATCGACCACCCTGACGCCTCGGTTGAGCCTGAGCGGGCGGATGCTCCGTGCCGATACATCCAGCCTCGCGCAGGACTTCGTCTCCGCACCTACGCGCGTCGCGTTCGGGGCCCAGCTCAAGACCGACATGTACGGGTTCTTCCCTGGCTTCGGGTCCTTCGAGACGATCCGCCACAAGTTCTCACCGTCGTTCGACTATCAGTGGAGTCCGGAGTCCACTCCGGACGACCTGCAGCGTAACGTCTTCGGCGCCCGTGTGTTACAGCCGCAGAACGTCGTCTCGGTCACGCTGAACCAGACCTTCGAGGCCAAGCGCGAGGAGGACGAAGCCACGCAGGCCGCGGCGGACTCTGTCGCGGCGGTGGAGGCCACGCAGCTTTCAGGGGAGCCCCGCAGGATCCCGCAGGCGGAGATCGTGAGCCTGCTTGCCTTACGGACGAGCGTGGTCCGCTACGACTTCGTCCAAGCGGATTCCGCCGGCAGCTTCCTGCAGGGCTTCGAGACGACGCGGCTGTCGAACCAGCTGTCCTCTGATCTCCTCAGGGGCCTGTCGGTGTCGATGGATCACGATCTGTTCGACGACCAGCCCGCCGGGGACGGTACGATCGCCGAGCGACGGTTCGCTCCGCATCTGGCGCAAATGAACCTCGGCTTCGCGCTTGGATCGCGCTCACTGGTCTTCCGGTGGCTGTCTTCGCTCCTTGGCGGAGACGCGACGGAGGACGCACCGGAAGAGCCCGAGGGCGACGAGTTGAACGATCCGTTCGAAGTCGGGGATCCCACCGACGAGTCGTCGATCATTCCTACCGGATCGCAGACGGGAAGGGCGACGCTGGGACCGAGGTCCGGGTCCCGAGGGGCATGGACGGCCAACCTGACGTATTCGTTGCAGCGCCCGAGAGACCCCACGGTCGACCCGCGCCAGATGCTCACGGGGAGTATCCGCCTGCAACCAACCGAGCAGTGGGCCTTGAGCTGGAGGACCGCATACGACATCGAGCGGGGAGCCTTCAACGACCACTCCATTCGGCTCACGCGAGACCTCCATCGCTGGCAGGCGAACTTCGACTTCCTGCAGACGGCGACCGGGAACTGGAGCTTCCGCTTCGAGGTCTCCCTCATGGACAACCGCGATCTGAAGTTCGACTACGATCAGCAGAACCTGGACTTGGGCCTCCCTGCGGAGGAGCGTTAGCTGTCTCGCTCCGCTCTCGATGTGTCCCCCTCAGGGGACATGTCGGGATGTCGACGACGCGACGTAAGATGTTGTACTGTATAGTTTTACAAGTTGGGTACGGGCCATGCATTCCTCCCTGCCAGAGGAAGGCCCGTGGACGCTACCCGCATCAAGCGGGGGCCGGGTCTCCGAAGGAGGAACCATGGGACGGACGGTGACGATCTGCCTTGCGATGGTGTTGACCTTGTCCGCGTGCCGACAGGACGTATTAGTCGTGGGTGGCGTCCCCGCGGCACCGCGGGCGCTCACGGTCAGCTACTACGGAGGCTCGGTGACGGTCTCGTGGGAGCTCGCCCCGGAATGGGACGGAGAAGCGTTCCGGATCTATTCGCGGCGGGTCACGGACACGGACTTCTTCTTCATTGCCGAGGTGACGAGCTGCATCGGCGGCTTCTGCACGTACGAAGACCTCAACGTCGTTCAGAACCAGACGTATGAGTACTACGTGGCGGCCGTGGGGTCCGGATCGGAAACCGCCACGACGGCGGTCTCTGTCTTCGTTCCGACCGTTACGCCACCCCCGGTGCCCGACTTGCCCTTCGTGATCGCGTTGGACAACGCGAACTATCTGACGTGGGGTGACGCTTCGCGCGTCGGCGCCGGCGACTTCTCGTTCTACAAGGTCTATCTGGACGACGGCGGCACGACGTTCCTGCTCGGGGAGACCGACTCCGAGGGCTTCTTGGATCAGCGGGCCGGAAACGGCACCACGTACTCCTACTTCGTGACGGCCCTCGACGCCGATGGGCACGAGAGTCTCGGAAGCGCGTCGGCATCAGGGACGCCGCGCCCGGACTATCACGGAGAGTGGATCTATGCGTGGGAGAACGTTCCGGCGCTGTCCGGCTTCTTCTTCCAGACCGACGAAACCACCGAGGCCGTCGTGGATGGCAACGGCACGGGCTGGGACGTCCGCATGGAGTCGGACGGGAATCAGTGGTGGCTGCAGACAGGAGCCGGTGTGGCGATCCACGACAACGGTGGCTTCGTCACGACGGCGCTCAAGTGCGGGGTCGGGGCTGACTTCAACTGCACGGACGTCTCGGTCGCGCCGACGATCAACTACGCGACGGGCCTGTTCGAGATGATTCCGCAGACCACTTATGTCATCCGGGTCAACGACACGGACGGCGTGCACTACGGGGCCATCCGGGTCGAGTTCGTGGGCTTCGACCAGAGCGACCCCATCATGATTTTCGACTGGGCGTACCAGCTGCAGCCCGGCAACCTGAACCTGGTGTCTCCGGCGGGGAACTAGGGGGCGGAGACTTGGAAGTCGTGGCCCCCGCCGCATCCCGCGGCGGGGGCCTTGGCGTTGCCCTAGCTTTTGTCTCATGGCGAAGGTTCTCGAAGCGGTCCCGAATTTTTCGGAAGGCCGCGACATGGATGCGGTGCGGGCGCTGGTCGACGTCATTGCGGCAGGCGATGTCGATGTCTTGGACTGGTCCTCCGATCCCGACCACAACCGGTCGGTGGTTACCTACATCGGAGATCCGCCCGCCGTCGAGGCGACCTCTGTCGCCGCTGCGCGTTTCGCGCTCGAGCATTTCGACCTGCGACGCCACCAAGGCGTGCACCCGCGCGTCGGAGCGCTCGACGTGCTCCCGTTCGTCCCCTTGGAGGGCCTCGACATGGCTGACGCGGTCAGGTCGGCTCACACGGCTGGCAGGGCCATCGCCGAGTTGGGGATTCCCGTGTTCTTCTACGCGCGCGCTTCCGATCCTCCCGGTCGGGCGCTGTCCAGGCTCCGGCGTGGGGGGTTCGAGGCCGTCGTCCAAGGCTTTGCGGAGGATCAGCGCCCCGACCTTCCCGATGGCGCCGATCGGGCGCATCCGACGGCGGGTGTCACGTGCGTGGGTGCGCGGGACATCCTGCTGGCTTGGAACGTCTTCGTGACCGGAATCGACCTGGCCTCGGCGCGAGAGATCGCTGAGGGGCTGCGCGAGCGTGGTGGCGGCTTCAAGGGACTTCGGGCCCTGGGACTCTACCTTCCGGACCAGGACCGCGTGCAGATCTCGATGAATCTCGAGGATCCGGTCTCAACCTCCCCGATGGACGTTTTCGGTGCCATCGAAAGAGAGGTTGGGGTGCGAGGCGGGCAGGTCGTCGAAACACAGGTCATCGGGATGATTCCCGACACCCTTGTGTATCCGGCGGTGGTGGACAGATTACTCCTTTCTGACTTTGGACCCGCTCGGGTCCTCTCCCGCCGTGTCGTGGAGTACGTCTCGAAGCGATCGAGCGGGCGCACGACGACCCCGGAACGCGCCGAATGAGCATTGAGTCGCTCAAGCAACAAGCCCGACGCCACGAACAGAACGAGGAGTGGCGGAAGGCGCTTGACCAGTACAAGAAGGCCCTCAACGCGCTAGCACAGGACGAGCAGAGTGACATCGGCCTGATCAATCGCGTAGGTGACCTATTTGTTCGCGTCGGTGCGTTGGACGACGCGGTCGCGCACTACGAGCAGGCGGTCGATCTCTATCGCGAGGCCTTCCTTCCGAATAACGCGATCGCCGTTTGCAAGAAGATCATCCGGAACGTCCCGGGTCGTCACCAGGCGTACCTCAAGATCGGCCAGATACGTGCGGAGCAGGGCTTTCTGCCGGACGCACGAACGAACTTTCTCACGTACGCCGAGCGCATGCAGCAGGCGGGGGATCTGGACGAGTCCTTCCGAGCCCTGGTGGAGTTCTGTGATCTGGCACCGGACGACGTTCAGGTCAGGATCACGGTGGCCGACCAGATGGCGGCCAATCGGCGCTCCGAAGAGGCCGTCGAGCAGCTGCTCATCGCGTACCGACATCTGACGCAGTCGGGCGAGGGCGATCTCGCCCGCGGCGTGGAGACGAAGATCAAAGAGCTCGATCCGAACGTCGACGTGGGTGCTGCGTTGGCCAGCGGCGGCACGGCGTTCGGAATTGCCGAGGAGGATCACGGGGGCTTCGAGTCCCCGTTCGGTGAGATCGACCTCAGTGCCCCGACTGAAGAAGAACCCGAGCCGGTCAGTGGCGAAACGGAGTTCGCGGAGATTGGTGGCTTTGAGGTCGACGGCGCCAAGAAGAGCCTCGAGGAAGCTGCCGAAGAAGTGGCTGCTGAGATCCCGACGATGGACTTGGACGCGTCCGACGACGATGAGGATGGGGAAGCCGTCGAGCTTCCTATGATGGGCTTCGACGATTCCGACGACGATGACGACTTCGAGCTGCCGACCCTTGCCTTCGCCGAGGACGACGACGAGGACGAAGAGGTTGAGTTGCCGACGATTCCCTACGACGACGAGGACGACGACGAAGTCACCGCCGAGCTGCTCACCGTGGAGGCGGCGGACGACGACGGCTTCGAGTCCTCCGCCGCGCTCGAAGAGGCGATCGAAGAAGCCGCACCGGAACCCGCGCCTGCCCCACCCGCGCCGACTCCTCCGCCAGCAGAGCCGGCGGCTCCGGCCCAGGACTACGTCGACTTCGGTGCCATGATCCTTGGCGGGGGTGGGGGAGACGAGAAGTCGACGCGCTTCAGGGTGGCCTACGAGGAACCCTCGGGTGACGAGGAAGCCGACTTCGCGAAGATGCTCTCGCAGTTCAAAGATAAAGTTTCCGAGAACCTCGACTCCGGGGACGTGCGGGCGCACTACGATTTGGGGACGGCGTACAAGGAGATGGGCTTACTGGAAGAGGCCATCAGCTCCTTCCAGCAGGCGCTTCGGGCTTCCGCCGTGCACCTACCGACGTATGAGATAATGGGCCAGACCTTCATCGAGATGGGCCAGCCGGAGGCGGCTGTCAGGACGCTCGAACGGGCGTTACACGTGACGCCCGGAGTCGAGGACGAGTTCGTGGGGATCTACTATTATTTGGCCAGAGCCTTCGAGGCCCTGGATCGCAAAGACTCGGCGGTCGAGTACTACGACCGGGTGTTCTCCCTCGACATCAACTTCGCCGACGTCACCGAGCGCCTTCGCGAGCTCCGTTAGAGCTACTCTGTGCCGCACATTCGTTCTGGCTCAGGCGTGACCCAGGCGTTGCGCGGCGTTCCGCCGGAGTTGTCGGCGATCCAGGCCCCCGTGCGCGCGTCACTCGACCGCGTCGGGGACGAGATCAAGCGCATCGTGGTGTCCGACTTCGCGGACATCGAGGAGGTGAACGAGCATCTCCTGTTCATGCGCGGGAAGCTCTTCCGGCCGACGCTCCTGCTGTTGTCCAGCCAGGTCGAGGGAGATCAGCCTGAGGACGCCCTGAGGCTGGCCGCCGTGGTCGAGCTGGTGCACCTGGCCACACTGGTGCACGACGACGCTGTCGATCACTCGGTCCTGCGCCGTGGCCTGCCGACCGTCAATGCGCTCTGGACCCACCAGGTCGCGATCATCATGGGGGATTATCTCTATTCGCGGGGGGTATCCGAGCTCGCCCGAGTCGGAAACCTCGAGGCCCTCGCGGTGCTGGCGAACGCCGCCAACGAGATGTCGGTCGGTGAGATGAGACAGCTCACCTCCTACGACGCGTTGGATTTCTCCGAAGCGTCCTACTACCGGCTCATTGCCGCCAAGACGGCGTCTTTGATGGGCGCGGCGTGTGAAATGGGTGCGCTCGCGGGCGCATCCGGCCATTGCGAGCCCTTGGCGCGGTTCGGCCACAATCTCGGCATGGCCTTCCAGATCGCGGACGACCTCCTCGACTATACCGGCCTCGAGGCCGTTACGGGCAAGCCCACCGGCCACGACCTCCGCGAGCGTAAGGTCACGCTCCCGTTGATCGCCTCGCTTCCGAGGGCCAACGAGGCCGAGCAGTCGTTGATTCGCTCGTTCTTTACGCTTGCCGATCCGGGAGACGAAGACATCTCGCGGGTCGTCGAGATCGTGGAGGAGCGGGGAGGCCTCGCTTATGCGCGCGACCGTGGAGCACACTACGCCGACTTGGCCTTTTCGGCCCTTGAGGAGCTTCCCGGGGGGCCTGCCGTCGCCGCCCTCAGGGACGCCGTTGCCTACGCCGTGAACCGACGGCGATGACCATGTCGCAACCGGGATCCCCAGCTTCCGTGCCCGCGCATGCTCGTTGATACTGGCCGCCGGAGCGTCATAAGGTTCGCATGGACGCTCGTTTTGGGCTTGTTCTTGGGCGGGCTGCTCACCAAGCTGATGGAGCTGACCCTTCCCGAGGGAACAGCGTCCCGCGATTTTCTGCTTACATCGGTCGACGCGAGCCTTGGACCTTTGTCGGTCGATCTCGTTGCGGTAGCGTTCGACTTGGGACCGGTCACGTTGACGCTGAATTCCCTGACTTTGGTCGGGATCGCTATCGTGGCATTCGTGGTACGCTCGTGGATCTGAAGACCATGAGATCGAAGGGGGCAGAATCGCTCCCATGGAGGGTTTGAAGTATGGGATTCGGAAGCTTCGGAATGGGAGAGATGGTGTTCATCTTTCTCATCGTGCTGTTGTTGTTCGGGGCCAAGCGTCTTCCCGAGATCGGGTCATCCTTGGGGAAGGGGATCCGAGAGTTCAAGAGCTCGGTGAAGGACATCCAGAGCGAGCTGTCCGTGCCGGACGACGCACCTCAGATCCACAAGACGCATGCGCCTCCGGGAGAGTCGACCAGCCAAGAAGCTGGCGATGGGGAGCCGCGGAAGTTGAGCGACGGCGTCGCGAGTGGGGCCGAAGACCGGTAGGATCGGCTCCAGAACCCCATCGGTATCTGGATGGGGGCGTCCTCGTCGGCGGGCTGGAGCACCTCGTCGCGACGGTCCACGACCCTCGCCGAGGCGCGTAGGGCTTCGATCCACTCTTGAAGGCGTTGCTGCTGCACTGCCGCGACCGCCGCGGTTCGCTGCGCCGGCAGCTGCGCGCGCCAGGCCAGCGAGTCCGCCGGCAGCTGAGCCATGACTTCCAGGATGTAGTGGTTGGTCGCCGTGGTCAGGACGTCGCTGACGCGCCCGATGGGCAGCCCGAACGCCGCACCGATCACCGCGTTCTGCCGCCCGATTCCGGGCACGAAGTCAGCCCGAGCGAAGGGGCCGGCCGTCCTGAGCTCCAGGCCCTCGCTCGCCGCGACGTTGCCCAGTGCCTGGCCGCCGCTAGCCAGATCGGCCACGCGCTGAGCGTCGGTCCTGCCACGTTCCATCTTCTGCTCGAAGAGGAGCGTGGCTTCGATCGCGCCTCGCGCCGTTTCCAGAGGTAGGACGCCCGCGGGCTCCGAGCTGAGGAGCTCCAGCGCGTAGAACGCTGTGGACGTCTCAAAAACAGGGCTCACGTCGCCGGGCGACGCTTCGTCGAACGCCCACTCTGCGCCCTCGGAGACCTGGCCTGCGCCGCCAAGGAACGGGAAGTCTTGCGTGATCGTGGCGGTCTGGACCGTCAGGCCCGCAGCAGCCCCGGCTTCGGCGAGCCCCATGGCTTCGCCGAGGGCTTCCAACGAGTCGGCCAGGGTCAGCAGGGCGATCTCACTATCGTCCGTGCGCTCCACCCGGATCAGGATGTGGCGAGCCTGCACGCTATCGGCCGCCCAACGCTCCATCACTTCGATGATGTGAAAACCTTGAGCAGTTTGGACGGGTTGCGTCAGCTCACCCACCGGGGCCGCGAAGACCACGGAGTCGACCGGCTGGATCATCCTGCCTGGCGTGAACACACCGAGGGCGCCGCCTAACGGTGCTGTGGCCGGGTCCGCGGACTCCCGAGCGGCGACTTCAGCGAAGTCCGCTCCGTCGACCACCTCTTGCCGGACGGCGACTGCTCGCTCGCGCGAGGCCGCGGTGTCGGCAGCCGTCGCCGTTTTGTCGATGACGGCGAATCGCACAGTCGCCCGTGCCGGGACCTCGAACTCGTCCTGGTTCGACCGATAGTAGGCCTGGATGTCGGAGTCCGAAATCTGAAAGTCGGCGTCCGGGTAGCGCGTCTCGGGATCGATCGGGACGTACTGAACCTCCGCAAGCTCGTTCTGGTCCTTCCACTGTTGCCAGAGCTCGGAGTCGGAGAGGTAGATGCCTGACCCCACCTGACGAAGCAGCTTGGAGCGGGGAATGACGTCCCTGTAGTACGATTCCAGAAGTAGGAGCTGCTCAGGAGGGAGCGTCGCCAGGAACGACTGGTAGGCCGCCAGGTCGAGCCCACCCGACGGGCTGGCGAACTGCGGAACCAGGTAGTCTGGTGGGCTGAACTGCGCGGCTTCGCTGATTTCCTGGTTCGTGACTCTGATGCCGCGGCGCCTCAGCTCCTGGCTGACGAGAACCTGCGTGACCACTTGCTCGAACGCTTGGTCCTCGATCTCCGTGTTCTGCTGCGTGGTGATGATCTCTTCCTGGGAGCTCTGCACCTGCTCGTAGAGCTGGCGGTACGCCGCCATGTACTGCTCGTAGAAGATCTCGTCACCGTTGACCGAACCGATGGCACCGAGGGAGCCACCGCTCCGTCCGGTGATATCCATGCCCCACTCGAAGACCATGAGCGCCACGAACGCGAGCAAAGCCAGCATGATCAGTGGCTTCGTGACTTCCCTCATTTGACGCATCATAGGACCACGTCTCCAGCAACCCCTTACGGGTCGACAAAAAATTCCCCCACGAGATGGGCCAGGAAGGATAACTGCTCGGATTGAGCGTCTCAACGGACAAGGCGGCGATAGCTCGCGTGCCAACTTCGTTGACACTTTTTCCAAGCCCTCCCTATCTTCGTGGCTGCCCCCTGTGGTAGACTCTTTCCGCTCGCCATGGCTTCGGAGTCCGCGTGACCGAGGTACTCCAGCAGGAAATCCGGACTCTGAAGAATATCTTCGAGTCTGAGCGCGACCCCGAGGGACGAGTTTTCGCTCCGTTGGCGGACGCCTATAGACGTTCGGGCGAGATTCAACAGGCCGTCCGCTTGCTCAACGCTGGCTTGGCGCGCCATCCCCACTTCGTCCCGGGTCATGTTGTCGCCGCACAACTCTATGTAGAGCAAGGGCTTGCCGCGGAAGCGACGATCGCCGCTCGTGCTGCGCTCGAACTCGACGGGGACAACGTCAACGCGCTCGCCTCGCTTCTGCGTGTACTCGAGGACCAGGGAGACGAGGAGGCCGCAGACGTCCGCTCCCGGTTGCTTGCCCTGGAGCCCGACTTCGCCGTAAACGGCCAAGAGCGAGCGACTTATGCTTCCCGTCTTCGAGCCGAACCGGCGCTGACGACCGAAGCCGGGTCCGAGCCTTTCGCGGTCGACAGCGAGGCGGACACGGTCGAGCTCGGGGCGTTGCGGATAGACGACCGGCCCCCTGTAATGGAGGCCACCGAAGCCCCGGCTGCCGCGTCACCGGAACTGGACCTCATGCCGTTGCTGGACTTCGCGCCGCCACCCGAGGCCGGTGTGTCCGGAGACGAGCCCGTCATCGATCTCGATTCTCTGGCGTCGGTGGATGGTGTAGGGGAGTTCGACGAAGAGCCCGCAATGGTGCTCCCGACGCTGGATCCGGAGACGGAGCTGGCCGTCGAGGAGCCGATCATCGACTTGGACTCGCTCGCGCCGGTGGGGGCCGAGGCGGTAGACGACTTCGTCGCGTTGGACGATCTGGCTGCCGAGTCGGCGATGGAGCTGCCCACTGAGGAGCCCGTCATCGATCTCGACGAGCTTGCTGCGGTCGCCACCGACGACGACTCGGAAGTCATGTCGCTGGCGGACCTGGCGCCGGACCCTGAAGAGGCGGTGATGGATCTCGGGGACCTGGCGCCGGACCCTGAAGAGGCGGTGATGGATCTCGGGGACCTGGCGC
>JAOTVA010000057.1 GCA_029863645.1 Gemmatimonadota bacterium
GGGCGAGCAGCCCAGCCGACAGGTTGCCGAGGTTGCCCGACGGAACGACGAAGCGGACCGGCTGCTCCGACCAACCCAAGCGGGCTGCCGCGTACACGTAATAGAAGCTCTGCGGAAGCAGCCTGCCGACGTTGATCGAGTTTGCCGAAGTCAGTCGATGACGCTCTCGAAGCTCGACGTCGTTGAACGCCTCCTTCGCCATGCGTTGGCAGTCGTCGAACGTACCTCGCACAGCGAGAGCCAACACGTTGTCGCCAAGCGTGGTCATCTGCCGGCGTTGCCTGGCGCTGACGCCGTCCCGGGGGAAGAGCACGATGACCCGGTACCCGGCGAGTCCGTGGAACGCGTGTGCCACTGCGCTGCCGGTGTCGCCAGAGGTCGCGACGAGAACCGTGCGCTGACCACCCCCCGGATCGATCTCCGCCATGAGTCTCGCCATGAAACGCGCGCCGATGTCCTTGAACGCATGCGTAGGTCCGTGAAAGAGCTCGAGGACGTGCAGGCTTGTCTCGACTTCGACAATCGGCACCGGAAAGTCGAAGGCTTGGCTGACCACCCGGTCGATGACGTCGGGCGGTGTGTCGGAGAAGAGACTCGGTGCCACCCAGCGACCCACATCGGCGAGGCTGTCCACTCCGTCTGGGCGGGGCGCGAACGGACGCAGTCCAGTCGGCATATAGAGCCCACCATCCGGCGCGAGACCTGAGAAGATCGCGTCGGACAGATCGGTGGGTTCGCCACCGCGGGTGCTGACGAACGAGGTCATGGGCGCGTGAGCTGAGACGTGGAACGGGAGCCGGGATGGGGCTGCCTTCAACCCCGCCCTAGGGGGATTGGTGCCCGAAAAAAAAGCTGGCGCCCTTGGGGGCGCCAGCTTCCTCTCCCAACCGTACCGGTTGGTTAACTTCTACTTCTTCTTCGGAGCAGCCTTTCTCTTCTTGGCTGCCTTCTTCTTCTTCGGAGCAGCCTTTCTCTTCTTGGCCGCCTTCTTCTTCTTCGGAGCAGCCTTTCTCTTCTTGGCTGCCTTCTTCTTCTTAGGCGCGCTCTTGCGAGAGGGCCTCTTCTTCGCGCCTGCGGCCTTCCTGGTCGCCGGCTTCTTCTTGGCTGCCTTCTTCTTGGCCGCCTTCTTCTTGGGAGCTGCCTTCTTCTTTGTCGCCACGGTAATCCTCCGAGCGCTGCGTGGGCCCACGCGTTTCCGCGAGTACGGACGCATTTATGTAGCAGCGTAGGGTTGTTGCGCGCAATAGCCGTGTTGCGCTCTGACACGACATACGGGGTAGCCGTTCCGTCCACCATACGGTATGTAGTATCGACCACCAAATCGCGGCGTAGCCGTGGAGAGCCCGGAACATGTTGACAGCACAGGACTTTCTGGCGGAACTGCAACAGCGAGGAGCGCTGCGGCTAAGCCGCGTCCATCTCCGAGAGAACCGCAGTGTGGTTTGGTCGCTTACACAACAAGCGACCGTTTTGAACGTCCATGCCGCCTATCGTGCCGCGCCGCCAGAGTTACTCGATGCCTTCGCGATCGTCGCGAGAGAGGGCGGAGTGAGCTCCGCGGCGACGCGTCGGGCGGCCTCTGTCATCAGTGCGTGGCCCGACGTTTGGCGAGCGATCGAAGCCACGCGCGCATCTCGCCAACTCCGGTCGGTGACGTCATGCTGCGCCACCAGCGAACAGCGGAGGTACCTGCGGGCGCTCTACCGGTACTTCAACCTCACCCGCTTCGACGGAAAGCTTCCCGACGACATTCCTGTGCGCCTGAGCGGTCGCATGAAGTCCTCACTCGGGCACATGGTGCCTATCGAGGATGCCAACGGTATCCGAGAGGTCGAGGAGATCGCGCTCAACTTGGATCTGATGCTGGAGCGCAACGGAGCGGAGCGGATCGACACGCTTCTGCACGAGATGGCCCACGTCGCGGACTTCTTGGAGTCCGGACACCGGGGGCACGGGCCGTCGTGGCGGAGGTGGGCGTGCCGCGTCGGATGCCGCCCGGAGCGTCTGTACGACCGGCCCGTAGCGCACCGGCGCCGCCGACGCGACCCTGTACAAAGGGTGCCGCTCCTGCCAGATGCGCTCGCGTGCTTGGCGGTCTAGGACCCCACCGAGCGTTTCGTCAGATAGGCCAGAGCCAGCCGAACACGCCGCCGGTGAGCGCCGCGTAGACGAGTCCGTCGAACATCGACTTGAGCGTCGTGCTCCAGCGCTGCTTGTACCAGATAGACCCCTGCATGAGCGCCATCGAGTACGAAGCGAAGGCCACCGTTCCGGTGATGCGGAACACCTGCATATAGTCGGTGCCCGGCGCGAGCATGCGCCCCGCGAGGTACGCCGACACGACGCCGACGAGCAGTGTGAAGGCGAACCACTGCACGAGCTGGGGTCCCATACTGAGCATGCCCCCCGACGGGACGACGGTCATGAAGATGTTGGGGCCCTTCGCGACCTTCTGTTGAAACTCCTCCGACTTCATTGCTTCGAGGCCGTCGCCGTGCGGCAGCACGTAGTCGCCCGGAGGAATGTCGAAGGGGCGGAGCGCGTCCATCACCCCGTCCTCTCCGGGCACCTTCCAGAAATCGTTTCGGTGATAGTTCAGGAACATGTGGATGATCGAGCTCACAGCGAACACGAGGATGCTGCTGATGAGAATGGGCAACCAGAGGGTGGTGATCGGGATGATCATGAGCCCTACCTAAGAGCTAGGGTGACGCCGCACGGGACCTGTTCACCGTAGACGGCCCCTCAGGCGGGGGCAAGCTGCGGTATGGGACCGCGGGGCTGGCCTTGCTTCAGAGCTGGGCGGTCGCCGCCGCAACCAAATCGTCGACCCCGAGCCCGAACTCCTCGAAGAGCTTGGCCGCCGGAGCCGATGCGCCGAAGTGATCCAATCCGATGGCCTTCCCGGTGGCTCCGATCCACCGCTCCCATCCGAACGTGCTGCCGGCTTCCATCGAGACGCGGGCAGTTACGGCAGGCGGTAGGACCTCGTGGCGATATGCTTCGTCCTGTCGACCGAAGAGGAACCAGCTCGGTAGGCTCACGACCCGAGTCGGCGTGCCCACCGCCTCCAGACGCGCACGGGCATCGAGAGCAGGGGAGAGCTCGGTGCCACTCGCGATGAGGATCAAGCTTGGGCTTCCCCCGGACGCTTCCGCGATCACGTAGCCGCCGCGCCTGAGCCCCTCGGCAGACGCCAACTGGTCCGTCCGGTCGAGCAGCGGGACCTTTTGTCGGCTGAGCGCCAGAAACGACGGACCATCGGTTCGCTCGATCGCGACCCTCCACGCAATCTCGGTCTCGGCCGCGTCGCCGGGCCGGAGGTCCAGGAGCTGCGGGATCGCGCGGAGCGATGAGAGCTGCTCGATGGGCTGGTGTGTCGGGCCGTCCTCGCCGAGTCCGATGGAATCGTGCGAAAAGACATAGACGACCGGTTGGCCCATGAGCGCCGCGAGCCGGATCGCCGGACGCATGTAATCCGAGAAGATCAAGAACGTGCCGCCGAACGGTCGCACCCCCCCGTGCAGCGACATCCCGTTCATGACCGACCCCATCGCATGCTCGCGCACGCCGTAGCGCACGTTACGCCCGCCGGGTGTGCCGGCGAGTAGGCTGTCCGACCCCTTGATGTCGGTCTTGTTGGAGCCCGCGAGGTCCGCCGAGCCGCCCAGAAGGTTCGGGAGACCCACCGCCAGCCCCTGGATGACCTTGCCGGACCATCCCCGGGTGGCGTCAGCCGACTCGGCCTTGGAGAGGTCGGGTACACGCGCGTCCCATGCCTCGGGTAGCTCCCCTGACATGGTGCGTAGGAAGTCCGCAGCGACTTTGGGATGCTCGGATCGGTACGACGCAAAACGCGCCTGCCAGTCCGCCTGGAGCGACTTCCCGCGTCCGACGCATTCGGCCCAGTGCGCACGCGCACCCTCGTCGACGTAGAAGGGCTCCAGCGATGGGTAACCGAGAGCCTTCTTAGTCGCCTGGATCTCGTCGGTGCCGAGCGGCGAGCCGTGCGCGCCTGATGTGCCCGCCTTGCCCGGGCTTCCCCAAGCGATCGTGGTTCGCAGCACGATGAGGCTCGGCCGTGCGGTTTCAGACTTCGCCTCGGCGATGGCCCGGTCGATTGCCTCGAGGTCGTTGCCGTCGTCGACGCGCGAAACGTGCCACCCGTAGCTCTCGAAGCGAGCGCCCTCGTCTGTCGATGTCGCCAGGTCCGTATCGCCGTCGATCGTGATACGATTGTCGTCGAAGATCCAGATGAGCTTCCCGAGCTTCTGATGGCCCGCCAGCGCAGCGGCTTCGTGGGAGACCCCCTCCATGATGTCGCCGTCCGAGCAGAGCGCGATCGTGTGGTGATCGACGATCGAGTGGCCGGGCCGGTTGTACCGGTCCGCGAGCCAACGCTCCGCCATGGCCATGCCGACTGAGTTGGCGATGCCCTGTCCAAGGGGGCCGGTCGTGGTCTCTACGCCGGGGATGTGCCCGTACTCGGGGTGACCCGCGGTCGGCGATCCCCACTGACGGAAGTCGCGGATGTCCTGATCGGACACTTCGTAACCGCTCAGGTGAAGCGCGGAGTACAAGAGCATTGACGCATGACCACAGGAGAGCACGAACCTGTCGCGGTCGAGCCACTCGGGATCACGCGGGTCGTGGCGGAGGTGCCGGTGGAACAGCACATAGGCGACGGGCGCGAGCGCCATTGGCGTCCCCGGGTGGCCCGAGTTGGCCGCCTGCACCGAGTCCATGGAAAGGACGCGGATCGCGTCGACCGAGAGGCGCTCGAGGTCGTTCATCCGATCACGAAATTCACGAGGCGTTCCTTCACGTAAATCACTCTTCGCTCCTGGGCGCCGTCTAGATGGCGTTGGACGTTGTCTTCCGCCCGGGCGGCCGCGACGACGACCTCCTCGGATGCGTCTTTCTGAATTTCGATGGAGGCCCGCAGCTTTCCGTTCACCTGGATTGCGATCGTCACCGAGTTCTCGGCGGCTTTGGCTTCGTCGAACGAAGGCCAGTACGCGTCCTCGAAGAGGCCGCCCTCATGTCCGAGACGCTCCCACAGCTCTTCGGCGATGTGCGGTGCGAACGGGGCGACCAGCGGAACGAGCGGCTCGACCTCGGCGCGCACGGCGGTGCGGCCTCCGGCACGGACAACGTTGAGGCACTCCATGACGGCGGCGATGGCCGTGTTGTATTGGAGCGACGGAATCTGCTCCGTCACCTGACGGATCGTCTGGTGGACCTTTCGCTCGACGTCTTCGTCGGGCGCTCCTTCCTCGGCGGAGATCACGGAGTCCCACAGGCGATGCAGGAATCCGTAGGGACCCTGGATGCCCTCCGCGCGATAGTCTCCACCCTCCTCGAAAGGGCCCATGAACATGAGGTAGAGGCGCAGCGTGTCCGAGCCGAACTCGTCGATGACCGGGTCTGGTAGTATCACGTTCCCCTTGGACTTCGACATCTTCGCGCCTTCGGCGATGATGAGTCCGTGCGCGCGAAAGACGTCGTAGGGCTCTTCGAAGTCGAGGTGTCCGAGGTCGTGCAGCACCATGGTCAGGAAGCGCGAGTACAGCAGATGCATGACGGCGTGTTCTTGGCCTCCGATATACATGTCGACGGGCAGCCAGCGCTTCGTCATGTCCGGGTCGAACGGACGGTCGTCGAAGTCCGTGGACGGGTAGCGGAGGAAGTACCAGCCAGAATCCAGGAACGTGTCGGAGACGTCGGTCTCACGACGGGCTGATGCGCCACAGCTAGGGCATGTCGTCTCGTACCACTCGGCGACCCGAGCGAGCGGGCTCACCCCGGAGTCATCGGGTTTGAAGTCCTCGATGCGGGGCAGGACGACCGGCAGGTCCGCTTCGGGCACGGGAACCGCACCGCATGCGTCGCAGTGGATGATCGGGATCGGTGGGCCCCAGTACCGCTGCCGTGACACGCACCAGTCGTGCAGACGGAAGTTGACCTTCGCTTCGCCCCAGCCACCCTCGGCCGCCCACTCGGTCAGCGCGCGCACCGAGTCTGCAACGTCGGTGCCGTCGAACTGGCCGGAGTTGACGAGCTGGCCCGGGCCCATATAGGCCTCCTCGAGCGGCGTGTCCGCGTCGTCCCCGGGTCCCGCGACGACACGCACAATGGGAAGCTCGAACTGGGTGGCGAAGTCGAAGTCGCGTTGGTCGTGGGCTGGCACAGCCATGATGGCGCCGGTGCCGTAGTCCATGAGCACGTAGTCGGCGATCCAAATGGGGATCGCCTCGCCCGTCGCCGGGTTGCGGCAATAACCTCCGGTGGAGACGCCGGACTTGGTCTTGTCGACCTTCTGCCGAGCGACCAGGTCCTTGTGTCTCGCTTTGTCGCGGTAGGCGTAGACCGGGGCGCTCAGGCCGGGATTGGTGACAGTGTCCACCAGCGGATGCTCTGGCGACAGGACCATGTAGGTCGCGCCGAACGCGGTGTCAGGCCGTGTCGTGTAGACCTCGATGACTGTGCCGGTCGCGTTGCCGTCATCGTCGATGACCGGGAAGTCGAGTCGTGCTCCCTTGCTCCGTCCGATCCAATTCACCTGCGACTTCTTCGTTTTCTCCGACCAGTCGATGTGCTCGAGGTTGTCCAGGAGCCGTTGCGCGTAGTCGGTGATCTTGAAGAACCACTGTGCGATCCGGCGCTGCTCGACGGGCGTGCCACACCGCTCGCACTCCCCGCCCACGACCTGTTCGTTGGCCAGAACGGTCTTGCAGGAGGGGCACCAGTTGACCGGGGCCTCCTTCTGCTCCGCGAGCCCGGCCTTGAGGAGCTGGAGAAAGACCCACTGGGTCCACTTGTAGTAGTCGGGCTGCGTGGTATCGACCGAATGGTCCCAGTCGAACATCCCGCCGATGCGCCTGAGCTGCCGCGTGAAGTTGGCCACGTTCGACGGGATGAGGTCCATCGGATTCTTGCCGACCTTCAGGGCGAAGTTCTCCGAATGGATCCCGAACGCGTCGAAGCCCATGGGCTCGAAGACAGTCCGACCCCGCAGGCGCTGATAGCGGCCGTGCACGTCGGCGCCAGTGAAGGCGTAGATATTCCCGATGTGGAGCCCCTCGGCGGAGGGGTACGGGAACATCATCAGATTATAGTACGGGTCCTTGGCGGAACGGAGTTCTTCAAGCGTATAGGAGTTGACGCCGCGCTCTTCCCAGCGGCGCTGCCACTTCTCCTCAACGGCGGGCGGCTCGTAGCCGTCCCTCTCTTCGTTTACCATTCCTGGGCGACTTCTCGGGTCGGCGGGCCGGGCCGGGACGCTTATAGCAAAAGACTGGCTAACCTACACGGCAGAGCATAGGGACCCAAGTGGCCAAGACGAATTCGAAGAAGATCTCGGGCGCGAGCCTACGACACGCGTTCGAGGAGATCATCTGGCCTCGCAAGAAGCTGCTTGGCATAGGCCTCGTGCTGATCATGATCCGGTCCCTCTCCGGGCTCGTGCTGCCGGCGTCGACTCAATACCTGTTCGACGATGTGATCGCGAACGGCAACATGGCCCTCTTTCGCACGCTGCTGCTCGTGGTGGGCGCGGCGGTCGCTCTACAGGCGGCGACCTCCTACGCGTTGGTGCTCCTGCTCAGTGTCGAGGCCCAACATCTCATCGCCAACCTCCGCACGCAGGTCCAGCAGCACGTCCTTCACCTCCCGGTCCGTATCTTCGACAACACCAAGACGGGCGAGCTGGTCACGCGCATCATGGACGACGTCGAGGGCGTGAGGAACTTGGTGGGCACCGGTCTGGTCCAGCTCGTCGGAGGGACCGTGACGGCGATCGTGGCGTTCGTCTATCTGGTTCGGATCGACGTAACCATGACCGCGCTCGCGTTGGTTCCTGTTGCCGGCTTCGCGTTCATCTCGACCAAGGCGTTCGCCACGCTGAGGCCCGCGTTCAGGGAGCGAGGCCGGATCCGAGCCGAGGTGGTCGGGCGGCTTACCGAGGCCCTTGGAGGGATCCGCGTGATCAAGGGCTTCCATGCCTTGGAGAAGGAAAGCGAGATCTTCCACGCCGGCGTCATGCGGATCTTCGACAACGTGAAGACGACGCTCACGACCTCGAGCCTGGTGACCAGCCTCGGGACGTTCTTCATGGGGTCGGCAAGCGTGATGATCCTGGGCTACGGCGGCTATCTCATCATCCAGGGCAATCTCACGGTCGGCGAGTTGGTCTCGTTCACGCTCTTCCTCGGTTTTCTGATTGCGCCGGTCGTGCAGATGGCGAACATCGGCACCCAGATGACCGAAGCGTTCGCCGGGCTCGACCGAACAGAGGAGGTCCTCTCCTGGGCACAGGAAGACGACGATCCGCTGCGCACGGAGACCATGCCTGCTATCGAGGGGCATCTCGTCTTCGAGGATGTGCACTTCGCGTACGAGGAGGACAAGCCGGTCCTGAAGGGAGTCAGCTTCGACGCACCACCCGGCACGGTCATCGCGCTCGTCGGTAGCTCGGGGTCTGGCAAGTCGACCATCGCGGGATTGGCTGCGACGTTCCTGGAGCCCGACGAAGGGCGCGTCCTCGTGGACGGAATCGACCTGCGGAAGATCTTGCTCGCCACCTACCGCGCGCAGCTGGGCCTCGTGTTCCAGGACGACTTCCTGTTCGACGGCACCATCCGCGAGAACCTTCGATTTGCCCGCCCGCCTGCTACGGACCAAGAGATCGTGGATGCCGCGGAGAAGGCCTACGTCACGGAGTTCACGGACCGGTTTCCAGAGGGTCTGGATACGATCATCGGCGAGCGCGGTGTGAAGCTCTCCGGGGGGCAGCGGCAGCGCGTGACGATCGCGCGCGCGATCCTGGCCAATCCGCGAATCCTGCTGCTCGACGAGGCGACGTCCAGTCTCGATACGGAAAGTGAAGCCCTCATCCAGAAGAGCCTGAGCGATCTACTCCGCGGCCGCACGACGGTCGTAATCGCGCACAGGCTATCGACGATTCAGCGCGCAGACCTCATTCTGGTCATTGAGGACGGCCGCATCGTCGAGCGGGGACGACACGACGAGCTGATCGCTAAGCAGGGTCGGTACCATGAACTCTACACGGTGCAGGCGAGGATCTAAGGCAGCAGAGCCGCACCACGCGGAATCAGGTCCCAAGGATCGTCGACCTCAGTGACTCCTCGACGCAGCGCCTCCATGGTCGACGTCAGATTGCCCTCGTGGGCGTCGAGCAGGGCCTGGAAGTCGGGCAGTCGGTTGTAATAGCGCACCCGCCCCATGAGCGTGGCGTTGTTGAGGGGCGTGGTGATGAAGCTCGAGAACGTGATGGACTCGAAGGTCGGCATGACCTCGTTTTCGAAACGAGACAACGCCTCGGCGAAGATGGGCTCTCGGCGCACGACCTTCTCCTCGACCGACACGTTCTGGTCGAAGTACAGCCGCTCCAAGACCGCCGTGAACTCGTCCATGAAGACGCTGAAGCGCTGAAAGTCACGCCAGCGGGCCTGGGCACGCAGGCACTTCACGGTGTCGGGGCCGCCGCCCTCGCGCGTGCAGAAGAACTGGATGGTCGCGACGCGGCCGACGAAGTTCGCGAACGCTTCGTTGAAGCCGACGTGGCCAGGGACGAACATGTAGCGGTGCGCGAGTTCGTGGAGCACGGTCTGCACGACCTCGATGTCGTCGGTACGCAACATCGTGGACAGCACCGGATCATTGAACCAGCCCAGGGTGCTGAAGGCTGCCGTCGGGCGGACGTAGGTGTCGTAGCCCTCCTCTGCCAGGTCCGCCGCGGCCTTCATCGCGTCGTCCTCCGAGAAGTATCCCCGATAGGGGACGCGGCCGACGATGGGGAACCACCACGTCACCGGCGCCATCTGGTCCTTGGGCGCCGCCGATACGACCAAGGCGAGTGTATCGCGATTAAGCTGGGTGAACATCGTGTAGGCGTCGCCTACGTCGATGTCCAGCTCCTCGGCAGCGAAGCGGCGCGCATAGACGATGTACGTGAGCTTGGCCCGTGTATCCTCGTCAGTGAGCGGGTCGCTCAAGACCTCTGGGATCGGACGCCGCGCCCTCAGGATGTCGACCTCGGCGATGCCTGCCTTCACCACGTAGACCGGTGAGCAAGCTAGGCAACTCGCCGCGAGGCTGAGGACGCTGAGCGCGAGTACAGCACGTACCCAGCGCCTGGGGAAGCGCGGCGTCACGGCGTCCCGCCACCACCCAGTTGCCGCATCAACGGGATGCCGCCTTCCGTGGGGACGTACACGACCGAGCCGGCCGGCAACGTCCCGAGCTGCTCGATGTAATGGTAGGTGAGGTACGCGGGTGTTAGGCCCGAGGAGATGATTATCTGCGCCTCTGCGATCCCCCGTGCCTCTTCGACCGCTTGCTGCGCACGCTCCTGGATAATTTCGGTCTGGAAGCGTTCCTGCTCGACCTCCTGCTCACGCTCCGTTCTTGCCTGGATGGCTTCTTGCACTCGGGCCGGGGCCTGAACGTCGCGTACGAAGACCTCCACGACCTCGATTCGGTCGCCTGCCTTCTCCTGGATCTCGCGAAGCATCTCGCCCGCGATCTCTCGCCGCTCCGGCGAGAAGATCTCGTTGATCGACTTGGTCGCGATCGCGCTGCGGACACCATCGCGTACTGCGTTCAAGACGATGCTGCTCTTGATCGTAGACTCACTGCCGAGGCGCCTGTACAGGTCCGGAGCATTCTCGCGGTCCAACTTGAAAAGGATCGCAATCTCGAGTGTCACGTTGAGCTGTTCGCTGGTCTGCGCTTCGATGACTTCCACGCCGCCGCCTGCCGGGAAGCTCTGCTCCTGCACCGACATCTTCTCAATGCTCGCGAGCGGGTTCACGAAGTGCACACCCTCGTTGAGCGGTGTCTCGTCGACCGTTCCCAGGAAGTGCAGAATGCCGACCTGGCCGACGCCGATCACCGTGATCGCGTTACTGACGATGATCAGGATGCCGGCCGCCATGGCGCCATACCCGGCGAGCCTTACTGCCCCCTCACCGCCGCGTTGCGCCGCTGCAGGCGCACCTGAGCGGATGATGGCTCCGATGACGACAACGATTATGCCTAGGATGACCGTGGTCATGATTCACTCCCGATTTGTGCACGTGCGTGGTCTACACCGATGGATACGGAACTGCCCGCCCGCTTCTTCCACCGGCTACTCGTCCACGTAGCTTCGCTCGTCCGGATCCACGGACACCCTCACTTCCACGAGGTCCGCCTCGCGTGAAATGTCGTTCGGCATCTGTTCTGATGCGACCCGAAGGGCCTCTCCCGCGTCGGCGGCCTCGACAACATATGTATGGTAGCGCTGCCGCTGCGCTCCATGGCGTACCGTGACTTGATACTTCATGGCGTAATCTACCGGGCGTCTCAGTCGGGACCTATGCTCCCCGGCATGACTTCCGTGCCGTTGCTCTATCGCGTGGCCGTGCGAGCCCTGCGGCGTTCCGCGCCCCTGCTCGCGCTAGGCGGCTCGAAGGTCGCGCGCGGCATCCGCGGTCGTCGCGAGACGGCGGATGCACTCGTCCGGTGGGGGAGACGCGAGCGCGACACAGAGCGCCCGACGGTTTGGTTCCACGCACCAAGCGTGGGCGAGGGGCTGCAGGCAGGAGCCGTCTTCGGAGAGCTGGTCCGGCTGCGGCCGGGTCTCCAGGTCGCGTTCACGCACTTCTCACCGTCCGCGGAGGGCCTGGGCGACCGTCTGGGCGCTGACGTATCGGGCTACTTGCCCTGGGACATCGGGGAGTCGGTCGGTCCCGTGCTCGACGCGCTTGTTCCCCGGCTCCTCGCCTTCACGAAGACGGAGGTGTGGCCGGTCCTGGTCGATGAAGCGAGTCGGCGCGGCATCCCCGTCGCCATTGTCGGTGCCACGGTTCCCCACGGAGCGGGGCGTATGAAGTGGCCCGCGCGCGCGACCCTGCGCCACACGTGGGGCCAGCTGTCAGCAGCATGCGCGAACACACCAGAAGATGGCGACCGTCTGGTCGAGTTGGGCGTCGACCGGTCGGCGGTCCACATCACCGGCGATCCTGGCATCGACTCCGCAGCGCTGCGCGTGCGGGAAGCGGATCCGACGTCGCCTTATGTTGCTCCGTTTCTCGCCAGCGGGAGACCCACGGTGGTAGCGGGCTCAACCTGGCCCGCGGACGAGGACGTCTTGTTGCCTGCGTGGAGCGCCGTGCGACGGACCGCTCCCGCCGCCCTTTTGGTAGTCGCCCCGCACGAGCCCGACTCAGCGAGCGTAGCGGCGCTGCTCGAGCGGCTGCGCGGACTCGGCTTGCGCGCAGTGACCCTTGGCACCGTGGAGCGCCGGGCTTCCGTCGATGCGGTGGACGCCGTCGTGGTCGACCGGGTCGGCGTGCTCGCGCACCTCTATACTGTGGCCGAAGCGGCCTACGTGGGCGGAGGCTTCGGGTATGACGGCCTGCATCAGGTGCTCGAGCCGGCCGCTGCGGGCGTGCCGGTGGTCTTTGGTCCCCGACACGAAAGCGCCCGCGCCGCAGCGCATTTGATGGAACTCGGCGCGGGACTTGCAGTTGCCGACGTGGTATCTCTTGAGGTGGCCCTTAGGGACTGGCTGATCGGCCCGGAACGCAGAAGTCGGGCTAAGGAGCGTGCGTTGGAGTATATTGGCACCCACCTCGGCGCGGCCCGGCGAACGGCTCGGGTGCTCGACGATCTCCTCGTAACGGCAGGTCTGGCATGAGTGACGAGGACGTACCTGAAATTTCCGTGACCGACCTCAAAGCCCGCATGGACGCCGAGGACGTTCCGGTCCTGGTGGACGTGCGCGAGTACTACGAGGCCGATATCGCCGATCTGCCCGAAGTCGGGCAGCTGCGTATCCCCATGGCCGAGCTCACTGAGCGCATCGAAGAGATGGACCGAGATGCCGAGCTCGTGTTGTACTGCCGCAGCGGATCTCGGAGCGACCGAGCCGTGCGCTTCCTCTTGCGCCAGGGCTACTCGAAGGTCTTCAACCTGAAGGGTGGCATGCTGGCTTGGCGCAACGAGGTCGATCCCGACATTCCGGCGTACTGAAGCTCCGCTTCATGTTGCGTCGCTGCTCCCACCGCCTGGTCTTCGCGTCCCTGCTCGCCGGCGTGGTTGTAGGCGCGTGGACACCTCGGACGGTCGCAGCGATGCAGTTGGCGGAACCGGTGGAGGCGGTCTTGGCCGCGCCAGTGTCCGCTGCCGCCCGTGCACCGCGGTTCCCCCGGCCCCGTAGCGTTCGCGGCCTCTATGCCAACGCGTGGGCGGCCGGCTCCGTGGGCCGACTCGAGGAGCTTCTCGGCGTCGCCCGCCGCACGGAGGTCAACGCGCTCGTCATCGATATCAAGGACGCGACCGGGTACCTGAGTCACCGTACGGAGGTGCCGCTCGCGCACGCGATCGGCGCGACGGAGGAAATCCGCATCTCGGACCTTCCGGCTCTCCTCGACCGCCTCGAACGCGAGGGGGTCTATCCGATCGCGCGCATCGTGATCGTCAAGGACCCCATCCTCGCCAAGTACCGCCCTGAATTCGCCGTCGCGGACACAGCGGGCGGGGTGTGGGTCGACGGCAAGGGGTTCGTCTGGCTCAATCCCTATTCGACTGAAGTCTGGGACTACCACATCGAGATCGCTCGCGAGGTCGCTCGCATGGGCTTCCCGGAGATCCAATTCGACTATGTGCGGTTTCCGGACGCGCCGGAGGCCGAGCTCGACCGAGCCGTGTTTGCTGGCGCCGAGGGACGCTCGAAATCGACGGCGATCCGGGAGTTTTTACAGTACGCGCGTGCCAGCCTCGCAGAGCTCGGGGTCCAGACGACGGCCGACGTCTTCGGCGTGACCACGTCCTTCCGCGACGACGTTGGCATCGGACAGGTGTGGGAGAGGTTCATCGACGCGGTCGACGTCGCCCTGCCGATGGTGTACCCGAGCCACTACTGGGAGGGCAGCTTCGGTCAGACTTCGCCGAATGCGCGGCCCTACGAGATCGTGCGGGCCGCCATGGCGGACGCGGTCGAGCGCTCGGCCCGAGTCGACGGCGCGGGCCTGACTCGCCCGTGGTTGCAGGACTTCTCGCTGGGTCAGCCGCCCTACGCCGCTGCGGAGGTCCGGGCGCAGATTCAGGCGACGTACGACGCCGGCGTCGACGAATGGCTCCTTTGGAATCCGGGAAGTCGATACACCGAGGCAGCGCTGGAGCCCATGGGTGGCTTCGAGAGGGAGCCACTCGTGCGGGTGGCTGGTCTGCTCACACCCGCCTCGCGGCGCTACATCGTGATGGACTCGATGGCGGCGCTCCCGCCCGTCGAGGAGCCGCTCGCGTCAGAGGCCGACCTCGACGGGTTGGAGATTCTCGGCCCCGACTTCTAGCCGCAGGGCGTGACGTCAAATCAGCGGCCCGGGAGGGCTCAGGCACCTCGTTGTAAGGCCAGAGCCTCCAGGGTGTTGTCCACATAACCGGTGTCCCGCGCGCTGGTCAGCCCTCCGCAGAGGCGAACTGTAGCTCGTGCAGACGAGCGTAGAGTCCGTCCACCATCAGCAGCTCTTGGTGCGTTCCGACCTCGCGCACCTCGCCGTGATGGAGCACCACGATCCGGTCCGCGTTCTGCACGGTTGAGAGGCGGTGCGCAATCACCAGTGACGTTCGACCCTTCAGCAGCTCGTCCGTTGCCGCCTCGATCTTGGCCTCAATCTCCGAGTCGACCGAACTCGTGGCTTCGTCGAGCACCAAGATGTCGGGGTCGAAGGCGAGCGCCCGGGCAAAACTCACGAGCTGGCGCTCGCCCACTGAGAGTGTCGAGCCACGCTCACCCAGTGGCTGGTCGTAGCCCTCCTCGAGTCGATCGATGAAGGCCGCAGCTCCGACCCGCTCAGCGGCAGCCGCAACCGCCTCCGGGTCGATGTCAGAGTCACCCAAGCGGATGTTGTAACCGACGTCTTGGCTGAACAGGAAGACGTCTTGAAGCACCAAGCCGATTCGGGTGCGCAGGTCGTCGATGCGCACCTCGTCGATCGGCACTCCGTCCAGCAGGATACGACCACGCGTCGGATCGTAGAATCGCATCAGCAGGTTGATGAGCGTCGTCTTCCCAGCGCCGGTGTGGCCGACGATCGCGACCTTCTCGCCCGGCGCGACATGCAGACTCACGTCGCGCAGCACCCACTCAGGCTCTCCGTACTGGTCCTTGCCGTAAGCGAACCAGACACCCTCGAATGACAAGTCGCCTTGGGCAGGCTCCGGCAGCGGCTTGGGGTCGTCCGGATCGGTGATCCCTACGGGATGGTCGAGGAGCTTGAAGACGCGCTCCGACGAGGCCATGGCGGCCTGCAGCAGGTTGTACTTCTCCGAGAGATCCTGAATCGGTTCGAAGAACCGGCGCGCGTACTGCAAGAATGCCGCGATGACGCCGACCGTAATCGCACCCTCCAGGCTCCGGACTCCCCCGTACCAGATGATCAACGCGAGCGCGAGCGCCGTGAAGAACTGAATGACCGGGAAGAAGAGCGCATAGTACCTGATCGACCGCAGATGGGCGCTCAGGTAGTCCTTGTTCAGCTCGGCGAGTCGGGCCGCGTCGGCCTCCTCTCGATTGAAGAGCTGAATGACGCGGATCCCCGTGATGTGCTCGTGCAGAAAAGAGTTCACCCGGGCCAGCCTGACGCGAACGTCGCGGTAAACCGTCCGGATCTTGTACCGGAAAAGAAACGCCGTGAAGAAGACGAACGGGAGTACACTGAACGTCACCAACGCCAGTTGCCAGTTCATGCTGAGCATGGCCGCGACGATGAAGCCCAGGGTGAACAGGTCGCCGAAGACCGTCACGACGCCGGAGCTGAAGAGCTCGTTGAGCGTCTCGACGTCGTTCGTGATGCGCGTCATGAGACGCCCGATCGGGTTCTTGTCGTAGAACTGGAGATCGACGCGCTGGAGCTTCTCGAAGATCTCGCGTCGCAGGTCGTACATGACCGACTGGCCGAGCCACGTCGTGATGACCGCCTGGGCATATGAAAGCGCGAATCCCAGAACGACGGCGCCGAAGTAGGCCGAAGCGAGCAGGCTCAAGTAACGTCCGTCTGCTGCAGGAATCGCTTCGTCGATGACGAGCTGTGTGATCCAGGGTCCGACGATCGCCGTTCCGGCCGCAAGCAGGAGTACGAAGAGAGCTAATGCGACCAATCCCCAGTGCGGCCGCAGGTAACGAAGCAGCCTGCGCATGAGGCGGGCGTCGTATGCCTTACCGAGGGCCTCTTCTTCGTGGAACGCGCCGGCTGCCGTCATGCGTGTCGCTTACCCGGCTCGGTTCTCCAGGGCGGCCAACAACGCCGTGGCCCCGACCCCTTCTGCCCGCAGTGCGACCAGCACGTGATAGAGAAGGTCGGCGGACTCCTCTACTGCTCGAGCAGCGTCATGCGTCGCAAGCGCCGCGACGAGCTCTGCGGCTTCCTCTCCCAGCTTCTTCAGTCGCAGATTCTGGTCATCGAGCAGTTTGACGGTATAGCTCCCTTCCGGGCGCTCGCTGGCACGGGCGGCGAGGGTGGCGTCGAGCTTCGCGAGGGTACCTGCAGGCACCGCGGTCCCATTACCGAAGCAGCTCGTCTCGAGGGTGTGGCACGTCGGACCGGCTGGGGTCGCCCGTGCGAGCACGGTGTCCCCGTCGCAGTCGGCGTGCAGGGAAACGAGATCGAGGGTGTTGCCACTGGTTTCGCCCTTCCGCCACAGCTCGTCGCGTGAACGCGACCAGAAGTGGACCTGCCCGGTCGCGAGCGTGGTCGCCAGGGCCAAGCGGTTCGCGAAGCCGAGCATGAGCACCTGTCCGGTGGCCGCATCCTGGACCACGAGGGGTAGGAGTCCTCCGGTCCTCTCGAAGTCCAGTGCGTCGAGCGCTTGGGCCGTATCGAGCGTGCGATCGGTCATGTGTTTGTCCCCAGGGGGGTCGGCCGGACCGGCAGACCCCAGTCGGTGAGTGACTGCTTCAACGCTCCGACGGTCGTCAGGCCATCGTGCAGAATACCCGCTACCAGGGCTGCGGACGCGTGCCCGACGACGAATGCATCCCTCAGGTGCTCTGCCCTGCCGGCGCCGCCGGAGGCGATGACCGGCACCGGCACCGTGTCGGCCACCTCGCGCGTAAGGTCGAGCTGATAGCCGTTGCGTGCACCATCCTGATCAATGGACGTCAGCAAGATCTCACCAGCGCCCAGCGCTTGGCACTCGGCGGCCCACTCGACGGCGTCGAGCTCGGTCGGTTGCGTGCCGCCGTGCGTGTAGCAGCGCCACAGCCCGTCCTCCTTCGCCGCATCGATGCTTGCAACGACGCACTGGCTTCCGAACCGGTCCGCCCCGATCGAGATCAGTTCGGGGTCCCGTACGGCGGCCGAGTTCACGCTGATCTTGTCGGCGCCCGCACGGAGCAGGGGACCGATGTCCTCGGCCGAACGCACGCCGCCGCCGACCGTGAGAGGCACGAAGAGCGTCTCCGCCGTCCGACGCACGACGTCGAGCAGCGTCCCGCGCGCCTCCTTCGAGGCGGACACGTCGAGGAACACGATCTCGTCGGCACCCTCGGCCTCGTACTGGGCCGCGAGCTCGACGGGGTCACCGACGTCGCGGAGGTTCTTGAACTGGGTGCCCTTCACGACGCGGCCGTCCTTCACGTCCAGGCACACGATGACGCGCGGTCTGAGCATCAGTCGAGTCGCTCGGTCAGGACCGAGCCCTTCGTGCTGAACACCGCGTCGCCCGCACGGATCGCCTGCCGAAGCGCGAGGCCTGTCGCCTTGATGGCTGCTTCGATCTTGTGGTGCTTGTCCGTGCCCCGCAGGACGCGCACATGCAACGTGGCGCCCAGGTTCGTGGCGAACGAGTGCAGGAAGTGTGCGTAGAGCTTCGAGGGCAACTTGCCTACGTAGTACGGGCGGCCTCCCACGTCGATCGCCGCCTCGGCGAGGGCTTCGTCCATGGGGACCTGGGCCCACCCGAAGCGCGTGGCCTCGGCTGGAACCTCGTCGGCGAGTGCCGTTCCGAGCACGATCGCGACGTCCTCAATGAGGTGGTGCCGGAGATCGCCCGTCGCGCTGAGCTCGATGTCGACGCCGGAGTAGCGCGCCAACGTCTCGACCATGTGGGCCAGGAAGCGGTCGTCCACTTCGACCTTGGCTTTACCGGACCCGATGCGCACGTCGGCGACGATCTGGGTCTCTTTGGTTTCCCTCTTCAGCTTGCTCATCGGTCCTTCACCATGTTTGCGCCGCTTCCCCACCGGGTCGCGACATCGCTTGGATCAAGGGTCTCCGTATACAGCGCCATCCCGAGCACGACCCCGGCCGCGCCCGCTTCGTCCAGGTATTCCAGCTCTTCGACCGTGGTCACGCCTCCCGACGCCCACAGGGGGTGCGGGCTCAGTGAGATCGTCTCGCCCACCGCCTCCCGGTCGATTCCCTCCAGGCGCCCCTCTCGACCCACGTCGGTCGCGAGGATGCCGGCGAGCGAGAGGGCCGACAGGCCCGGAAGATAGCTCGCGAGGTCGAGGCCGGTTTCCTCCGTCCATCCCTTTCGCAGGATGCGCCCGTGCCTCGTGTCCAAGGCCACCATGACTCGCCCCGGCCACTCCCCCGCGAGCCCGGCCAGCCAGTCCGGATCGTCCAACGCGCGCGTGCCGACCACGATGCGATCGACACCGGCGCCCAACAGTTCCCGCGCCCGGGCTACGTCACGGATGCCGCCGCCGACCTGAGTCTCCGCCGGCGTGGTGGTGACGATTCTGATGATCAGGTCCAGGTTGTCGCCTGTGCCGAGTGCTGCGTCGAGGTCGACCACGTGCAGGGTGCCGAAGCCACGCTCGTACCACTGCTCGGCCTGAGCGACGGGGTCGGGTAGCGAAACGCGGACGTCGTCGGGCCTACCGCCCACGAGCTGCACGCATCGTCCACCTTGGAGGTCGACTGCCGGTGCCGCGATCACCGGACCAGCTCCTGCGCGACGGTCACGAAGTTGGCGACGATTCGGCGACCGGGCCCAGAGCTCTTTTCAGGGTGGAACTGGAGGCCCCACGTATTGGCGCGACGGACCCCGGCTGCAAAGCGTCGACCATCGTACTCGGACCACGCGATCTCTTCGGCCGAATCGTCCGGCACGCACACATAAGAGTTCGCGTAGTACGCGACGAGCGAGTCCACGCCCTCGAAGATGGGGTCGTTGCCGACCTCGACGTCGTTCCACCCCATTTGCGGGACGATGGGCGCATCGAGAAGGTCGACGGTGCCGGGCACGAGCCCGATGCCGTCTCCCTGTGACTCCTCGGAGGTCTCGAAGAAGAGTTGCATGCCCAGGCAGATGCCGAGGCAGGGAAGCCCATCCGCCAGCGCTTGTCTGAGTCCACTGCGGTCATCGGGTAGCGCGCGCGCCGCGGCGCCGAACGCCCCGACGCCTGGCAAGACCAGCGCCTGCATGCCCAGCGCCTCTGACCAGTCGGCCGTGACGACGACGTCAGCCCCCGCACCCTCGAGCGCTTTTCCTAGCGAGTGCAGGTTGCCCGCGCCGTAGTCGTAGAGCGCGATTCTCATGGGGAAGGGACCTCCCGTAACCGGGTGTCTAGAGCTGCGAGAAACCGCTCCACGAGCGGCCACGGGCCGACCGTGACCCTGAGTGCTTCGTCCAGGTCGGGGACTCCCGTGAACGGGCGAATCTGTACGCCGAGCTCCCGCAGGGCCGACGCGTCCCGGGCGGCGGAGCCGGAGGGCGCTGAGAACAGGATGAAGTTCGCCGCAGTCGGGAGTTGATCGAGTTCACGTGCCGAGAGCGCTTCCGAAAGACGGCCTCGGTTCTCGATGCACTCCGCGACGGTTTGCGCCACCCAACCGTCCTCGTCGCGAAGGGCGGCGGCCGCTAGCTCGGCCGCGAGCCGCGACACCTTGTACGGCCCTCGGGATTTGTCGATCTCGAGGACGACCTCCGGTCTGGCGACTCCGAAGCCGCAGCGTAGGCCGGCGAGGCCGTACGCCTTCGAGCACGTGCGTGCGACGAGGAGCTTCGGGAGCCGCTCTGCCCAGTCGATGAGCGTTTGCCCCG
>JAOTVA010000201.1 GCA_029863645.1 Gemmatimonadota bacterium
CGCGAGGAATCCGTCGGACGGGGAGACAACTCTTTGGACTGGACTGTGGTCGGAGCGGTTGGTGAGATCCTGGGTGCGATCGGGGTCATCGCCTCGCTCGTGTATCTCGCCGGGTCGGTCCGAAGCAGCACGATCGCCTCGAAGCAGGCCGCCGCGCAGTCGGTTCTCAGACAGCTCAACGAGCTTCTCTACGGATTGGCGTTCGAGCCGGGGTTTGCGGAGATCTGGGGTCGGGGGAACCAAGGCTTCAGCCATCTCACGACCGATGAGGAACGCATCAAGCTCTCCACAATGATGCTCGTCCTGTTTCGGCTCTACGAAGAGGCCTTCTACTTCTGGAAGGACGGCGCCGTGGACGAATGGGCGTGGCGCTCAGTCGGAGGGCCCCTGGGGCACGTGATGGGTACTCCTGGCTTCCGAGACTGGTGGGAGGTTCGCGGTGAGTGGTTCAGCGCCGAATTCCGGGAACATCTCGAGACCGGTACGCCGGCTCAGATTCGTCACGCTAGCATCATGGACGACTTCCAGCACTTCGCTGAGAAGGCGGGCGAGCGAAAGCTGAGCGACGAGCCAACCGTCGCACCCTAACAAGGAATTGCTGCTGTCCGCGCGACCGTGGAGGGCAGCTCGCTAACGCTCGCTGGCGCACTCGAGGGTGCGGCAGCAAAATTCCGAGCCGTTAGAGAGAGTCGATTCGAGGCAGGCTCGTTCGGCGCCGAGAAAAGGGAGACCGAATTTCAGACAATGCGAGTGTGCGTGGCGGCAGGGTGCCGTGGGCACGGCTACTTGGCGAGGCGCTGCTGATCTTCGCGTCTGTGTACGTCGCGATCGTCCTGGAGGGAGTCTCGGCAGAGCGGGGGCGCCAGGACGAGGCCAGAGAGGCACTACGGCAACTCCGCGGGGAACTGGTTCTGGATCGGGCCGAGGCCGAAGAGGTGTTGGACGCGCAAGTCCAGATTGCGACGGACTATTCGGATCTGGCGCGGTGGTTGGGGAGCCCGAGTACAATGCCCACGGATTCAGTTGGCGTGGTCATTCGACGCCTAGGCTATTCCAATCCCACGGCCTATCCCCGGAAAGGAGCTTGGACCGCACTCTCCTCCACAGGGCTGCTCGCCGCAATTGAGGACCCCGAGCTCGTGGTGCGAGTCGCAGATCACTACGAGAATCTGGTTGCGCGAGTCGAGTACAATGGGAACGACTACGACGAACTTCTGAACGCAACGATGATCGAGTCTGTCCCGGCCGTGTGGGATGCCTTTCGCAGCCGACCCACGAATGATCTCACCGAGCTCCGGGGTCGCCTCGACTATCTGGCGACGTCTTGGAACAGGTACTACCAAGAGCTAATGACAATATACGTCGACGGACTGGACAGGCTCATCGGTGACGTCGACGCATACCTTGGATCAGGATCGTGATCGAGGGCACCCCGCTGCAGGCGGGTGACTCTCTCTAACAAGCGATTGCTACTGACGCCGAGGAAGGGATAGGTACGCGCTACGCGCTTGCGGGGGTGCGGGCGGCGCAGCAGAATCGCGAGACGTTAGAAAGCGCTCCTGGTCAGGCCCACAGAGGAAGCCGACCGGGACGATCGGCATCGACCATTGGGCTCGCGGGGATATCTGTGCCGGAGCGCGGGCTCCGGGTGGCCCGGCGGTGATCATGACTCACCTCTTTCGATGCGGACCGCGCAGTCGTCAATTGCCAGTTCCTGCAATTGAACTGAGAGAGTTGACGATGCGCATGATGCTCCGATGGACGGTGCCCGCGGACAAGGGCAACGAAATGGTGCACGACGGATCGATGGGAACGATTATCGAGTCGCTTATGGAGCGGCTACAGCCAGAGGCGGCGTACTTTCTCGCGGAAGGGGGAGACCGGGCAGGAATGATCTTCTTCGACATGAAGGAATCATCGGACATCCCCGGTATTGCAGAGGTTCTGTTCCAGGGCGCCGAGGCCGCAGTCGAGTTCGTCCCAGTGATGAACGCAGATGACCTGAAGAAGGCGCTCACCTCACTGTGAGCCGCGGCTAGTTGCGTCTGCTGGGCGCGACTGCTCACTGCGGACTAGGACGCCCGTCGAGAGAGTCGAGTGGGGACGAATCGATGGGGTCGGTAACGACCCACGCGATCAGCGACCAACGCGCTTTCTAACAAGGAATTGCTGCTGTCGGCGCGACCGTAGCGGGCAGCTCGCTACGCTCGCTGGCGGATGTGCTGGTGCCGCAGCAGAATTCCGCGACGTTAGGGAGCGGTGGCGGAAGCGCTGACGCCGCTGACGCTCGGAGTGGGCTTCGGGAGGGAAACCTCACGCTCGACCCATTCGGCGAACTCCGGATAGAAGTGCTGGCGGTGTTGGGCCCAGTATCCAGCGGCATCCGGGAACGCGAGATAGTACCCTATGATCGAGGCCCAAGTGGGCGTATCGGGGTCGTTGTCCGGGTCTTCAGATGCACGGAGGTGGTATTCAACCCCCGAGAGTCCGAGACTCACGAGCAGCTCAAATTGCAGAGTCTCGGCGGGAGTCAAGTCCGCTGTGGCGTCCCGGCCTTTCGCCCAGACATTGGAGACCTGCTCTGACCCCGCCACCAACTCCAGGAACCGAATGAACTGCTCTGTCGAACTCAGGTGCGCTTGCTGCTGGAGTTGCCTCGACCCTATTCGCACTTGTCGCGTGAGGTACAACAAGGTGGCGACTACGACGATGGCGCCGACGAACTCGCCAATGCTGCCCAAGACCTGCGCCCACTCGACTACCGACATCGGGACACCCCTGTCTAAATGCGGCTGATCCGCTGCGTGACCATGAAGGGTCGGGCCGGCGCCGCTCCCTAACAAGCGATTGCTACTGACGCCCAAGAAGAGGTAGGTACGCGCTACGCGCTTGCGGGGGTCGTGTCGTTGCTCTATCTGGCTGGCCAGGTGCGTCACGGAAGCCGGGTAGCCAGGGTTACGGGCGGGGAGACCTTGGCGGCCAATCTGCGCGGCTTCACCCAGCCACTAGCTCAGGATGCCGAGCTCAATCGGATCTGGAATATTGGCATCGAAGGCGGCTCAGAACTCACCCAGTCAGAGCGAAGTCGGTTCCTTCACCTTGCCACCCAGTTTGGGAAGCTCATTGAGAGTGCTCATCTCTACCACACATCAGGAATCATGGACGATGGTACCTGGTCGGGATGGCAGGCGGCGGCGGGCCACTACTTCACGTCACCAGGATGGAGCGAGTACTGGGCGAAGCGGTCTGACCTCTACTCCCCCGCCTTTCGGACGTTTGTGGATGGGTTGTCGCCTCCTGAGCAGCGGATCACGTCCGGAACTCTCTGGGTGTCAGACTCGGCGGACTAGTGGGTTGCCGCGGACTCCGCGCCAGCTAACAAGCGATTGCTACTGACGCCGAAGAGGGGGTAGGTACGCGCTACGCGCTTGCGGGGGTGCGGGCGGCGCAGCAGAATCGCGAGTCGTTATGTAGCCTTTGGGTTGAACTGTACGGCAGGGGTTGTCGTGGCCTCAGGGCTTTGGACCGGTCGTCCCCTGATCAACGGCTGAATACAACTCGTCAGATTGGGTGAGTCGACCGATGCCAGACTCGAGCCACCCTTCCATCGCCTCGCGGAAATCGGGCGTGAACGCGTGCCGCCTGTCGTTCCAGTACTCCCTCATTCCAGGTGTCGTCCAGTAGGCGAGAAAGAACTGCAAGGACGCATCCCAGACCTCCTCGTCCAAATCTTGAGAGAGGTATTGAGAGTAGGCGAGTTCTCCACTCTTCAGCAGGTCGAAGAACCACGCGTAGGCCGATAACTTCTCCGCCAGGGATAGCTCGTCGCGCTTCATGGCCCGAAGGACGATGTCGGAGGCGCCACGATCCGTAATGAAGGCCCGGGCGATGGTCTGGAAATTCTGCTTTACCGTAGCAGCGTTGGCAGTCCTCAGGGCGCGCGTATTCTGGCGCACCTGACGGCTCAGGTAGATGAGCGACACAACGACCGCCACGGCTCCGACGAGTTCGCCTACCGCTCCAATCGCGGTCCAATCCATGATCCCGCCTATCTGGGTTTTTGCCGTGCTCGCGCCTGGCCGGGAAGACACACTTCCCGGGGGACGTCCGGAAGAGGGAGAATCATCTTGGCACCTATGCTGGTGGGCAAGCATGAGCGGGGCTACATAACAAGGAATTGCTGCTGACCGCATATGGGTGGAAGGGCAACTCGCTAGCGCTCGCTGGCGGACGAGCGGGTGCGGCAGCAGAATTCCGGGACGTTAGAAAGCTCAGCCTCAAACACCTTACGAGGTGCGATGCCGCCCACAGAGCCGTTCGACCCAGGCCCAATGAGATTCCGGTCCTCAGCGTTGCGAATGGTCCGCGACGGTTCGGCTGTCTTGGCGGCAATATTGATCGCGTTCGCCCTTGATGCCTGGTGGACGGATCGAGATGATCGCCAGCGGATCGACGATATCCTGAACGCCATCGTGGCTGAGTTCGAGGCTGCGCGCGTCCAACTCGATTCTGTCACCGCCTACAATCAGCTCACGATCGATCACCTGGCGGCTTTCCAGCGCCGCTCAGAACCAAGCCTGTCACAGATTCCTGCCGACTCCCTGGGGCTCATCGTCGCCTTACCCATTGAAGGCTTTCAGATGTTCGATCCGGCGTTCGGTGCTCTGGCGACCCTGATATCGACTGGCGGTCTAGAGCGGATCCAGAATACGGACCTTCGGAGTGACCTCGGCGGCTGGCTTGGGGAACTGGATGACATAGGGTTTGAGCAGCGACAGGTAGAGTT